>MEGM01000165.1 GCA_001725505.1 Rubrivivax sp. SCN 70-15 | reverse complement strand
CGCGACCTCTCCCTTACCAAGGGAGTGCTCTACCACTGAGCCACATGGGCATCGGTACGGGTCTGGCGACCACAGAATGCCTGCCACGGTCGGCAGACCCGTAACGACGTCTCGAAGACCAGCCTTCCTTGGAGCGGGAGACGGGAATCGAACCCGCGTCATTAGCTTGGAAGGCTAAGGTTCTGCCATTGAACTACTCCCGCTCAGGGCGTCACCGCACGTCTCTTTGGTGGAGGAGGCTGGATTCGAACCAGCGTAGGCGTAAGCCAACAGATTTACAGTCTGCCCCCTTTAGCCACTCGGGCACCCCTCCGGAGAGCCTGTGAGTATAGCACGCTCAACCGGGCCGACCAGCCAGCGACCACCAGTCCAGCGAGTCGGCCGTCGCTGCGAAGTGGCTGCCCTCGGCCATGAACTCCCGCTTCATGTCGTGCGAGGGGTGGCGCGTGCGCAGAACGGTCGCTGCGCTCCCCGGCGGACAGGCTGCGTCGAAGAAATCGTTCGCCGCCCGCCCCCAGAGCAGGAACACCGGCGGCACTTCGCGACGACACAGAACCTCGACGATTTCGGATGTAAGCGCCTGCCAACCACAGTTGGCATGGCTGCCGGCCCGCCCCACCTCGACCGTCAGCACCGGGTTCAACAGCAGCGCACCCTGGCGCGCCCAGCCGTCGAGCCGCCAGACCTCCGGCCGGCGCCAGCCGGGCCGGTCGGCTTCCAGCACGTCGAATATCCGACGCAGCGAATGCGGCTTGCCGCGGCCGGCCGAGAAGGCCAGCCCGTCGGCGTGACCCGGCTGCGGGTAGGGGTCCTGGCCGAAGACGACCACCTTCACGGCCTGCGGCGGCAGCAGCCGCAGCGCCCGAAACGGGTCGGCCGGTGCGATCTCCCGGCCGTCGGACGCCGCCCGCACGTGCTCGACCACCGCCTGCTCGGCCGCACCGCTCCAGCCCGGCAGCACCTCGCGCCATGCGGCAGGCAGCGACGCGAAGGCCGCTGGCAGGTCGTCCGCGGTCACTGAAAGAGCGCCGCCAGTGCCGCGCCAGGGTCGGCCGCACGCATGAAGGCCTCGCCGACGAGGAAGGCGCCGACGCCCGCCGCGCGCAGGCGCTGCACGTCGGCGGGCGTGCGGATGCCCGATTCGGTGACCAGCAGCCGGTCCGCCGGCACCTTCGCGATCAGGCCGAGCGTCGTCTCCAGCGTGACGTCGAAGGTCTTGAGGTTGCGGTTGTTGATGCCCACCAGCGGCGTCTTCAGCCGCAGCGCGCGCTCGAGTTCGGCGCCATCGTGGACCTCGACCAGCACCGCCATGCCGAGCGCCACGGCGCAGGCCTCGAGATCGGCCATCCGGGCGTCGTCCAGGCAGGCAGCGATGAGCAGGATGCAGTCGGCGCCGAGCGCGCGCGCCTCGACGACCTGGTACTCGTCGATCATGAAATCCTTGCGCAGCGCCGGCAGCGCGCAGGCCGAGCGCGCCTGGCGCAGGAAGTCCGGATGACCCTGGAAGAAGCGCTCGTCGGTGAGCACGCTCAGGCAGGCGGCGCCATGGCCAGCGTAGCTGGCGGCGATCTCGGCCGGCACGAAGCGCTCGCGCAGCACCCCCTTGCTCGGGCTCGCCTTCTTGACCTCGGCGATCACCGCGGCCCGGCCGGCGGCGATCTTCGCGCGCAGCGCCGCCTCGAAGTCGCGCAGGTCGCGCCGCGCCTGGGCCGACTCGGCGTCGGCGCGCCAGCTCGCGAGGCTGCGCCGCGCCTGGCCCGCGGCCACTTCCTCGCGCTTGACGGCGACGATGCGCTCCAGGATGTCGGTGGTCATGCTCCGGCGGGTCGGAACTTGTTGGACACGCTGACGAACTGGCTCAGCTTGGCCATCGCCTTGCCCGAAGCCACCGCCTCGCGCGCGCGCCGCACGCCGTCGGTCACCGACGAAGCGACGCCGGCGCAGTAGACGGCCGCGCCGGCGTTGAGCAGCACCACGTCGCGGATCGGGCCGTCCTCGTTGGCCAGCGCGCGCTGGATGCACTGCACCGACTCCTCCTTGTTCGCAACCTTGAGCACGCGCGAGTCGTAGACCGGGAGCCCGAAGTCGCTCGGGTGCACCGCGTACTCGCGCACCTCGCCGTGGTGCAGCTCGCCGACCAGCGTCTCGCCCGACAGCGAGATCTCGTCCATGCCGTTCATGCCGTGGACCACCATCACGTGCTCGCTGCCCAGGCGCTGCAGCACGCGCACCTGGATCCCCACCAGATCGGGGTGGAACACGCCGAGCAGCTGGTTCGGCGCACCGGCCGGGTTCGTCAGCGGGCCGAGGATGTTGAAGATCGTGCGCACGCCGAGCTCCTTGCGCACCGGAGCGGCGTGCTTCATCGCCGCGTGGTGGTTGGGCGCGAACATGTAGCAGATGCCGGTCTCGTCGAGACACAGCGCCACCTGCTCGGGCGTCAGGCCGATGTAGGCGCCCAGCGCCTCCATCACGTCGGCCGAACCCGAGGTCGACGACACCGCGCGCCCCGCGTGCTTGGCCACGCGCGCGCCGGCGGCGGCGGCGACGAAGGTCGCCGCGGTCGAGATGTTGAAGGTGTGCGAGCTGTCGCCGCCGGTGCCGACGATGTCCACCAGGTGCGTGCGGTCGGCCACCGCCACCGGCGTCGCGAACTCGCGCATCACCTGCGCCGCGGCGGCGATCTCGCCGATGGTCTCCTTCTTGACGCGCAGCCCCATCGCAAGGGCAGCGATCATCACCGGCGACATCTCGCCGCTCATGATGCGGCGCATCAGCGTGAGCATCTCGTCGTGGAAGATCTCGCGGTGCTCGATGATGCGCGTCAGCGCCTCGGTGTTCGTGATCGACATGGAGTCTCCTAGAGGGTTTCGCGCAGCACGCGGATCGCGCGCTCGATGTCGTCGGCCGACACGTCGAGATGCGTCACCAGGCGCAGCCTGTACAGGCCGGTGCACAGCACCCCCGCCGCGCGCAGCCGCTCGACGACGCCCGGCGCCTTATGCGGCGCCAGGTCGACGAACACCATGTTCGTCTGCGGCGTCGCGACGCTCACGCCCGCCAGCCCCTGCAGCCCATCGGCCAGCCGCCTGGCGTTGGCGTGGTCCTCGGCCAGCCGCTCGACATGGTGGTCCAGCGCATACAGCGCCGCCGCGGCCAGCACGCCGGCCTGGCGCATGCCACCGCCGAGCATCTTGCGCGCCCGGTGGGCGCGAGCGATCAGCGCCTTCGAGCCGACCAGTGCCGAGCCCACCGGCGCGCCCAGGCCCTTGCTGAAGCAGACCGAGACGGTGTCGAAATGGCGCGCGATCTCGGCCACCGGCACGCCCGACGCAACCACGGCGTTGAACAGCCGCGCGCCATCCAGATGCGTCGCCAGCCCGCGCCGCCGCGCGAGCGCGGTGGCCTGCTCGATGTAGTCCAGCGGCAGCACCTGGCCGCTCCAGGTGTTCTCGAGCGCGAGCAGCCGCGTGATCGCGAAATGCGCGTCGTCGGGCTTGATGCTGGCCTCGATGTCGGCCAGCGCGAGGCTGCCGTCGGCGCCCTGCGACAGCGGCTGAGGCTGGATGCTGCCCAGCACCGCCGCGCCGCCGCCCTCCCAGCGGTAGGTGTGCGCCATCTGGCCGACGATGTACTCGTCGCCGCGCTGGCAATGGCTCATCAGTGCGCACAGGTTGCTCTGCGTGCCGGTGGGCACGAACAGCGCTGCCTCCTTGCCGAGCATCGCCGCGATGCGCTGCTGCAACGCGTTCACGGTCGGGTCGTCGCCGAAGACGTCGTCGCCGACTTCGGCCGCGGCCATCGCCGCGCGCATCGCCGGCGTCGGCTTCGTGACGGTATCGCTGCGCAGGTCGATCATCGGGACACCTTCATCTCGAGGAAGTTCTTCAGCAGCGCATGCCCATGTTCGCTCAGGATCGACTCCGGATGGAACTGCACGCCTTCGAGCGGCAGCTCGCGGTGGCGCACGCCCATGATCTCGCCGTCCTGCGCCGTCGACGTCACCTCCAGCGCCGCCGGCAGCGACTCGCGCTCGATCGCGAGCGAGTGGTAGCGCACGACCCTGAACTGCTCCGGCAGCCCCCGGTAGACGCCGCGGCCGTCGTTGCGGATCGTGCTGAGCTTGCCGTGCATCTGCACCTGCGCGCGCACCACCCTGCCCCCCAGCGCCGCGCCGATCGCCTGGTGCCCCAGGCACACGCCGAGCAGCGGCAGCCGGCCCGTGAAGTGGCGGATCGCGTCGATGCAGATGCCGGCCTCGGCCGGCGAGCAGGGCCCGGGCGACAGCACGAGCCGGTCCGGCCGCAACTCGGCGATCCCCTCGAGCGTGATCTCGTCGTTGCGGAACACGCGCACGTCCTCGCCCAGCTCGCCGAAGTACTGCACCAGGTTGTAGGTGAAGCTGTCGTAGTTGTCGATCATCAGCAGCATATGCGCTCTAACCCTTTGATTTCATTGGATGTTCCGAAGAGCATCCTGATTCGGTACCCGCTTTGATACCCGCTTTTTGCGACGCTGGCGAAGCCGGCGCGCCGTGCTGGGTGGGGACGGAAGGCGCCCGCTGAGGGCGCATAGGGGTGGTCAGGCTGATGGCTTGCGCCAACGCCAACCGGAGCGCGCTGCGGTGATCGGACGGATCGCAGACATGGCCTGCATTATGGCCGCGCGCGCGACAAACGCTTGAGAACGAACTCGTCCGCTCGAGTCTGCGACCCAGGTCCATCCGATTCAGAAACCCAGAGCCACTCTGGGAGGAGCTTAGGAAGGTGCACCAGCCTGACGGGCTCACGGTGATCTGCCCAACCCGTCAGCCCCGAGTTGGGCGTTTGGGTGATTCCAAGCGAAGAGGCCGCTGAAGTCTTCTGACCATTTCGGGCTCTCCCGCTTGGGAAAGTAGTAAGCGGTGCCACCTGACTCTACGAGCCCAGCCTCCAGCGGCTGCAGCCCGCTTTCGCTGAGGAACCCGACGCCCACCACGTGGTCCCGGCCTTCACCACTCAGGAAGCGACTGACCGCGATCCGAAGGGCCGTAGGCGTCTGGCTGATATCTTGGTCTTGCTGCGCGACGGAGAAGAGTTGATCGCCGCCAAGGCCATGAAGACCAACCAGAAACATCGCACCCCGGGTGCCCGAGAACTGCCGGCGCGCCGAGTCGCTGAGCGTGTCGAAGATGGCCTTCATCAGCGCATCATCTTGCGAACTCTGTAGGGTCAGCGCCAAAGCACCGCCTGCATGGGTGCCGACCACCATAGTTTGGCGGTTTTGCGTCTCGCTGACTTGGTCGATCGTGGCGCGAACCTCCGAGGGTTGAACGCCGTTTGGAATGTCGCCCAGAACCGCAGGATCGAACTCGCTGATACGCACGCCCGAGCCGTCCGGCAGCGAAGTGCTCTTGCCGGCAAAGATCGCCCTCGCAAAGCCCCGAGCCAGATCGACGCGTTGGGCGTGCCGCTCGGGCAGTCTGCCCTGCAGCGTCAGCACAGCAGACAGCCCCGACTGCAGTCCCTTGATCGTTGGCTGGAGGTGAGGCCACAGCAGCCCATAGAAGTCCAGCGCTTCACGCTTGTGGACCTTACGGCCCTTGTCTTCTCCGATCGACTTGCACTCCACTTCCAGGCCGTCGGGGCCTACGTCCTCGACGAGCAGATCGAAGGTACCGCCGCCGGTCATCTCCGGCCACGTCAGCCTCCGTGAGCGACGGGCGAAATGCGTCGCGGCACTCAGCTCAAGCCGAAGGGCACGCATAGCGTCGGGCTTGTTCAAGGCGTCGTGGACTCGCTGGGGGACACCTGCGCCAGCGAGAGCACCTGGGCAGCGAAGCTCATCGCATGATAGATCTCCCGGTTGTTGACCTCCCAGGCCGGGATGCTGCCGTAGCGGGTCTGAAGCTCCCGCAGGTGTTCAAGCTGAAAGCACAGCGCGTTCTCGCCGCGCAGAAACTCCCCAAGAAAGCGATTGCCGCGGATCTCTTCCTTGATCTTCCTGATCCTGTTGCGCCAGTGGGCCTCGCCAACTAACTCAGCGAACCGGCGATAGACCTCCGGGATGTCGCCCGTGCCCAGTTCCGTCAGCAGCATTTCCGCCTCTGGCAACTGTCAGGCGCGTCGACGGCTCGCGAGCTACCAGCTGAGTGGTTCAGAAGCTCCATTCTTCGTGCCCGAGTGGCGCCGCGTTCAGCCGCTTCTGCGTCGCCGCCCAACGCGGCAGGTGACGATTCATGAGCGCAATGAAGCGCTCGCCGTGATTGGGCTCGGCCAGGTGCAGCAGCTCGTGCACGACGATGTACTCGATGCACTCGACCGGCTTCTTGGCCAGCTCGGAGTTCAGCCAAACGCGGCGGCTGGCTGGGGTGCAGCTGCCCCACTTCGTCTTCATCCGCTTGACGCCCCAGGCTCTCGCCTGGACGCCGAGCTTGGCTTGCCACGTCGCGACCATCGGTGTGGCCAAGGCCTTGAGCTGCTCGCGGTACCAGCGGTCCAACACAGCTGCGCGCTGCGCTTGACTCGCTCCAGGGCGCACGAAGAGGTCGAGCGACGCGATCCCTCGCATCGCCACCCGCGGGGCGCCTTCGGCCTCGTGCACCCGCAGCCTGTAGCGGCGGCCGAAGACGTAGTGGCTCTCGCCCACCGCCATCTCGCGTTCCGACTGGCGCGGCTGCTGCTCGAACTTCGATCGCTGCAGCTTGATCCAGGCCAGCTTGTCGATCACCGCCAGACGCACCGCCTCGTCGCTGATCACCAGCGGCGCTGCCACCCGCACCCGCCCCGCCGGCGGGTAGACGCCCAGGTGCAGGTTCTTGATGTCCTTACGCACCACGTTGATCGTGAGGCCGGCCACCCGCAGCACGGTCTCAGTACTCATGCTGGTTCTTGGCCAGTTCGAGCACCTTATCGGTCGCCGCCTCGATGTCAGCAGGCGACACGCCGAGCGAACCCTGCGGCGCCTCCTGCGCCTGCCCGGGCAGCGGCTCGACCAATCGCGCCGCATGCTGGGTCATGACGGCATGGATCGCAGCGCGCACGCGCTTGAGCTTCATCGCGTTGGAGCGCCAACCGTCCTGGCGACTCGTCTGCAAGGCCGCGTCGATGGCCAGGGTCAATGTGCCGTCCTTGCCGAGGTTGTTGTACAGCGCCCGTTTCGCCGGGGTATCCACGGCCGGCGGATAGCTCGCCGGCGCGCCTCCCGGCGTCGTGGCTGCCTTGGTCA
Organism: Rubrivivax sp. SCN 70-15; assembly: GCA_001725505.1. Classification (GTDB taxonomy): domain Bacteria; phylum Pseudomonadota; class Gammaproteobacteria; order Burkholderiales; family Burkholderiaceae_C; genus Rubrivivax. Next base: position 7,095 of record MEGM01000165.1, on the reverse strand, counting down.
GCGCCGCGATCTCGTCCAGGTACTTCTTGTAGTCGATCACCCCTTGGCGCCGCTGGGCGATCAGCGCGTCGAGCAGCTTCGACATCTTCTCGTAGTACGCCGGGTCCACCGGCGATTCCTTGACGATCAGGCGCCGTACGTTGTTCTCGATCGTTTCGGCCACTGCCGTCTGGTTCTTGCGAATCGAGGCCGGCAGCGCGTCGACCGCCGCAGCGCCCCGATCGACGATCAACTGGATCAACGACAGATCGTCGAAGGCCGAGATCTTCTCGCTCTCCTCGGCGCGGATGTAGGTGTCGATCAGGTACCGCATTGCCGGCTCGAAGGCCTTGAGGTCGATGTAGTCCCCGCTGGCCAGGCGAATTTCGTCGCGCACCTTGGTGAAGTGGTCCACCTCGGCCTTGATCGTCTGCACGTCGGCGGCCGAGTAGCCAGCCGCTTCGAGTTCGCTGGCCAGCGCTGCGTAGGCGCGCAACAGCGCCGCTGCGTATTTGTAGAGCTTCAGCCGCTTGGGCTCGTTGGCCTTCAGCTGCTCGGCATTGCCTGACTCCACCGCGCAGAAGAAGCGCATGTAGGCAGCGGAGTCCCTGGGCTGCAGCACCGGATCGCACAGCGCCTTGACGGCCTCGCGGGCTTCCTCCAGGTCTTGCCGTGCCTCGGCCAGACGGTCCTTGAGCAGGCCCTTCACATCGTCTTCGTCGAAGGCGTCGAATGCGCCGCTGGTGTAGTCGCGCACCGCGCCTTCCAGCGGCTTGAACAGGTCCTTGTAGTCGATGATGTAGCCGTACGGCTTGTCTTCACCGTCAAGGCGGTTCACGCGGCAGATGGCCTGGAACAGCCCGTGATCCTGCATCTTCTTGTCGATGTACAGGTAAGTGGCCGGTGGCGAGTCGAAGCCGGTGAGCAGCTTGTCGACCACGATCAGCAGCTTCAGTTGCCCAGGCTGCTCAATGAAGCGCTTCTTGGCCTGCTTCTCGAACAGCTCGGCCTTCCCGGCCGCCACGTCCTCGGGCTCGTTGAACCAGTCGGCCAGCATCTGCCGGTAGACCTGGTACTTGCGCAGGTTGTCCGTCTCGCCCTCGCCCGTGGCTTCGCCCTTGGCATCGGCCGTCGTGGGCATGTAGCTGGTGACGATGGCGCACTTGCCCTTCAGTTCGGTCTTAGCGAACAGCTCGTAAAACTTGCACGCCTCGTAGATGCTGCCCGCCACCAGCATCGCGTTGCCGTGGCCGTCCATCAACCGTGGCCGGGTGCTCATGTCCAGCAGGATGTCGGCCACGATCTTCTCCAGCCGCGACTGGCTTGAGAGCACGCGTTGCATCGTGCCCCACTTCTGCTTCAACTGCGCCTTGGCCAGGTCGTTCAGGCCCTTGGTCTTGGCCTCGAACCACTCGTCGATCTTCTTCTGCGCGGTGATGGACTGGTCAATGTCACGCGCCTCGTAGCGCAGGTCGAGCACCACGCCCTCGCGCACCGCCTGGTCGAACTTGTAGGTGTGGATGTAGCGCCCGAAGACTTCGATGCTCCGCGCCTTGTCGGCCTTCAACAGCGGTGTGCCGGTGAAGCCGATGAACAGGGCGCTCGGCAGCAGCGCCTTCATGGCTTTGTGCAGGTCGCCGCTCTGCGTGCGGTGGCATTCGTCCACGAAGACATGCAAGTCGCCCTGCTCCTTCCACCCCGGCGGCACCTTGCGCAGTGCATCGACGAAGGCCTTGGCGGCCGCCGCGCCCTCGGCCCCGGCGTCATCGTCCTTGCCGCCGAACTTGTGCACCAGCGTGCAGATCAGCGACTCTTCGGCCTGGCCGAGCGTCTCGATCAGATCGGCCCCGCTCTTCGTGCGGTAGATGTTCTCGCTGACGCCGAGGAACACCTTCTCGATCTGCTCGTCCAACTCGGTGCGGTCGGTGATGATGAGCACGCGGGCACCGGAACGGTTTTCGCGGATCCACTTGGCCAGCCAAACCATCGTCAGCGACTTGCCGCTGCCCTGGGTGTGCCAGATGATCCCGCCCTCGCGCCGCCGGATGAACTCCTGCGCCGCCACCACGCCGAAGTACTGGTTCTGTCGGCACACCTTCTTGATGCCGGCATCGAAGACAATGAAGTCGTGGATCAGCTGCAGGAACCGTTGCTTCGCGCACAACTGCAGCAGGTGCCGGTCCAGCAGGTTGGGCTCGTCGGCGAACTCGCCGGTCTCTTCAACCCAGGAGAGCCAATACTTCTCGGGCGTCTCGATGGTGGCGTATCGCAGGCCTTCGGTGTCGTTGCCCGCCATCACCCACTGCATTGTCGAGAAGAAGGGTTGGATGAACTCCTTCTTCTGGTTGTCCAGGTTCTGGCGGATGCCTTCGGACACCGACACCGTGGAACGCTTCAACTCCAGCACGCCCAGCGCGATGCCGTTGACGTACAGCACCACATCGGGCCGCTTGGTGCTGGCTTTGGCGCCACTGACCAGATCGCCTCCGGGGACGGTCACTTCCTCGGCCACCGCGAAGTCGTTGGCCAGCGGATCTGCCCACTTCACCAGCCACACGGTGACCGTGTTCTCTCCCGCCTCGGGCCGCACCTTCACGCCATAGCGCAGCAGGCGGTAGACGGCATGGTTGCGGTCGTAGAGGCTCTTGCTGGTGTCGTTGGCCACCTTCTGCAGCTCGAACAAGGCGCGTGCGGCCAGCGTGTCGCTCACACCCTGGCTGGCAAGCCAGGCCTTCAGGCGTTCGGCCTCGATGTTCGAGTTGGCGGGCCGGTCGATCCAGTCGCCCAGGTAGGTGTAGCCCAGGCGCTGGCTCAGCAGCACCAGCACCCGCTCTTGCGTCTTCTTCTCGATCTGGCCGACGCTGGGCACGGTAACCTCGCCGTCAGGGCTCGAAGCGCGGCATGGCGCGCCGCATGAAGGCATCGAACAGCGGCACGGTGAAGGCCATCTCGCCGTGCGATGGGCTATAGACCATGCCCTTCTTGATCAGGTTAGCGCGAACCGGAGCCAGGCTCGTGGTCTTCACGCCCAGCTTGTCGGCGATGTCGCCGGTTCGGTACGGCCCTTCGCCCAGTTCGGCCATGGCGCGCAGGTAGGTCTTCTCCCGCGGCGTCAGCCGGTCGAAGCGCACGCGGAAGAAGTTCTCGTCCAGGCGCTGCGACACCAGCTCGCTCGTTTCGCGGATCACGTCTACGCCGATAGGCGAGGCCGCTGCGTGGTTCCAGGCCTGGTAGCCCCACTCCTGCAGAAAGTACGGATACCCCTGGGTGAGCCGGAAGATCTCGTGCAACGCATCGAGGTCGAACGCCACGCCCTCGGCCTGCACGGGGTCCTGCAGTGCGCGCGCCGCGTCTGGCTCAGGCAACGGCCCCACGGCGGGGAAGTTGAACAGCCGCTCGGCATACGACTTCGACTCACCGGCCAGCCCGGGCAGGATCGGCAGACCTGCCCCCACCAGCACCAGCGGCAGTTGGCGCTGCTGCATGCGATGCATGGCCATGATCAGCGCACTCAGCTCGTCGGTGCTGAAGTACTGGATCTCGTCGATCAGGATGGCGACGGCTGCGCCCCTCTCCTGTGCCGCCTCGCCCACGGCCACGAACAGGTTGGGCAGATCGACCTCCAGGTCACCACTGTCGGCCGAGCCAGGCTCGGGCTCGATGTCCAGGCCGATGTCCAGATCACCCACCTTCACCTTGATGGCACCGATGAAGCTGCGCAGCACGCCCAGGCCGCGGCGCACCTTGTCTCCAGCCGCCTTCACCCGGTCCAGGTCGAACAGCAAGCGGCGCAAGTGAGGCGCCAGCAGCACGGCCAGCGGCTTGCCTTCGTGCGCTTCGACCAAGATGGTTCGAAAGCCTTCGGCCAGGGCAATGCGCTCGATTTGATTGAGCAGTACGGTCTTGCCCACGCCGCGCAGGCCTGTCAGCAGCAAGCTCTTCTCGGGCCGCCTGGCGAGCACGCGTCCGAACAGCACCCGAGCCTGCTCCAGGATGCCTTCGCGGCCGGCCAGCTCGGGCGGCGGCGAGCCCGCGCCCGGCGAGAAGGGGTTGCGGATCTTGTCCATGGCAGGCGCCACTATAGCGACTTATGCCACCTTATACGACCCTGACCGCATAAGGACGAATAGATAGCTATCAACCCAGGAGCGCCGCCGCTGCAGCCGCTTTATCGGAATCCAGATAAGGCGCGATAAAACCGAGGCCCCGACGGGCACTCGATCACGGGAGGCGGAACAAACCCGACGTTTTCAGTGTCAACTTATCTGTAAACTACTTCCAGCCTTTCCGGAGAGAGAGGTTGCCACCCGCCCCAGGAGCCACCATGACCACCACCGCGCTCGGCACGTGGCGCCAGCCACCGCTCGTTTACGTCGTCGCGGAGCTAGTGATCTCGCCCTACTACTCCCTGGCCGGCAAGGTGCCCGGCCTGCAAGACCGGCTGCGCAGCAGCTTCCCGCGGACGCTGGAAGCCAAGGAACTGGTTGTCGATGGCGCCAAGCCCAGCGCCCAGCCGCTGTGGCAATTGATGTCGGCCGACCAAAGGCTGGGAGTGCAGCTCGGCACCCGCGCCATCTCGCTGCACGCCACCAGCTACCTACAGTCGAGCGATTTCCTCAGCCGCTGGGCCGAAGTGCTCGACGCCACCCAGCAGGCCGACCTAGGCGCCTTCGTCGAACGCGCCGGGCTGCGCTACGTCGACCTCATCGTGCCGAGCGCGGGCAAGGCTCCTGGCGACTACCTGGTCGACAACCTGAAGGGCATCGTCCCCGACGGGGCGCAGTGCACGGGTTCCATGTGGGCCGCCGCCTTCCAGTTCGACGGCAGCATCGTCAACCTGCGTGCCGGTGCACCGTCTCCGCAGGGCATGCTGCTGCCCCCGGACTTCAACGCGTTGCCGCTGGCAAAGCCCGCGGTGATGCTGGAAGCCGAAGCGCGCCTCAAGGCCAGCCAGCCGATCGGCTTCGTGGATACTGATTGCCTCAGGGAAATCGGCCGCGTGTTCGAAGCCAACGAACTGCTGGACCACTACACCGCCATGCAGAAGCTCACCTCGAAGACCTTCAAGTCGGCGCTGTCGGCCACCGCACGCGGGGAGTGGATGTGAGCGCGTTCATCCGGCCCCGGACCTACACGCCTCGCGACGCCACGATCTACCAGCAACGCCCGGCGGCGCTCATCGACGCCGTCGAAGAGGCCGACGCGCCCATCTATCCCACTGTCCACTTGTTCCACGGACATTCGGCGCCGCTGCTCATCCAAGCGGCGGGGCCGGCGTTTCTGGTCACGCATCAGCTCACGGGCGCCACCCGCTACGCGTTGTGCGACAGGAGCTGGTCCACCACGGCAACTTCCGTCATTGACGCCGCGCCAGCCGACGCCCAAGAGGCCAGTTGGGAACAATGGGCCGAGCAAGCCCGCGAGGCCTTCGAGCATGCTGCCACCCAGCAACGCCGCACCACGACGGCCGCCGCGCGTCTGCGCGTGGAGCGGCTGGCCGCGATCCAGGCAGCACTCGGCTTCACGACGCAGGACCTGGCCGCTGTGCTCGGCCTGTCGCGGCCACAGCTCTACCGCTGGCTCGATGCCGCGGACGACGTGCGCATGCAGGACGCCAAGCGCCAGCGCCTGGCCGCGGTCGAGCGTGTGGCCAAGGCCTGGCAAGACCGGTCGTCAGCGCCGCTGCGCTCTGTCGCGCACGAGCCGCCGGCCAATGGCAGCACGCTGTTCGCCCTGCTGTCGGCCGATGCGATCGACGAGGCCGCGCTGCGCGCCGCCTTCGATGAACTGACTGCCAAGCTCCAGGCCCAACCCAAGACACTGAGCCAGCGCCTGGCCGATGCCGGCTTCAAGCGCAGGCCCTCCATCCGATCGCTGCCCAGCGATGAGTAAGGGGGCACATCCGTGGCGTTTGGCGACGACGTGGCGCAGCGTGGTTGGCAGACAGGCTCCGTCCTGCCGGCCGGCCCGCTGCCGCAGCTTGCGCCGCACCTGACGAGGCCTGGGCAGGCCCCAACGCCGGTCGGGGCCGACGACTGGCTGGTGGTCATCTCGCAGACCTGCGACATCCTGGCCACCCGCCTGGACGCAGAGCCCTATGTGGAGGCGCTCCACTGCAGGCCGGTGGCGGGCAAGCCGCGCAAGGGGCGGCGCGATCTGCAATCAACCCGCTATCTCGACTTCCGCCCCAACCGTGGCACGCATGCCGAGCTGGTACTTGGCGCCCACGCCATCGCCGACCGGTACATCATCCCGCGCGAGCTGCTGGCGGCGCACCGCCCCGACCCCGCGCGATACCTGAGCGAGGTGGCGGCGCGGCGCGTACTCGCCTGGTACGCACTGCGTGCCTCTCGCCCGTCGTGGCCGGATGCCTTCGTCGACCGAATCAGCGGCGCCAAGGACGCGCTCGAAGAGGCGCTGGAGCCGCTGGCCGATGAGATCGCCGAGGTCCGCGTGGCCATCGCCGAAAGCGACGCCGAACTGGAACCCGGCCAGCGTTACCACGTCGCCGTCTACTTCGTGGTCGACGAGGCCACCTGGAACACCGACCCCGACGGACGCGCTGCCATCCTTGCGGCGTTCGGCCGCTTCGTCGGCGAGCTGGCGGCGTGCGAGGGCATCGAGGTCGACCAGGATCTCAGCCAAGTCATCTCAGGCGGCGAGTTTCGCTGGCAAGCGATCCAGGCCACCGACGAGTGGAACTTCGCCAACCTGAGCCATCGGGAGCCTTGAGGCTGCCGCGGACCGGTGCGGTCACGCCAGCCGGATCCGGCCGGTCAGCAGCGCCTGCATCATGCCCTGCTTGAGTTGGCGGGCCTTCTCACGTCGGGCTTCGAGGATGGCGATTTCGGCGTCCATGTCTGACAGCACACGCACGATGGCCTCTTGCTCTTCGAACCCAGGCAAATTGAACCAGCGAGCCGCCAGAAACTTGAAGTGGCGGTTGTAGCCTGTCGATTCGATTCCCGAGTTCTGCAATTGGTAGGCGAGAAAGCGCGGCAGAACATCGGTCTTCGCGGAAAACAACTGCGTCCCATCAGCACCGACCACAAAGTCGAAGTCCACGTACTTGATGATGCAGGTGTGATCACCGAACACGATCACGCCGCCGGACGG
>MEGM01000164.1 GCA_001725505.1 Rubrivivax sp. SCN 70-15 | reverse complement strand
GAGGTCACGCAGACCAAGGTGCGGCGCGAGCGCATGGGTCACATCGACCTGGCCGCGCCTTGCGCGCACATCTGGTTCCTGAAGTCGCTGCCGTCGCGTTCCGGCTTGAAGGTGCGGTAGTTGATGGTCTCGGGCTTCTTCACCTCGCCGAACGACCAGCTGCGGATCTTCTCCGGGCTGGCAAGCCCGATCTTGATCGCGTCGAAATGTTCGTCGGGGGTGAACTGCTTGAAAAGGTCGAGTAGTCCCTTCATGCATCTGCTCCTTAATTGCGTTCAAGTTCAATGTCGATGCCAAGGGAACGGATCTCCTTGACCAGGACGTTGAACGATTCGGGCATGCCCGCCTCGATGGCGTGCTCACCCTTCACGATGGACTCATAGACCTTGGTGCGACCGTTCACGTCGTCGGACTTGACGGTGAGCATCTCCTGGAGGATGTAGCTCGCGCCATAGGCTTCCAGCGCCCAGACTTCCATTTCGCCGAAGCGCTGGCCGCCGAACTGCGCCTTGCCGCCCAGCGGCTGCTGCGTGACCAGGCTGTACGGGCCGGTCGAGCGCGCGTGCATCTTGTCGTCGACCAGGTGGTGCAGCTTGAGCACGTGCATGTAGCCCACGGTGACGGGGCGCTCGAACGCCTCGCCGGTGCGGCCGTCGTGCAGCGTGGCCTGCGTGCGCGTCGCCGTCAGCCCCTTGCGCGCGGCGATGTCGTCCGGGAAGGCGAGCTTGAGCATCGCGCGGATCTCGCTCTCGGCCGCGCCGTCGAAGACGGGCGTCGCGAACGGCACGCCGTGGCTCAGGTTCTGCGCCATCTCGAGCACCTGCTCGTCGCTCAGCTCGTCCAGCCGCTCGCTCTTGCCGCCGCTCTTGTTGTAGAGCTCGTCCATGAACTTGCGGATCTCGGCCACCTTGGCCTGCTGCTGCAGCATGTCGCCGATGCGCTGGCCGATGCCCTTGCCGGCCCAGCCCAGGTGCACCTCGAGCACCTGGCCCACGTTCATGCGCGAAGGCACGCCCAGCGGGTTGAGCACGATGTCGCACGGCGTGCCGTCGGCCATGTAGGGCATGTCCTCGACGGCGACGATCTTCGAGACCACGCCCTTGTTGCCGTGGCGGCCGGCCATCTTGTCGCCGGGCTGCAGGCGGCGCTTGACGGCGAGGTAGACCTTCACCATCTTCAGCACGCCGGCGGGCAGCTCGTCGCCCTGCGTCAGCTTCTTGCGCTTCTCCTCGAACGCGAGGTCGAAGCTGTGGCGCGTCTGCTCGAGGCTGTTCTTGATGCTCTCGAGCTGGTTGGCCACGTCGTCGTCGGCCGGGCGGATGTCGAACCAGTGGTGCTTCTCGACGCTGGCCAGGTAGGCCTTGTCGAGAGTCGTGCCCTTGGCGATCTTCTGCGGGCCGCCGTTGGCGACCTTGCCCACCAGCAGCTTCTCGATCCGGTCGAACGCGTCGGCCTCGACGATGCGCAGCTGGTCGTTCAGGTCGAGGCGGAAGCGCTTGAGCTCGTCGTCGATGATCTGCTGCGCGCGCTTGTCGCGCTGGATGCCCTCGCGGGTGAAGACCTGGACGTCGATCACGGTGCCGTTCGTGCCCTGGTCGACGCGCAGCGAGGTGTCCTTCACGTCGGACGCCTTCTCGCCGAAGATCGCGCGCAGCAGCTTCTCTTCCGGCGTCAGCGTGGTCTCGCCCTTGGGCGTGACCTTGCCGACCAGCACGTCGCCCGGGTTCACCTCGGCACCGATGTAGACGATGCCCGATTCGTCCAGGCGCGCGAGCTGCTGCTCGCTCAGGTTCGGGATGTCGCGCGTGATCTCTTCGCTGCCCAGCTTGGTGTCGCGCGCCATGACCACCAGCTCCTCGATGTGGATCGAGGTGTAGCGGTCTTCGGCGACGACGCGTTCGCTGATCAGGATCGAGTCCTCGAAGTTGTAGCCGTTCCAGGGCATGAACGCGACCAGCATGTTCTGCCCCAGCGCGAGCTCGCCGAGGTCGGTGCTCGCGCCGTCGGCAACCACGTCGCCGCTGGCGACATGGTCACCGCGCTTGACGATCGGGCGCTGGTGGATGTTCGTGTTCTGGTTCGAACGCTGGTACTTGATCAGGTTGTAGATGTCGACGCCGACCTCGCCCGCCACCGTCTCCGCGTCGTTGACGCGGATCACGATCCGGTTCGTGTCGACGTAGTCGACGATGCCGCCACGGCGCGCGGTGACGACCGTGCCCGAGTCGACCGCGGCGACGCGCTCGACGCCGGTGCCGACCAGCGCCTTTTCCGGGCGCAGCACCGGCACCGCCTGGCGCTGCATGTTCGCACCCATCAGCGCGCGGTTGGCGTCGTCGTGCTCCAGGAAAGGCACGAGCGACGCGGCGACCGAGACGATCTGCGTCGGCGCCACGTCCATGTACTGCACGCGCTCGGGCGACAGCAGCACCGATTCGCCGTTCTCGCGCGCCGAGACCAGCTCGTCGACCAGCTTGCCGTCCTTGTCCAGCGAAGCGTTCGCCTGCGCGATGACGTACTTGCCTTCCTCGATCGCCGACAGGTAGTCGATCTCCATCGTCACCTTGCCGTCGACGACGCGGCGGTAAGGCGTCTCGAGGAAGCCGTACTCGTTGAGCTGGGCATAAAGCGCCAGAGAGTTGATCAGGCCGATGTTCGGGCCTTCCGGCGTCTCGATCGGGCAGACACGGCCGTAGTGGGTGGGGTGCACGTCGCGCACCTCGAAGCCGGCGCGCTCGCGCGTCAGGCCACCCGGGCCCAGTGCCGAGACGCGCCGCTTGTGCGTGATCTCGGACAGCGGGTTGGTCTGGTCCATGAACTGGCTGAGCTGGCTCGCGCCGAAGAACTCCTTCAGCGCGGCGCTGATCGGCTTGGAGTTGATCAGGTCGTGCGGCATCAGCGCTTCGGTCTCGGCCTGGCCGAGACGCTCCTTCACGGCCTTCTCGATGCGCGCCAGGCCCGAGCGGTACTGGTTCTCGGCCAGTTCGCCGACGCAGCGCACGCGGCGGTTGCCGAGGTGGTCGATGTCGTCGACCTCGCCGTTGCCGTTGCGCAGGTCGACGAGGATCTTGACGACGTCGAGGATGTCCTCGTTCGACAGCGTCATCTTGCCTTCGGGCGCGTCACGGCCGACGCGGGCGTTGAACTTCATCCGGCCGACGCGGCTCAGGTCGTAGGTGTCCTCGCTGTAGAAGAGACGATGGAACAGCGCTTCGACGGCGTCCTCGGTCGGCGGTTCGCCGGGGCGCATCATGCGGTAGATCGCCACGCGCGCGGCGAGCTGGTCGGCGGTCTCGTCAGCGGCCAGCGTCTGGCTGATGTAGGCGCCCTGGTTCAGCTCGTTCGTGTACAGGCACTGGATGTCCTTGATGCCGGCCGCGCGCAGCTTCTTCAGCAGCGCCTCGGTCAGCTCGTCGTTGGCCTTCGCGACGATCTCGCCCGTGTCGGGGTCGACCATGTTGCGCGCGATGACGCGGCCGACGAGGTAGTCCTCGGGCACGCTGACGAAGCCGGTCCCGGTGGTCTCGAGCTGCCTGACGTGGCGCGCGGTGATGCGCTTGTCCTTCTCGACGACGACGCTGCCGTTCTTGTCGGTCAGGTCGAAGCGCGCGACCTCGCCCTTCAGGCGCTCGGGCACGAACTCCATCTGCGCACCCGAGTCCATCAGGCGGAAGGTGTCGTTGACGAAGAAATGCGCCAGGATCTGCTCGGGGTTCAGGCCGATCGCCTTGAGCAGGATCGTCACCGGCATCTTGCGGCGGCGGTCGACGCGGAAGAACAGGATGTCCTTCGGGTCGAACTCGAAGTCCAGCCACGAACCGCGGTACGGGATGATGCGCGCGCTGAACAGCAGCTTGCCCGAGCTGTGCGTCTTGCCCTTGTCGTGCTCGAAGAACACGCCCGGGCTGCGGTGCAGCTGGCTGACGATCACGCGCTCGGTGCCGTTGACGACGAAGGAGCCGTAGTCGGTCATGAGCGGCACTTCGCCCATGTAGACCTCCTGCTCCTTGATCTCCTTGACCACCTTCGCCGGGTGCGACTCGCGGTCGTAGATGATCATCTGCAGCTTCGCGCGCACAGCGGCGGCGTAGGTCAGCCCGCGCTGCTGGCATTCGCGCACGTCGAACGGCGGCTTCGCGATGTTGAACTCGATGAACTTCATCTCCACGAAGCCGTTGTGGGATGTGATCGGGAACGCCGAGAGGAAGGCGGCCTGCAACCCTTCGGGCTTGCGCTTGGCCGGTGGCACGTCCTTCTGTAGGAACGCCACGTAGGACTCCCGCTGCATCGTCAGCAGGTAGGGGACGTTGAGAACGCTCGCACGCTTGCCGAAGCTCTTGCGGATGCGCTTGCGCTCGGTGTACGTGTAGGGGGTTGCTTGCGCCATTGAACTCTCCGTGTCGGGAACCCCGGCCTGGCCTTGGCAGGGCTCCGTCAACGACTGGCATCTCGGGTCTTGCACCCGAGGCTTGGTGGCAGGCCACTACCTGCCGCTGGCGGACAACCCCGGCGTTGCACCGGAGCCCGACCAAACCTGTTCTCTGCAGTCGGATCAGAGAACACTGAACGAAGCCCCCAGGCTGCGGCGCGGGCTGTGCCGGCGTCCTCGCCACCCCCCGAGGGGGCTCTGCCTGCAGCCCGGCGAAGCCGGTTCCGCGGCAGTCCTTGATGGACTTCGTTCGCTGCTCTCTTGCAGCGCATGGGGCGGTTGCCTTGCGGCGCCCGCCCGCATGAATCACTTCACTTCGGCCTTGGCGCCGGCGTCGACCAGCTTCTTCAGCGCGGCTTCGGCATCGGCCTTCGGAATCGCTTCCTTCACCGCCTTGGGCGCGCCGTCGACCAGGTCCTTCGCTTCCTTCAGGCCCAGGCCCGTCAGTTCACGCACCGCCTTGATGACCGAGACCTTGTTCGCGCCGGCCTCGAGCAGCATCACGTTGAACTCGGTCTTCTCCTCGACCGCCGCAGCCGCCGCGCCACCGCCACCGGCGGCCGGGGCCGCCATCGCGGCGGCGGACACGCCGAACTTCTCCTCGATGGCCTTGACCAGGTCATTGAGTTCCATCACCGACATGCTGTCCATCGCGGACAGGAATGCGTCTTTGTCGAATGCCATTTGGATTTCCTCGAAACAGTTCAGTTCAATGATTGGGATGCGTTGCCGTCAGGCGGCCGCCGGTGCTTCGGACGGGGCGTCGGCGGAATTGGCGGCTGACTCGCCGCCACCCCGCTTCTCGGCCACTGCCGCCAGCACGCCAGCCATGCGCTGGATCGGCGACTTCAGCAGACCGGCGACCTGGGCGATCAGCACTTCGCGGCTCGGGATGGCTGCCAGGGCCTTGACCCCGTCGGCATCCAGCACCCGGCCGGCATAGGCGCCGCCCTTGACGACCAGCTTGTCGTTGCCCTTAGCGAAGTCGGCGATGACTTTCGCGGCGGCAACTGCATCCTCGGAAAAGCCGTAGATCAGCGGGCCGACCATGGCGGCCGCAGCGACCTCGAAGGGCGTGCCGGCGACGGCGCGACGGGCGAGCGAATTCTTCAGCACGTGAAGATAAACGCCCTTGTCGCGCGCCTGCCGGCGCAACGTATCGAGGTGAGCCACGGTGAGGCCACGGTACTCGGCCAGCGCCAGCGTCTGCGAACGTGCCGCTTGCGCGGACACGCCGTCGACCACGGCTGCCTTCTCGTTGCGATTGAGACTCAAGGTCTGCTCCTCACACAAAACGTGCCTTTGCGTTGCCGCGCCGGCACACCGGGAATCAGCGACCTACTGTTTTCGGAAACCCGTTTCACCGAGCACCTCTTGCAGCGGGACCGCCATCTGCGCTGGCGATTAAGGGGCTCCATGACGGAACCCCACCAGCGGTCTTGGATGACCTGCCCGCCTCGCGGCGAGCAGCCCACCAATTCGAGAGCGGCGCGCCAGACCCGCGCGCCGCCCGTTGGATCACGTCAGGCGGCAGCGACGACGATCGACTGCGTGTCGACGCGCACGCCGACCCCCATCGTCGACGACACCGCGACCTTGCGCAGGTACACACCCTTGCTGCTCGCCGGCTTGGCCTTGTTCAGCGCGTCGATCAGTGCGCGCAGGTTGCCCGCGAGCTTCTCGTCGTCGAACGAGCGGCGGCCGATCGTGCCGTGCACGATGCCGGCCTTGTCGACGCGGAACTGCACCTGGCCGGCCTTCGCGTTCTTCACCGCGGTGGCGACGTCGGGCGTCACGGTGCCGACCTTCGGGTTCGGCATCAGGCCGCGCGGGCCCAGGATCTGGCCCAGCGTGCCGACGACGCGCATCGTGTCGGGCGACGCGATCACGACGTCGAAGTCCATCTTGCCGGCCTTGATCTCGGCGGCGAGGTCGTCCATGCCGACGATGTCGGCGCCGGCGGCCTTCGCCTCCTCGGCCTTCGCGCCCTGGGCGAACACCGCGACACGCTTGGTCTTGCCGGTGCCGTTGGGCATCACGACGGCGCCGCGCACGACCTGGTCGGACTTCTTCGCGTCGATGCCGAGCTGCACGGCGACGTCGATCGACTCGTCGAACTTCGCGGTCGCGCAGTCCTTGACGATCGTCAGCGCGTCGGCCAGCGGGTACAACTTGTTGCTGTCAGCCTTGCCTTGGAGGGTCTTCGCCTTCTTCGTGAGCTTGGTCATGATCAGACGCCCTCCACCACGAGACCCATCGAGCGGGCCGAGCCGGCGATGGTCTTCACCGCAGCGTCCATGTCGGCGGCGGTCAGATCCTTCATCTTGGTCTTGGCGATGTCCTCGAGCTGCTCGCGCGTGACCTTGCCTACCTTCTCGAGGTGCGCCTTGCCCGAGCCCTTCTCGATCTTGGCCGCCTTCTTCAGCAGCACGGTCGCCGGCGGCGACTTGAGGATGAAGGTGAACGACTTGTCGGCGAAGGCGGTGATCACCACCGGCAGCTTCAGCCCCGGCTCGTAGCCCTGCGTCTGGGCGTTGAACGCCTTGCAGAACTCCATGATGTTCAGGCCGCGCTGGCCCAGCGCCGGGCCGATCGGGGGCGACGGATTGGCCTTGCCGGCCGGTACTTGCAGCTTGATGAAGCCGACGATCTTCTTTGCCATGAATGGCTCCTATCGAGTTCGAACGCCCGCGGACCGGAGTCCGACGAGCTCCTCGTCACTCAGCCCGGACAACAACACGCATGCCGGGGCTGCTTCGGCATGCGTTGAAACCTCAAATCTTCTCGACCTGGCCGAAATCGAGCTCGACGCCGGTGGCACGGCCGAAGATCGTGACCGAGACCTTGACCTTGCTCTTCTCGTAATTGACGTCCTCGACGGCGCCGTTGAAGTCGGTGAACGGGCCTTCCTTGACGCGGACCAGCTCGCCGACCGTCCACTCGACCTTGGGCCGGGGCTTGTCGACGCCTTCCTGCATCTGGTTGACGATCTTCATCACCTCGGCTTCGGAGATCGGCGCCGGCCGGTTGCGCGCGCCGCCGACGAAACCGGTGACCTTGCTCGTGTGCTTGACCAGATGCCAGGTGTCGTCGGCCATGTCCATCTCGACGAGCACGTAGCCGGGGAAGAAGCGGCGCTCGGTGACGGCCTTCTTGCCGTTCTTGAGCTCGACGACTTCCTCGGTCGGCACCAGGATGCGGCCGAACTTGTCCTGCATGCCGGCGCGATCGATGCGCTCGCGCAGGTTGCGCTCGACCGCCTTCTCCATCCCGGAATAGGCGTGCACGACGTACCAGCGCTTCGTGGAAGCCGGCGCCGAGGCCGCGGCCTCGGGGGCGGGTGTGACTTGGGGTTCGGTCATCGGGTCACCTCAGCGCTTCCAGCCCAGGATCAGGTCGTACAACACCCACTCGAGCGTCTTGTCGGTGAGGAACATGAACAGCGCCATCAGGATCACGAACGCGAAGACGTAGCCGGTCATCTGCACCGCCTCCTTGCGCGTCGGCCAGACGACCTTCTTGACTTCCTTCACCGAGTCGCGGCCGAAGGCGATCAGCTGCTTGCCGGTCTCGGCGGTGAAGAAGGTCGCCACCGCGGCGGCCAGCAACACGAGCAGCACCACCACGCGCAGCCAGAGATCCTGCTTGCCGAGGTAGTAGTACGCCGCCACCGACGCGAGCAGCAACACCGCGGCGCCGGCCAGCTTGGCCCGGTCGGCGCCCGTGGAGACGGTTTCGACTTGAGGATGGGTGGACATGGGGTTCAGTCAGGAACGTGGCCGGCGGCCGGATTCAGGAACAAAGCCCGCAGGGCTGGCGACAGCACCCGCGGGCTGGATTTCCCGGCACCCGACACGTCGGGTGGCAGGGGCAGAGGGAATCGAACCCCCAACCTTCGGTTTTGGAGACCGACGCTCTGCCAATTGAGCTATGCCCCTGCAGCAATCCTCTCGCTTACTCGATGATCTTCGCGACGACGCCGGCGCCGACGGTGCGGCCGCCCTCGCGGATCGCGAAGCGCAGGCCTTCCTCCATCGCGATCGGCGCGATCAGCTTGACCGTGATGCTGACGTTGTCGCCCGGCATCACCATCTCCTTG
>MEGM01000163.1 GCA_001725505.1 Rubrivivax sp. SCN 70-15 | reverse complement strand
GACGAGCAGCAGCCTCAGCAGCGCCGCGGCCTTGAGCAAGGCCAGGCCGAGCGCCGCGGCGAGCTGCGGGCCGGTGCTGCCCAGTGCCGGGATCAGCACCAGCAGCGGCACGACGGCGAGGTCCTGGAACAGCAGCACGCCGATCACGCGCCGGCCATGCTCGCTCTCGAGCTCGAGCCGCTCCGCGAGCAGCTTGACGACGATCGCCGTCGACGACATCGCCATCGCGCTGCCGAGCACGAGCGCGCCCTGCCACGACATCTGCCACGGCCGGCCGGTGAGGGTCTGGTAGCCCTCGACGAGCAGGAAGTGCCCGGCGACGGTGCCGCTGATCGTCAGCACCACCTGCGACAGACCGAGCCCGAAGACCAGCGTGCGCATGCCGCGCAGCTTGGGCAGGTTGAACTCGAGCCCGATCGCGAACATCAGGAACACGACGCCGAACTCGGCCAGGTTCTTCACGCCGGCGCTGTCCTGCGCGAGCGCGAGCGCGTTCGGCCCGATGACGATGCCGACCGCCAGGTAGCCGAGCATCGGCGGCAGCTTCAGCGAACGGCAGATCACCACCCCGAGCACCGCGGCGGCGAGGTAGAGCAGGACCAGTTCGAGGGTGGTGGCCATCTAGAATCGCCGATCCTATTCGACGCGGTTTCAACCAGTGACCTCACCCCGCCCGTTCGATGCCGGCCGCGCGCTGGCGCTGGCCGCGCAGACCTTCGAGATCGAGGCGCGCGCGCTGCTCGGCCTCGCGGCGCGCCAGGGCGAGGCCTTCGTCGGCGCGGTGCGTGCGATGCTCCAATGCCGCGGCCGCGTCGTCGTGATGGGCATGGGCAAGAGCGGCCATGTCGGGCGCAAGATCGCCGCGACGCTGGCGTCCACCGGCACGCCGGCCTTCTTCGTCCACCCGGCCGAGGCCGGCCATGGCGACCTCGGCATGCTGATCGGCGGCGACGTCGTGCTCGCGATCAGCAACAGCGGCGAGGGCGACGAGCTCGGCGCGATCCTGCCCGCGCTGCGCCGCCTGGGCGTGACGCTGGTCGCGATGACGGGCAAGCCCGAGTCGACGCTCGCGCGCCACGCCGACCTCGTGATCTCGAGCGCGGTCGACCAGGAAGCCTGCCCGCTGAACCTGGCGCCGACCGCGAGCACGACCGCGCAGATGGCGCTCGGCGACGCGCTCGCGGTCGCGCTGCTCGACGCGCGCGGTTTCCGCGAGGAGGACTTCGCGCGCTCGCACCCGGGTGGCAGCCTCGGGCGCAAGCTGCTGATGCACGTGCACGACCTGATGCGCAGCGGCGACGCCGTGCCGCGCGTCGGCCCGGGCGCGAGCTTCGACGAGCTGCTGCGCGAGATGACCGGCAAGGGGCTGGGCTTCACCGCGGTGGTCGGCGAAGCCGGGCGCCCGATCGGCATCTTCACCGACGGCGACCTGCGCCGCCTCATCGAGCGCGGCGCCGAACTGCGCGCGCTGCGCGCCGCCGACGTGATGCATCCCGGACCCCGGCTCGTGCGCGCCGACGCGCTCGCCGTCGATGCTGCCGACCTGATGGAGCGCCACCGGATCACGAGCGTGCTCGTCGTCGACGCCGACGGCGCGCTGGTCGGCGCGCTGAACTCGAACGACCTGATGCGCGCCAAGGTGATATGACCCCCCCCGAAGCGCCTTCGGCGCCGGAGCCGTGGCGGCCGCTGGACGCGCAGCAGCGAGCGCCTGCGCTGGCCTTTCCACCGGCCCTGCTGCTGAAGGCGCAGGGCGCCGGGCTGGGCATGAAGGCGGCGATCTTCGACGTCGACGGCGTGCTCACCGACGGTCGGATCTACATCGGCGAGCACGGCGAGACGGTGAAGGCGTTCAGCACGCTCGACGGCCACGGGCTGAAGCTGCTGCGCCAGGGCGGGATCGAGCCGATCGTCGTCACCGGGCGTGATTCGGCCGCGGTGCGCCGGCGCGTCGCCGACCTCGGCCTGGTCCATGCGGCCTACGGCGCCGCCGACAAGCTCGCCGCGGCCCAGGCCCTGCTCGCCGCGCTCGGCGTCGGCTGGCCCGAGGTGGCTGCGATCGGTGACGACTGGCCCGACCTGCCGCTGCTCCGGCGCGCCGGCTTCGCCTGCGCGCCGGCGAACGCGCATGCCGAGGTCAAGGCGGTGGTCCACCATGTCACTGCGGCGAGCGGCGGCCACGGCGCGGCGCGCGAGTTCTGCGACCTGCTGCTCGTCGCCGCCGGCCGCTACGCGGGCCTGCTCGCCGCGCAGGCGACGACGCTGGACGGCGCCTGAGCGCGATGTCGGTCGAGCTGCACCTGCCCGACCTGCCGGAGGTGCCGATCACGCTCGGCCCGGCGCGCGGCGGCGCCGCGCCGCGTCAGCGCCAGCCCTGGCATCTGCGCTGGCGCGACCGGCTCGCCGCCTACCTGCCGCTGCTGCTGATGACGCTGCTGGCCTCGTTCACCTGGTGGCTGGTGAAGAACTCGCCGGTGACGTCGGGCGAGGCCGCAGCCCCGGCGCCTCGGCACGAGCCCGACTACACGATGACGCAGTTCGCGCTCGAGCGCTTCGACGCCGCGGGCCGCCTCACGCTGCGCATCGAGGGCGCGACGCTGCGCCACTACCCCGACACCGACCGGGTCGAGGTCGACGACGTGCGCATCCGCTCGATCGCCCCCGACGGCCGCGTCACGCTGGCGAGCGCCAAGCGCGCGCTCAGCAACGGTGACGCGAGCGAACTGCAGCTGATCGGCGGCGCACGCGTCACGAGCCAGGGCGTGGCCGGGCGCACGCTGGAGATGGACGGCGAATTCCTGCAGGCGGATCTGATCGCCGAACGCGTGCACAGCCCGCTGCCGGTGCACGTGCAGGCCGAGGGCGCCGATCTGCACGCGGCCGGCCTCGACTACGACCAGGGCAGCCGCCGTCTCGTGCTGAAGGGCCCGATGCGGGCGGTGTTCGACCAACCGGCCGCGCGGCGCTGATGCCGGCGCCGCTGGTCTTCATCACCGGCGCGTCGGGCGGCATCGGCGAGGCGCTGGCCGCGCGCTACGCGGCGGCCGGCTGGCGCCTGGCGCTGGTCGCGCGGCGCACGGCGGAGGTCGAGGCCTGGGCGCGGGCCCAGGGCCTGGACGCGAC
This sequence comes from Rubrivivax sp. SCN 70-15, assembly GCA_001725505.1. GTDB lineage: Bacteria > Pseudomonadota > Gammaproteobacteria > Burkholderiales > Burkholderiaceae_C > Rubrivivax. The sequence continues at coordinate 10,186 of MEGM01000163.1, read as the reverse complement.
CCGTTGCGGTGTCTACGCCGCCGACGTCGCCGTGACCGACAGCATCGTCGCCGCGGCGCAGCACTGCCTGGCCGCGCAGGGGCTGCCGGACGTGGTGATCGCGAATGCCGGCATCAGCGTCGGCATGGACAGCGCGGTGCGCGCGGACCTGGACGTGATGCGCGACACCTTCGCCGTCAACAACATCGGCCTGGCGGCCACCTTCCACCCGTTCCTGCGCCCGATGCGCGAGCGCGGCTCGGGCACGCTGGTCGGCATCGCCAGCGTATCGGCGATCCGCGGCCTGCCCGGCCACGGCGCCTACTGCGCGAGTAAGGCGGCGGTGGTCGCCTACTGCGAGAGCCTGCGCGGTGAATGCCGCGGCAGCGGCGTGCGCGTCGTGACGCTGCTGCCGGGCTGGGTCGCGACCCCGATGACGGCGGGCAACCGCTACCCGATGCCGTTCCTGATGCAGCCGGCGGACTTCGCCGAACGGGCGTTTCGCGCCATCCAGTCCGGCGTGAGTTACCGCGTCATCCCGTGGCCCATGGGTTGGGTGGCCAAGCTGCTGCGCCTGCTGCCGAACATGCTCTTCGACCGGCTGCTGGCCGGGCGCGGGCGCAAGAAGCGGCGCGGGGAATGAAAAAAGGCGCCGGTGCCGGGCACCCGCGCCTTTCTCGTCAGCCCCGAAGGGCCGCTGGATCAGTAGCCGCCGCGGCCGCCGCCACCGCTGCCGTAGCCGCCGCCACCGCTGCTGCCGCCACGGCTTCCACCGCCACCGCCACCGCCGTAGGGGCTGCGGCCACCGCCGCCACCGCCACCGCCGTAGGGGCTGCGGCCACCACCACCGCCACCGCCGGCACCGCCGCCGCCGTAGCCACCACCACCGCCGCCGCCGCCGCCGTAGCCACCACGGCTGCCGCCGCCACCACCGCCGAAGCCGCCCGGACGGTCTTCACGAGGACGTGCCTCGTTGACGACGATCGCGCGGCCTTCGAGGGCCTGGCCGTTCATGCCGTTGATCGCGGCTTGCGCCTCCGCGTCCGAACCCATCTCGACGAAGCCGAAGCCCTTCGAGCGGCCGGTGTCACGGTCCATCATCACCTTGGCGGAGCTGACGGTGCCAAATTGCGAGAACGCCTGCTGAAGCGAGTCGTCACGCACGGAGTAGGCAAGATTGCCGACGTACAGTTTGTTTCCCACGGGGAAGCCCTCGATCGAGTCCTATAAAACCATGTGGAGCTTCAACCCTGCGTGAAACATTCAGGCGAAAGGCGCGGCTTCCAGACACAGACTACGTATTATGGACATCACCCGCGCATGCATGTAAAGCGGCTCGCGACGCAAGTGTTGTTTTGGCGCCGCCCGGGCCGGATCGGCCCGCCGCCGGTCCCTGGCGGCGCGCGGCGGGGGCTGGCTACCATCGGCGCATGGATCTGCTCAAACCGCTGGTCGCGCTGCTGGCGATCGTCAACCCGATCGGCGTGGTGCCGTTCTTCATCCACTTCACGCAGGACTTCAGCCCCGACGAGCGCCGGCGCACGATCCGGATCAGCGCCTTCACCGCCTTTCTCGTCATCGCGATCAGCGCGCTCGCCGGGCTGCGTGTCATCGAGTTCTTCGGCATCTCGATCGCGTCGTTCCAGGTCGGCGGCGGCATGCTGCTGCTGATCAGCGCGGTGTCGATGCTCAACGCCCAGCCGGCCGAGAGCAAGCCGCACGACCTGAGCGAGGGCGACGAGAAGCTCGACGCCGGCGCCAGCATCGCCGTCGTGCCGCTGACGATCCCGCTGCTCACCGGGCCGGCGACGATCTCGACGATGGTGATCTACGCCGAACGTACGCGCCACTGGTGGGAGCTGGCGGTGCTGGTCGGCTACGGCGTGGTCGTCGGCGCGGCGACCGCGCTCGCGTTCTCGGCCTCGGGCCGGATCGCGCGCTGGCTCGGCCGCACCGGCATCAACGTGATGACGCGGCTGATGGGCCTGATCCTGGCCGCGCTCGCGGTCGAGATCATGGCCGACGGCCTGGCCAAGCTGTTCCCGGTGCTGGCCGGACCGCTGGCGCACTGAAGCCTGGAAGACATGAAAGCAAGATCCGAATCCCCGCCCACCGGTGAGCCGCAGTACGACGTCATCGTCGTCGGCGCCGGTACCGCCGGCTGCCTGCTCGCGAACCGGCTCTCGGCCGACCCGGCCTGCCGCGTGCTGCTCGTCGAGGCCGGCGGCCGCGACGACTACGCCTGGATCCACATCCCGGTCGGCTACCTGTACTGCATCGGCAACCCGCGCACCGACTGGCTCTACTTCACCGAGGAAGACCCGGGGCTGAACGGGCGCCGGCTGCGCTACCCGCGCGGCCGCGTGCTCGGTGGTTCGTCGAGCATCAACGGGATGATCTACATGCGCGGCCAAGCGCGCGACTACGACGGCTGGGCCGCGCAGACCGGCGATGCCGCCTGGCGCTGGGACGAATGCCTGCCCTACTTCAAGCGCCACGAAGACCACTGGCGCGGCGGCGACGCGCTGCACGGCGCCGGCCACGAGTGGCGCGTCGAGCGCCAGCGCCTGTCGTGGGAGATCCTCGACGCCTTCGCTGCCGCCGCGCGCGAGGCCGGCATCCCGGCGAGCGAGGACTTCAACCGCGGCGACAACGAAGGTGTCGGCTACTTCGAGGTCAACCAGCGCCGCGGCGTGCGCTGGAACACCGCCAAGGCCTTCCTGCGCCCCGCCGCCGGGCGGCCGAACCTCGAGATCTGGACCGGCGCGACGACGACGCGCGTGCTCGTCGAGAACGGGCGCGCGGTCGGCATCGAGGTGCGCCCGCAGGGCGGTGGCGCGCTGCTGCGGCCGCGCGCCGCGCGCGAGGTCGTCCTCGCCGCCGGCGCGATCGGCACGCCGCAGATCCTGCAGATCTCGGGCATCGGCCCGGCCGCGCTGCTGCGCTCGCACGGCATCGAGGTGCTGCACGACCTGCCCGGCGTCGGCGAGAACCTGCAGGACCATCTGCAGATCCGCGCGGTGTTCGAGGTCGAGGGCGTGAAGACGCTGAACACGCAGGCGAACTCGCTCCTCGGCAAGGCGGCGATCGGGCTCGAGTACCTGCTGCGGCGCAGCGGACCGATGAGCATGGCCCCGTCGCAGCTGGGGGCGTTCACGCGTTCGTCGCCGGCGCAGCGCTGGGCCAACGTCGAGTACCACGTGCAGCCGCTGTCGCTGGACGCCTTCGGCGAGCCGCTGCACCGCTTCAACGCCTTCACCGCCAGCGTCTGCAACCTGAACCCGACCGCGCGCGGCCGGGTCCGGATCCGCTCGCCGCGCATCGACGACGCGCCGCGCATCGAGCCGAACTACCTGTCGACACCCGAGGACCGCCAGGTCGCCGCCGACTCGCTGCGCCTGACGCGGCGCATCGCCGCGATGCCGGCGCTGGCGCGCTACCGGCCGCGCGAGGTCAAGCCCGGCGTGCAGTACCAGAGCGACGAGGAACTGGCGCGCCTGGCCGGCGACATCGGCACGACGATCTTCCACCCGGTGGGCACCTGCAGGATGGGCGCCGACGGCGACCCGCTGGCCGTGGTCGATGCGCGGCTGCGCGTGCGCGGCATCGACGCGCTGCGCATCGCCGACGCCAGCGTGATGCCCAGCATCACCAGCGGCAACACCAACTCGCCGACGCTGATGATCGCCGAGCGCGCCGCCGAATGGCTGGCGCATGACGCGGCGGGAAAGTCCTGATGGCAGTCGCGGCGCGCGGCCTTACAGTCGTCCAACTCGCGGCGGCGGGGGTCTTTCGGGGCCTGCGCCCGCTGGACGGGGGGCTGAGGAGACGTTGCAGACGACAAGACGAAGGGTGCCGGCACGATCCGGGACCAAGAAGGCGCCGCGGGTCGGCGCCTTTTTTCTGCGGGCTCCGATTTGCGCGGTGAAGGCCCCGTACATCCGGTGACGCCGCCGGCCGGTGCGGCGCTAGCATCGTGGCAACGTCCGCGCCGCCCACCGCCCCATGTCCGTCAACGCCGAACTGCGCAGCCTCGAGATCGACATCCCGTCGCAACCGGAGTCGCTGGTCCGGCTGTCGCTGCTGCTCGCCGAGGAGGCGATCGACCTGGGCGCCATCGCCGCGCTCATCGAGGCCGACATGGCGCTCGCATCGGCGGTGATGAAGGCGGTCAATTCCTCGCTCTACGGCCTGCGCGGCCGGGTCGAGAGCGTGCAGCAGGCGATCACCTACCTGGGCACGCGCGAGGTCGCCGCGATCACCTTCGAGATGGGCCTGCGCGCTGCCTTCCCGCCCGCGGCCGAGCTCGAGCCGCTGTGGCAACGCGCGGCGCGGCGCGGCCTCGTCATGGGGCGCCTCGGCCAGCGGCTGTCGGTCGACGCCTGGGCCGCGCATTCGGCCGGCCTGTTCGAGGAATGCGGCAAGGCTGTGCTGTTCCGCCATGCCCCCGATCACTACGGTGCCATGCTGCGCGCCGCCGGCAGCGACACCGAGCTCGTGGCGCTGGAACACGCCGGCTTCGGCGTCAGCCACGACGCGCTCGGCGCCGCGCTCTGCGAGAGCTGGGGCCTGGGCGCGGTCGCGGTCGCCAGCGTGCGCCACCACGTCGCGGTGCAGGCCGGTGGCGAGATCGCGCTCCCGGCCGGCCGGCGTTCGGCCTGCGCGCTGTCGGCAATCACGAGGGTGCTGATCGACGACCCCGAGGCACTCGAGGCCGAGGTCGCACGGATTGCACCGCAGGCCGACCTCGACCTGGCCCTGGTGCTGCGCGCCGCGCGCCAGGTGCGCGAGCAGCTCGACGCCGCGCTCGCCCACGGTCGCTGAGCGCGACCCCCCAGGTCGGCGAGGGACTCAGGTAAGCCCGATGCCGGCCGCGCGCCGGCGTGGTTAGGCTGCGGGCTCCGCCCCCTGCCGCTCCCTCGCCATGGCCCCGACCGACTTCGACGACACGCTGGCGCTGCAGCGCCTGTACCACTGGGAGCGCACGGCGCCCGATCGCGTCGCGCTGAGCCAGCCGATGGGCGGCGGCCAGGTGCGCGACTACACGTGGCGCGAGGTGCTCGACCAGTCGCGCCGGATGGCCGCGCACCTGCAGTCGCTGGCGCTGCCGGCGGGATCGAAGATCGCGATCCTGTCGAAGAACACCGCGCACTGGCTGATGAGCGACTTCGCGATCTGGCTCGCCGGTCATGTCTCGGTGCCGCTGTACCCGACGCTGGCCGCCGGCACGATCCGCCAGATCCTCGAGCATTGCGAGGCGCAGCTGCTCTTCGTCGGCAAGCTCGACGGCTGGGATGCGATGCAGCCCGGCGTGCCGGCCGGCCTGCGCTGCATCGCGCTGCCGCTCGCGCCCGCCACCGCCTACCCGGGCTGGGACGACATCGTCGCGCGCACCGCGCCGCTGGCCGGCCACCCGGTGCGCCGCGCCGACGAGCTGGCGACGCTGATGTACACCTCGGGCACGACCGGCATGCCCAAGGGCGTGATGCACAGCTTCGGCACCTTCGCCTGGAGCGTGCAGTCCGGGTTGAAGCGCATCAGCGTGCTCGACGAGAACGCCCGCATGCTGAGCTACCTGCCGCTGTCGCACGTGGCCGAGCGCACGCTGGTCGAGCACGGCCAGCTCGCCAAGGGGATGCACGTCTACTTCGCCGAGAGCCTGGAGACCTTCACCGCCGACCTGCAGCGCGCGCGGCCGACGGTGTTCTTCTCGGTGCCGCGGCTGTGGGTCAAGTTCCAGCAGGGCGTGTTCGCGAAGATGGCGCCGGCCAGGCTCGACCGGCTGCTGAAGATCCCGGTGCTGCGTGGCATCGTCCGGCGCAAGGTGCTGAAGGCGCTGGGCCTGGACGAATGCCGCTTCGCTGCCGGCGGCGCGGCGCCGATGCCGCCCGAGCTGCTGCGCTGGTACGCACGCCTCGGGCTGGACCTGGTCGAGGTCTACGGCATGACCGAGAACTGCGGCATCAGCCACGCGACGCTGCCCGGCCAGCCGCGCCCCGGCACCGTGGGCCTGCCCTACGACGGCGTGCAGTCGCGCATCGACCCGGCCAGTGGCGAGATCCAGATGAAGAGCCCGGGCGTGATGCTCGGCTACTTCAAGGCGCCCGAGCTGACGCAGCAGGTCTTCACCGCCGACGGCTGGCTGCGCACCGGCGACAAGGGCGAGCTCGACGCCGAGGGCAACCTGCGCATCACCGGGCGCGTGAAGGACCTGTTCAAGACGAGCAAGGGCAAGTACGTCGCGCCGGCGCCGATCGAGGACCGGCTCGTGATGCACGGCGCGGTCGAGGCCTGCTGCGTCACCGGCGCCAACCTCGGCCAGCCGCTCGCGCTGCTGATGCTCAACGCGGCCGCCGCCGCGCAGGCCGCCGACGCCGCCGGCCGCAGCGCGCTCGAGGCGACGCTGGCCGAGCACCTGCAGACGGTGAATGCCGCGCTCGACCCGCACGAGCAGCTCGCCTGCCTGGTCGTGATGGCGCAGGCCTGGACGGTCGAGAACGACCTGATCACGCCCACCTTCAAGGTCAAGCGCAACCGGATCGAGGACCTGTTCGCGCAGAACTACGAGCGCTGGACCGGCGCACGCCGGGCCGTGGTCTGGTACCCCGATTGAGCGGCGTCGCGGTGGCGCGGCTGCTGCGCGCGCTGGGCCACCCGAAGGCCTTGCCGGTGGCGGGCGGCTTCGCAGGCTCAGCCTGCCGAGGCGATCACCCCGCCGCCCAGGCAGACCTCGCCGTCGTAGAGCACCGCGCTCTGCCCCGGCGTCACCGCCCATTGCGGGGTGTCGAAGTCGAGCGCGAAGCCGTCGGGCAGCGGGCGCAGCCGGCACGGCGCGTCGGCCTGGCGGTAGCGCGTCTTCGCCGCCAGCGCGCCCGGCGCCGGCGGCGTGCCGGCGACCCAGCTGCAGTCGTCGGCCGTGAGCGTGGACGAGAGCAGCCAGGGGTGCTCGTGCCCCTGCACGACGCGCAGCACGTTGCGCTCGATCTCCTTGCGCGCGACGTACCAGGGCTCGTGCTCGCCGCCGCCGGATTTGACCCCGCCGATGCCCAGCCCCTGGCGCTGGCCCAGCGTGTAGAAGCTCAGCCCGACGTGGCGGCCGACCTCGCGCCCGCGCTCGTCGAGCATCGGCCCCGGCGCGTGGCTGAGGTAGCGGTTCAGGAACTCGCGGAACGGGCGCTCGCCGATGAAGCAGATCCCGGTCGAGTCCTTCTTCGCGGCCACCGGCAGGCCGATGTCCCGCGCGATGCGGCGCACCTCGGTCTTCGCCAGTTCGCCGACCGGGAACAGCGTCTTCGACAGCTGGGCCTGGTTCAGCCGGTGCAGGAAGTAGCTCTGGTCCTTGGCCGGGTCCAGGCCCTTGAGGAGCTCGTAACGGACGACCCCCACGTCGCAGCGCTCCTGCTCCCCGGGGGGGCGCCGGCCGTCTTGGGGCGGCCCGGCGACGGCCGGGCCCGCGACCTCGCGCACCCGGGCGTAATGTCCGGTCGCGATCTTGCCGGCGCCCAGGCGCAGCGCGTGGTCGAGGAAGGCCTTGAACTTGATCTCGGCGTTGCACAGCACGTCCGGGTTCGGCGTGCGGCCGGCCTGGTATTCGCGCAGGAACTCGGCGAAGACGCGGTCCTTGTACTCGGCGGCGAAGTTGACGTGCTCGATCTCGATGCCGATCACGTCGGCCACCGCGGCGGCGTCGAGGAAATCCTGGCGCGACGAGCAGTAGGCGTCGTCGTCGTCGTCCTCCCAGTTCTTCATGAACAGGCCGACGACCTCCCAGCCCTGCTCCTTGAGCAGCCAGGCGCTGACCGCGCTGTCGACGCCGCCGCTCAAACCCACCACGACGCGCTGCCGGTTTGCCATCGCGGAATTATCCCCAGCCCGTGCACGCCCCGCCTCGCGTGCATGGGATGATGCCTGCCCGATCGACCCCAACGCCCGCGCCGCATGACCGCCAAGCTTCTTCCGGCCTACCTGCGCCAGCCCACGTTGCACGGCGACACCGTCGTCTTCGTCGCCGACGACGACCTCTGGCGCGCCAGCGTCGACGGCGGCGTCGCGCTGCGCCTGGGCGCCGGCCTCGGTGAACCGGCCACGCCCTGCCTGTCGCCCGACGGCGAGTGGCTGGCCTACATCGGCCGCGACGAGCAGCATGGCGAGGTCTGGTGCATGCCGGCCGCCGGCGGCCCTGCACGGCGGCTGACCTGGCTCGGCGCCGACAGCGCGGTGCGCGGCTGGACACCCGACGGCCGCATCGTCTTCGCCAGCAACTACGGCCAGCCCTTCTTCCGCAACTGGCACGCGTTCACGCTGGCGCGCGACGGCGGCACGCCCGAACGCATCGAGCTCGGCCAGGTCAACCACCTGGCCTACGGCCCCGGGGGTCGGCTCGTGATCGGCCGCAACACCGCCGACCCGGCGCGCTGGAAGCGCTACAAGGGCGGCACCGCCGGCCACCTGTGGATCGACGCCAGCGGCAGCGGCGAGTTCCGCCGCATGAGCGAGCTGCAGGGCAACATCACCTGCCCGATGTGGATCGGCGATCGCGTCTGGTTCCTGAGCGACTTCGAAGGCGTCGGCAACCTCTATTCGTGCATGCCCGACGGCAGCGCGCTGAAGCGCCACACCGACCATGCCGAGCATTACGCGCGCCATGCGCAGACCGACGGCCGGCGCATCGTCTACCAATGCGCTGCCGAGCTCTGGCTGTTCGACCCGGCGCACGACGCGACGCGCCGGCTCGAGATCGAGGTGCCGTCGTCGCGCACGCAGGCGGCGCGCAAGTTCGTGCCGGCGGCCGAGAACCTGCAGGGCGTCGCGCTGCACCCGGCCGGCCACAGCCTGGCGCTGGAGGTGCGCGGCCAGCTCTTCAGCATGGCGCTGTGGGAAGGCGCGGTGCGCCGCCATGGCGCCGACGATGGCGCACGCCAGCGCCTGGGCCAGTGGCTGGCCGACGGCAGCGCGCTGGTCGCGGTGAGCGACGCGTCGGGCGAGGAGCGTGTCGTCGCGTACGAGGGCAGCGCCGCGCGCGAACTGCGCTGGGAACTGGGCCGCGTGACCGAGATGCGCGCCGCGCCGCAGGGCGCGCGCATCGCGATCGCGAACCACCGCAACGAGCTCTTCATCGGCGACGTCGGCACGGCCAGCCTGCAGCGTGCCGACCACAGCCCGGCCGGCCGCATCCGCGACCTCGCCTGGTCGGCCGACGGCGCCTGGCTCGCCTATGCCTTCGACACCAGCCCGCGCCACACCGCGATCAAGCTGCTCAGCTGCTCGAGCTCGCCAGCGGCCAGGCCGCGCTCGTCACCGAGCCCGAGTTCCGCGACTGGAGCCCGTCGTTCGACCCCGACGGGCGCTTCCTCTACTTCCTGTCCACGCGCACCTACGACCCGGTCTACGACAGCGTCCAGTTCGAACTCAGCTTCCCGCGCGGCGCGCGGCCCTACCTGGTCGCGCTGCAGGCCGGCGGGACCGCGCCCTTCGAGCCCGCGCCCAAGGGGCTCAAGCCCGACGCGCGCGCCGACGCGCCGCCGCCGCCTGCGCTGCGGGTCGATCTGGACGGCATCGCGCGCCGCGTCGCCGCGTTCCCGGTGCCCGAGGGCCGCTTCGGCCAGCTCGCCGGCGTTGCCGGTGGCAAGCTGGTCTGGACGCAGCTGCCGATCGCCGGCGCGCACGGCCGCGGCGGGCACAAGGAGTCGCCGGGCCGGCTCGAGCTGTTCGATTTCGCGACCGGCGAGGCGCAGACCCTGGTCGACAAGGTCGATGCCTTCGGCGTCGCCGCCGACGCGCACACGCTGCTCGTGCGCGAGGGCCACCGGCTGCGCGCGCTGGCCGCATCGAAGCGCGACGAGAAGGAGCGCGACGCCGACGCGCGCGCGTCGCGCAAGAGCGGCTGGATCGATCTCGGCCGCATCCGCGCTTCGGTCGAGCCGCAGCGCGAATGGCGCCAGATGCTGCGCGAGGTCTGGCGGCTGCAGCGCGACCATTTCTGGGTCGAGGACATGTCGGGCATCGCGTGGGACGCGGTCTGGCGGCGCTACGAACCGCTGCTCGGGCGCGTCGCGACGCGCGGCGAGCTGTCCGATCTGATCTGGGAGCTGCAGGGCGAGCTCGGCACCTCGCACGCGTACGAGATGGGTGGCGACCACCGCAAGCCGCCGGCGGTCGCGCTGGGCTTCCTCGCCGCCGATCTGCGAGCGGCCGCCGGTGCGCCCGG
>MEGM01000162.1 GCA_001725505.1 Rubrivivax sp. SCN 70-15 | reverse complement strand
TAGCCGGCGGCCTGCTCGGGCGGATGGGCGTGGAGCCCTATTCGCTGATCTGGTGGATCGTCGCGCTGCCGTTCATGGCCGCAATGTTCGCCGTCACCTACCTGATGATGACAGCCATCTTCGGCTAATTCAGCGCCCCTCGCAGGATCACGCCGACGCGGTCAGCGAGGCGCCGGCCTGCGAAGGCGGGCTGGCCGGCGCGACGCTGCGGCCGGCCCGGGCCACCAGCAGCTCGCCTTCGCCCAGCGGCTGCCAGGCTTCGGCGCTGAGCGGGACACTGGCGAGCAGCAGCACCGATTGCGTCGTGCGGCCGACCGAAACGCCGGCCAGATCGTCGGCCCCAGCCTCGGGTGTGCATTCGCGGCGCAGCCACCAGAGCCCGGGCGGCTCGATGCGCCGGCTGGCCGCCTGCACGCGCCGATGCCCATGCGCGAACAGCGCGTCGCCGTCGGCGTAGAGGAAGTTCGCCGGCCCGAGCGCGCGCAGCTCGGCCGCGAACGCGGCGACCACCGAGCGGCGCGCCTCCAGCGGCGGTGGCTCGGCCGCCGCCCACAGCGCGCCCAGGCGCTCGAGCAGCGCGCAGAACGCATGCTCGGAATCGGTCTGTCCGACCGGACGATGAGCGCCCAGCGTCAGCGACGGGCTGGCGTAGATGCCGGGCAGGTCGCCGTTGTGCGCGAACAGGTGGGTGCGGCCGCCGAGCTCGCGCACGAAGGGCTGGGTGTTCGCGAGCGAGACCTCGCCGCGCGTCGCGTGCCGGATGTGCGAGACCGCCAGCCCGGTCGCCGGCCCCTGCGATTCGAGGTGGCGCACCAGCGCGCTGTCGGCCGCCGCGGCCGGCTCGCGGAACAGCGCCACGTCCAGCCCCTGGTAGAAGCCGACGCCCCAGCCGTCGTGCGTCGGGCCCGCGATGCCGCCGCGCGCCGCGAGCGTGCGCAGCGAGAACGTCAGCCGCGCCGGCTGCGCGCTCGACAAGGCGAGCAGTTCACACATCGGCGGCGACGCCGTGGTCGCGACGCGCTTCAGCGCAGGGGTCGTGCATCCGGATCTTCCTTTCGCCGTTCGCGCTGGCCCTTCGCGCGGCGCCTCCATTTGACCACCTCGAACCAGAGCACGCCGGGCGCACCCGGAGCGGCCAGTTCCCGTGCCGGCAGCGGCGCGAAGCGAGGGACGCCCGGGCAGGGTCAACGCGGCGAGCAGCGCGGGCGCGAGCCCTGCGACCCCCCGACAGCATCGGGTTCGGCGTGCGCAGCGTGGCCCACGGCGAGCTGGTACCGGAGCGGTTCGAGAACATCATCGGCGCCAGGTTCACGACGACGAGCGCGCGCGGGCTCGTCGGGTCGCGCAGCGCCTCGATCGCGTGCCCGGTCTGGCCTTCCTGGAACAGCGTCAGGTCGAGCGTGACGAGGACGAGGCCGAACAGCGTCAGGGCTTCCTGAAGATTGCCGAAGAGCAGGTACAGCGTGCCCGCGGCGAGGAGCAGCAGGAACATCGGTTCGCGCACCGTCTTGGTGGCCATCGACCACAGCGCGCGGCGCTCGCCACCGGGCAGCAGGTTCGGGCCTTCGGCCGCGAGCCGGCGAGCGCCGCGTCACGGGTCTCGGTCCATCCGCGGGACGGCACGGCTCGTTCGCGTCCCTTGTCTGCCGCGCAGGCACGCTTGGAGAGCGCGGGGCTTGCATTCCTTTACCTTTCGTCGCCGAACGTGGCTTCAACCGAGACGGCCCGCCATGCGTTGAACGGCCAGCGGCAATGTGCCGTCGATCGGGAGATCATTCATGAGCATCGGATTCAAGCCGGCGCGGTTCGTCATCGTGCTGCTCTCGGTCACCGCGACCAGTGCCTGGGCCACCGAGTACGGGCGCGTCGTCTCGTCGACGCCGATCGTCGCCGCGGTGCCGGTGCCGCAGCGCGAATGCGTCGACCAGCCGATCGTCTACGAGCAGCCCAACTCCGGCGTGGGCGCGTTGATCGGCGCAATCACCGGGGCGGCGATCGGCAGCAACGTCGGTGGTGGTGCGGGCCGCGCCGCGGCCACCGGCATCGGCCTGGTTGCCGGCTCCGTCATCGGTGACCGTGTCGAAGGCAGCGCGCCGCCTGTCGAGTCGACGGTCCGGCAATGCCGCACGGTGACGCGCTACGAGAACCGCACCGTCGGCTACGACGTGGTCTACGACTATCACGGCATGCGCCGGCACACGCAGCTGGCGCGCGATCCGGGCGATCGGATCGCGCTCGACGTCAGCGTCGCGCCGGCCTATGGCGCCGTGCCACCCGTCGATGACGGGCCGGCGGTTCAGGGCGCGTATGCGCCAGCGCCGCCGCAGGTCGTCTACGCGGCACCGGCCTACGCGCCGCGGGTCGTCGTGAACCCCTGGCCAGTGGTGAGCCTGGGCTTCGGCGACGGCTGGCGCGGGAACGGGTGGCGCGAGCGGCACGACGAAGACCATGGCTGGCGTGGCCGCGATCACCGCGACGGGGACCGCTGGCGCAGGGACGGGGACTGATCCCGGGCTGGCCCAGGGCGCGGGCGCCGATCCCGCAAGGGCCTCACCCGGCGAGCAGCCGCGAGGCATTGACATAGGCGCAGCCGAGGCTGCGTGCGACCGCTTCGTGCGTGACCTGGCCCTGCGCGACGTTGAGGCCGTCGCACAGGTGCGGGTCGTCGAGCGCCGCGCGCTTCCAGCCCTTGTCGGCGATCGCCAGCGCGTGCGCCAGCGTCGCGTTGTTGAGCGCGAAGGTCGAGGTGCGAGGGACCGCGCCGGGCATGTTGGCGACGCAGTAGTGGACGACGCCGTCGACGACGAAGGTCGGCTCGGCGTGCGTGGTCGGATGCGAGGTCTCGAAGCAGCCGCCCTGGTCGATCGCCACGTCGACCACGACCGCGCCCTTCCTCATGCCGGCGACCATCCGGCGGGTCACGAGCTTGGGCGCGGCGGCGCCCGGGATCAGCACGCCGCCGACGACGAGGTCCGCGGCGACGACGCCGTCGTCGAGCGCCTGCGCCGTCGAGTATTCGGTCTGGACGCGGTTGCCGAAGACCCGGTCGAGCTGGCGCAGCCGGTCGACGTTGCGGTCGAGGATCGTCACGCGTGCACCCAGGCCGACGGCCATCTGCAGCGCGTTCGTGCCGACCACGCCCGCGCCGAGGATCACGACCTGGGCGCCGGGAACGCCGGGCACGCCGCCGAGCAGCAGCCCCATGCCGCCCCGGGACTTCTCGAGGTGGGCGGCGCCGGCCTGGATCGCCATGCGTCCGGCGACCTCGCTCATCGGCGCGAGCAGGGGCAGGCCGCCGTCGGGGCCGGTGATGGTCTCGTAGGCGATGCAGATGGCGCCCGAGCGCACCAGCGCCGCCGTCAGCACGGGGTCCGGCGCCAGGTGCAGGTAGGTGTAGAGGATCTGGCCCTCGCGCAGCAGCCGGCATTCGGCCGGCTGCGGTTCCTTGACCTTGACGATCATCTCGGCCCAGGCGAAGACCTCTTCGGCGCCGGGCGCCAGTGCCGCGCCGGCCCGGCGGTATTGCTCGTCGTCCAGGCCGATCGCGGCGCCGGCGCCGGACTGCACCAGGACGTGGTGGCCGCGGGCGCACAGCTCGCGCACGCTCGCCGGCGTCAGGCCGACGCGGTACTCGTGATCCTTGATCTCCTTCGGGACGCCGATGCGCATGGGGTTCTCCGTGATTCAGGCGGGCAGGCCGATCGGCATCACTTCCTGGCATGACGGCGACGATCGCAAGGAGACGAGGCTTGGCGCTTGCGCTCGATCAATCGGATGCGCCCGCGACGCGATAGACAGGAGGCGCCTTGCCCCGGCCCGCCCATGCGTCACCTGCTCGAAGCCCGTCTCGTCAACGATCCGCTCGGTGACCCCGGCCTGTACGTCGACTTTCGCGACGAACGCCGGGCGCTGCTGTTCGACCTGGGCGACATCGGGGCGCTGCCGCCGCGCAAGCTGCTGCGCCTGTCGCATGTGTTCGTCAGCCACACCCACATGGATCACTTCGTCGGCTTCGACACGCTGCTGCGCGTCGTGCTCGGGCGCAAGGACCGTCTGGTGCTGTTCGGCGGGCCCGGTTTCGTCGCGCAGGTCGAACACAAGCTGCGCGCCTACACCTGGAACGTGGTTCACCGCTACGCCGTCGAGCTGGTGCTCGACGTGCGCGAGCTCGGCCTCGACGGCCGCGGGCAGCGCGCGCGATTCTCCAGCCGCACCGGCTTCGCACGCGAGGACGGCGCGCCGTTCGAACGCGCTGGCGACCTGCTGCTCGACGAAGCGCTGTTTCGCGTGCGCGCGCGCTTCGTCGACCACGAGATGCCCTGCCTGGCCTTCGCGATCGAGGAAACGGCGCGCCCGCGGGTCGCGAAGGACCGGCTCGCCGCGCTGGGTCTGTCCACCGGCCCCTGGCTGCGCGCTGAAGCTCGCGATCCTGGCGGCGGCGCCGCCGCACACGCCGATCCGGCTGCGCTGGCTCGACCGGCTCGGCGGGCACGAGTCGAGCCGCAGCGTCGGCGAACTGAGCGCGATCGTCCTCGACGTGACCCCCGGCCAGCGCATCGGCTACGTGACCGACCTGCGCTTCACCGACGCGAACCGGTGCGCGCTCGCAGCGCTGCTCGCCGGCGTCGACCAGCTCTTCATCGAGAGCGTGTTCCTCGACGCCGACCGGGCGCATGCGCAGCGCAAGAACCATCTGACGGCGCGCCAGGCGGGCCGGATCGCGCGCGAGCTCGGCGCCCGCGCCGTCGTGCCGTTCCACTTCTCGCCGCGCTACGGCGCTCGCGCTGCGGAGGTCGAGGCCGAGCTGCGTTCGGCCTGGTCGGGCGCCACGGCGGCCGAAGCGCCGGGCGCGCCCGGCGCGGGGGATGCGGAGGATCCGCGCCCGTGGACGCGTGCGCTGCGCTGAGCCCCGCGCGCGAGTTCGTCCGTCTCGGGCTCGCTCACCACGCGTTCATGTCGATACCGGGCCGAGCGCGTTGAAGCCTTCGCGGTACAGCCTGGCCAGTCTGGCGGCCTCGTGCCGGAGCCGCTCCGGCGACACTGCCAGCGCGCTGTGCAAGCCCTCGGCGAGGTCGCGCGGGTCGACCTCGCCTGGCTGGCCGGGCTCGTCCCAGGTCGCGGCGTAGGCGGCCTGCTTGCTCGGGCCGTGCGCGGCGGGCGAGCGAAGGTTGAGGTGCGGCAGCGCAAAGGCGGCGGCGACGATGCGCCCGTGCAGGCTGCTGCCGCAGTAGGCGCGGCTGCTCGCGATCAACGCGCAGAGGTCCCACAGGTCGAGCGACTCGAAGCGGCGCGCCGAACCGGGCTGCATCCGCGTCGCGACCCGGTCGAGCAGCGCAGCGTCGTCGTGCCATGGCGCCGCGCCGGCGCGGAACAGCAGCACGCCCAGACCGTGCCGGGCGGCGACGTGGTCCAGCTGTGCGGCAATCGTCGTCAGCGATTCGTCGTCGCCGAAGTCGGCGCTGAACTGGACCGCGACGTAGCCCTGCGGGAACGCGCGCCGCGCGCGTGCGACCTCGCCGCGGTCCGCGCGGGCGCGGATGCGCGCACCGAAGAGCTCGTCCACCATGACGGCGGCGTCCGGCATCAGGCGTGCATCGAGCCCGGCGGCGGCCAGGTGCCCGAGCGTGCACCGGTCCCTGACGCCGACCGCGTCGGCCGCCTGCAGATCGGCCAGGACTTCGGCGCGCAGATCGACGTCGGCGCGGTCCAGCCCGGCACCTCCGACGCCAGCGTGGACGACCCGCGTCAGCGCGCGGTGCGTGCGGCGCGAGACCACGTAGGGCGCGAGCGCGGTGCTGCCCAGCCTGTCGCGCACCCAGGCCCGGCGCGCCTCGGGCCGGGACTCGAGGTAGGCGACGGTCGGCCGCGCCTCGTCGGGCGGCAGCAGCATGACCGCGGCCTGCCAGGCGCTGCAATCGAGGATCTCGCCGCCGACGTGGATCAGGCTGCAGGGCGGATCGCCCGCGCCGAGCGCCAGGCTGGCCAGCGCCAGCACCCTGTGGCCGCCGTGGGGGCGCAGGTCGCGCCCGGCCAGGCCGGCGCAGACCAGGTCCTGTCCGGGCAGCAGCGCGGACGCGACATGCGGGAACAACAGATCGCCGAAGTTGTGGCGATCGATGGCGCCGAACAGGATCACCGGACGGCGCCCGTCGTCGGCCCGGCCCATGCTGCGCCGCCGCCCGCCCGGGGATGCGTGGATCGTTCCCGCGTGCCGCCGCTACGGTGCCGGGCGTCCCGGGCCCTGCGTGCCTTCCGCGCGCGCCGAGAGGTAGGCGTAGAGGTCGGCGATATGGGCGCTGACCTGGGGCTCGCCTTCCCAGGCCGGCATCGTCAGCGCGCCGGCATTGCGCTGCACGATCTCCTCGACCAGGGCCTCGCGCGCAGCGCCTTCGCTGCGCGCCTGCGCCGGAGGAAGGTTCCAGTCGTAGCGCTGGAGCACCAGGCCGACGAAGCGGCGCGGGCCCATCTCGCGCACCCGCGGCAACAGGTCCGGGCCGCGCGCGGTGCCGGTTGCCGCCGGCCCGTGACAGCTCGCGCAGCGGTCCTGGAAGACGCGCCAGCCGGTGTAGACCGAACCGGGCGGCTTGGCCAGGCGCGCGAGTTCCTGCGCCGGCTGCCGGTTCTGCACCTGCACGGCGCATCCGGCCAGCCACAACGCGGACGCGAGCAGCACGCCCAGACCCAGGCCGCGGCGTCGCGTCGCCACGTGCCCGACGAGCGGCTTCAGTGCGGGAATCGAAAGCTTGTTCATGGTCGTCACCTAGACGCTCGTCGCGGCCCCGGGATCGGGCCGCGAACGCGGCGTGTCGCGCGCCCCATTCTGCGTGCATCCGGGAACGTTCGGATCGGGAGGGCGCGCCGGACCTCGCGCGGCCCGCTCACCGGCGCCGCGCGCGCGTGTCCGCAGCGCGCGCGAAGGCTGCAGAATCCCGGCCATTCGCCGACGACGAGGGGAGCGCTTCGATGCCACTGACCGCCGATGCCCGAGGCGTCTACCCGATCGCACCGACCCCTTTCTTCGACGACGGCCGCATCGACACCGCGTCGATCGACCGGCTCGTCGACTTCTATCTCGGCATCGGCGCGACCGGGCTGACCGTGCTCGGCCAGCTCGGCGAGGCGCCCAAGCTCAGCCATGGCGAGAGCGTCGAGGTCGCGCGGCGCATGATCCGGCGCGCGCCTGCGCTGCCGGTGATCGTCGGCGTCTCGGCGCCGGGCTTCGCGGCGATGCGCGAGCTGACGCTCGAGGTCATGGGCGCCGGCGCGGCCGGCGTGATGATCGCGCCGCCGAACACGCTGCGCACCGACGAGCAGATCGTCGGCTACTACCGGCAGGCGGTGGACGCGATCGGTGCCGACGTGCCCTTCGTGATCCAGGACTACCCGCTGAGCTTCTCGGTGCAGATGACGCCGGCGGTGATCCGCCGCATCGTCGGCGAGCTGCCGTCGTGCGTGATGCTCAAGCACGAGGACTGGCCGGGGCTCGAGAAGATCTCGGCGCTGCGGGGCTTCGAGCGCGACGGCTCGATGCGCCGCATCGCGATCCTGTGCGGCAACAACGGCCTGTTCCTCGATTACGAGATGGAGCGCGGCGCCGACGGCGCGAACACCGGCTATGCGTTCCCCGACATGCTGTGCGACGTGGTCCGGCTTTCGGTGGCCTGCCAGCGCGAGGCCGCACACGACCTGTTCGACGCCCACCTGCCGCTGCTGCGCTACGAGCAGCAGCCCGGGGTCGGGCTGGCGGTGCGCAAGTACCTGCTGATGCGCCGCGGCCTGCTCGCCAGCGCCGCGATGCGCCAGCCGGCGCCCGCGCTGTCGGCGACGGCCCGGGCCGAGGTCGAGCATCTGCTGGGCCGCCTGGCGCGCCGCGACGAACGCGCGCGCCTCGCGCCCCCAGGCTGAGCCGTGGGATCGAGCGCGTTACCCGTCGCCGCAGCGCGCCCGGGCCGGGCCGATGCCGGTCAGTGCGGGCCGGGCGCGCCGCTCGGCTGCAGCCACTTCATGAAGGCCTGATAGGGCTTCGGGTCGGGGGCGTCCCAACCGGCAATCGCGAGCGCGCGGCTGATCTCGGCGGCGGCGGCCGGGTCGCGCAGGCCGGTGCGCAGCGCCGCGACCACATCGGCAGGCGTCTCGGGCGCGGCCAGCAGGGCCAGCGGTGGCATCGGCCGGTGGAACAGGACCACGCCGCCTTTGTGCCCCCATTGCCCCGCCACGTGCGGCGACACCGCGCCGACGATGGCGGCGTGCATAGTGATCATGAAGTCGGGGACCGCGCTTTGCGTGGCGGCGTTGACCACGCGCGACGCGTCGCCTCCGTGCTCCTGGATCACCCGGCGCGTGACCAGGTCCACCAGGCTGCCCTTGGCCGCGGTGAGGAAGCGTACCTGGGGGGCCTGCCAGATCGCTGCCGGCGGCAGGCAAGCCGGCTCCGGAGGGTCGGCGACCTTGAGCAGCATCAGGCTCGGGCCGCCGACGAGGGCCTGCCCGGGCTTGCCGGGGCAGGGCTGGGCGATGAAGTCCACGCCTTGTTCGGGATCGTCGCCGTTGGCGACGAGGGTCCAGCCCTTGTGCACGAGGGCCGCGACGAGGTTCGGCGGCCGCACCAGCGCGAGATCGAAATTTCCCGGCTGGAGCAGGCTCTTGGCGATCGACGCGCTGCCGTAATTGACCTGGTACTCGACCCGGCGCGCCACCATCTTGCCGAGCTGGTTCGCGACCGTCTGCGACATCCGGTTGACTTCGAGCGCCCCGCTGCCGACCAGACCGTTGTGGATGCCCAGGCGCAGCGGTGCGTCCGGCGCTGCGGCACGCGCCGGCAGCGCCGCCAGCGTGGCGAGCGCGAGCCCGAGCGAGAGTCGCTGCAGGGTCGCGAGGGTCGCGGGGCGGGGCCGGGCCGAAGGCGGGGTGCAAGGCATGGCGAAATTGTCCTCGCGATCGCCCGGGCTCATGCGGGCACCGGCGCGGCCCTCGGCGCAGGCGCGTGATGGATGTCGCGCCGCCCGCCGCGCGGCACCGCCGGCAGCCGGCATTCTTCGGAATGTCCGACAAAGGCACTTGGGTATACTCGACGGCATCCGCATCCTGCGGTGCCGGCCCGGCGAGGGTTTTCGAAGCTCAGGAAGGTGCGCCCATGGAACTGCCCGAACGCGATGGCGACGGCTATCTCGCCAACATGAACCTCTGGACGCCGGAGATCGGACGCGCGATGGCCGAGGCCGACGGCTTCGCGCTCGACGACGTGAAGTGGAACCATGTCCTGAAGGCGCGCGAGTACTACGAAGACGAAAGCGTCGTGCCGCCGATCCGCAAGTTCGCGAAGTATCTCGGCGAGGACCAGAAGGAACTGTTCAGGATCTGGATGACCGGACCCATGAAGCCGATCACCAAGTACGGCGGCCTGCCCAAGCCGACCGGCTGCGTCTGACCCAGGCGGGCCGGCGCTGCCGGCGCGCGTGGGCCAGGAACCGGGCCCCACGGCCGCGCGGCGCCTCGGTGCGCACCGCTGCGCCCCCGGCGAGCACGGCTTTGGCGGCAGTGCCATCTCGGTGCTTGCCGGCCACGTCGGGCTCGGGGGCCGCTCGCCGAACGGATGAGTCGCGGGCCAGGAAAGAGCCTGGCGGGGTGCCTGGCTTTGAAGTCTGTGGTGGCGGGTGGTTGTCGTTAGCAAAGACCCGCGGTTTGGATTAATCGCAATAGAGCGGGCCAATGAGGAAGTGCGGGTACTAGAGAGGAATTGGTAGGAGATCGCGGCGGGCGGTTGTCTGCTGCAAGAGCCGCCCGTTGAGCTTACGAGCAATGCCGTGGGCATCTGCGGGTCATGCGCCCAGAAGTCGGCGCGCCAGCACGGACTGCATGTCGCGGCGGCCATCGACGATCAGGTAGATCACGACTCGGCTGCCGATGACGCGATAGATCACTCGGTAGGGCTTGAACGCCGTCTGGCGGTACTCCTTGATGCCCAGCGCCACGAGTTCCTTGGGGTAGTTGCCGCGCTCGGGGAACTGGGCCAGCCCCTCCACGACTTCCATCAAGCGATCAAGCACGTGGTTCGCGTTGGCCACGCTGTCGAACTCGGCGATGTAGTCGTGGATGGACTCCAGGTCCTGCTCGGCACCCTGCGTGAGCAGAACCTCGTAACGAGCCGGCCTGCCGGCCATCAGGTCGTGGCCCGCTTCGCGCGCAGACGTGCCACCACGTCGGCGACGGTCTTTACCCGGCCATCCTCGACGTCCTGCTGACCGAGCGCCAGGATCTTCAGCAGGGCCAGGGTCTCCTGCGTTTCCTCGAAGGAGGCGACATCCTGCAGCACTGCCTTGGCTTCCCCGTTCTGCGTGATGACCAGGGGCTCGCGCTGTTCAGCCAGCTGGGCGAGCACCTCGGCGGCGTTGGCCTTGAGGTAGCTGATGGGCTTGACTTGGGATGAATAGCGCATGGCCGTGGTGCCTTGATTGATGAGGACTAAATATAGTCCTTTAAAAGTACGTCCGCAATCCGCGTTGCGGCTCCTCGTCAGCGGGACAGCAGCTCCACATACGCCTGGTAGCTGTAGACGCGGTTCTTCTTCTGGCCGGTGAGCTCGGCCAGGATGCCCAGATCTTCCAGCAGCTTGACTGCGGCGCTGGCTGTGGGAAACGTCGTCTCCAGCCGCTGGCGAACGTGCTCGACGGCGAAGCGCGGCATCATCGGCAGCAGTTCGAACAGGCGGTAGCTGATCGGACCCGCCTTGGGCGCCGCCAGCAGTCGCTTGCGGTCGGCCGTGATCAGGCTGGCCACGTCGATGATGCTGCGCTCGGCCTCCGCAGACGCTGCAGCCACGCCTTCCAGGAAGAAGGACACCCAGCCCTCCCAGTCGCCCTCGGTGCGGACGGTCGACAAGCGCCGGTAGTACTCGGCCCGGTGCTGCTTGAGATAACCGCTCAGGACCATCAGCGGCTCTGCCAGCAACCCCCAGTGCTCCATCAGCGCGGCGATCAGCAGCCGCCCGATGCGTCCATTGCCATTCAGAAAGGGGTGGATGGTCTCGAATTGGGCGTGGATCAGGGCAACCCTGACCAGCGGCGGCAGGTCGGAGTCGGCGGCGTGGATGAAGCGTTCCAGGTCCGTCAGCAGATCAAGCACTTGCTGTGGCGGTGGCGGCACGAAGGCGGCGTTGCCCGGCCGTGTGCCGCGGATCCAGTTCTGCGAGCGGCGAAACTCGCCGGGCTGTTTGCCGGCGCCGCGCACGCCGTCGAGCAGCAGCCGATGGGCTTCGCACAGCAGGCGAACGCTGATCGGCAAGCCCTGCGGGTCGCGCTGCTGCCCCTGCACCCAGCGGAAGGCGCGCAGGTAGGTGGTGACCTCTTCGACGTCGTCGGTGTTTCTGACCTTGAGACCCGCCTCCTCGTCGAACAGGTCGGTCAGCGTGGCCTGGGTGCCTTCGATCTGCGAGGTGAACAGCGCCTCCTTGCGGATGGCGCTGTAGAGCAACCATTCCACCGATGGGACCAGGCCCGACACCCCGGCCAGGCGCGCCAGCGCCAGTTCGGCCTGCCGGTTCAGGTCGACGAAGCAGGTCGGCGCCAGCAGTGGGTCAGCCGGGGGCAGCGGCCGCGGCACGAAGGCGCGGACCGACTCACCCAGCGTGGACGTGGTGGCGTAGGTGCCGGTGGTTCGGGGCATTGAAAGCGTGCTTTGATTTCTCGCCTTCAATTAAAGCGAACTTTATTTTGACACGCCAGTATCAAAGCAGGCTTTCAGGTGCGGCACCACGGTGCGGGCCGGCGCGACCTTCGCCTCCAGCCAAGCATCGTGACCCCGCTGTTCATGGTCGGGCCCGACGGTCGGGCGATCCTGGTGGCCTGGCATGGCGGCTCACTCCCCTCGATGACACGCGCCACCTCGCCGCCGCAGCGACGGCAGCGTCCGGTCAGCAGCAGATCACCGCGCTGGATGCGGCCAGTGAAATCGGTGACGGTGGTTTCGCGGGCGCAGTGCCCGCACCAGAAGTTCGCCAGCAATCGCTGCCGGATGGGCGCCGGGATGGCATCCCACCGCCGGCGTGCCGGCGTGGTGAAGGCCGGAAGGGATTCGATGGTCATGGGACATGCTTCCAGGGTCAGATCGCGCGTGGAGCTGGCGGCGCATCGTCAGCGCCTGGCGCCGCGCCGTCGGGTGCGTGCGCTGCGAGCAGATCATCCATGTCGTCACCGACACCGTAGCCCAGGTTGTGGCCAAGCCGACGAACGGCATCCAGGCGCGCCAACCGCTCGCGCCTCTGACCGTCGGGCAACCCACAGGCGGCCTTGCAGGCCTGGTCGAACATGCGCACCAGGGCGTCGAAGTAGCCTTCGTCCTGCAGGCCGACATCGTTGCTGAAGCCGACCGCGCGCTCGCAGAAGAACACCGCCAGCTCCGCCAAGCCTTCTGGTTGGCCGATGGCCTTCTTGTAGTCGGCGATGGCCTTCTTCGCCTTCGCGACCGAGGTGTCCTGGTTCTTGAACACGTCGGGCCACAGCCAGCGGTCGATGGTGGCCTTGTAGGGCTTCAGCACGTCGCCGCCGAGCCCGAAGCGGGCGTGCAGGAAGGCCTGGTTGTCCTTGCTGGAGGCGTAGAGGTCTTGCACCAGGCCGATCAGGCCGGCGCGGTCGATGTCGGCGAGCTTGGCCTTGAGGTCGCTCCAGCTGGGCGTGGTCTTCTTCATGGGCCTGTTCACAGTTGCGTTCAGCGCGATCCGGTCATCCGCGGGGCCGTCTCATCAGCGGCAGTTGTCAACCGTGGGTTGACCACTCGATCCGGCACCCGAACGCCCTTGGGCGAGAGCGGCTTCAAGGGCCTGGCCATGCGTTGGCCCACCCCAAGGCATTCGCGACCCGCTCGGTCGGCGCGACCTGCGGCACAGGGGCACCGAGCCCGGGTTCGCGCAGCAGTGTTGACGCCGACCGAAAACTGACCAGGCAATCCGGGTGATGCCGACCCAAAGTTGACCAGGGTGTTCAACCTACCCTGCTGCTTTTTTGTGCAGCGGG
>MEGM01000161.1:8619-10778 GCA_001725505.1 Rubrivivax sp. SCN 70-15 | reverse complement strand
GATGCGGGAGGCCGCCGCGCCTGCAGCACCCGCCGCGGCTGCGCCGGTGATGCCCTCCGTCGCGCGCGGAGCTTGCGGCGTGCCTGGGCTGGCACCAGCCGTTCGCCGCTGACTCGGCAGGTTGTTCTGCACGGCATTGGCGTAGGTGCCGGAGACGGAGTCGCAGGTCACACCGTCCGGGGCCTTGCAGGCATAGCTGGAGCTGCCACTGAGACCGCTCATGCTCATGCAGCCGCTCAGCATCCAGGCCAGCAGCACCGACGCCGCGGCCAGTCCGGTGGCTGGGGCAGCACGCGATGTCGGAGCTGCGGGGAACACGACGGCGGACTGCTTCATGGCTTGCCCCCCGCCACCTGTGACACCTGCTGGAGGCGCGCGAGCAGCACGGTCCGGTCGACGTAGCCGTCGGTTCGAGTGCCATCCGCCCAGACCAGGGTGGGCGTGCCCTGGACGGCGAGGCGTTGCGCCAGCGCGAGGTTGCGGTCCAGCGGGTTGTCGCACTCCGGGGCACGCGGGGCTGCCGGGTCGCCCGCCGGCCTGAGCAGCGAGGTGTCGCCCTGCAGCATGAACTGGTGCCAGGCCTTCTCGCGGTCCGCCGCGCACCAGATCGAGACCGGGCGCGCGCGGCCCTGGAAGGGCACGAGGAAGGTGTAGATCGTCACGTCGTCCAGGCCCGCGAGCTCGGGCTCGAGCCGGCGGCAGAACGAGCACCCCGGGTCGCTGAAGACTGCGATGCGACGGTGCTCGTTGCCGCCGCTGCCTCGCACGGTCTTGATCGCGTCCGCCAGCGGCAGCTGGTCGAAGGCGATGAGCGCGTCGGGAGCCGGCATCCTGTCGGCCTGCGCTGAGGGAACGCCCGCGCCGGGCGCCTGGCCGGCCTGCGCAGCAATGGTGGCCGCGCGAGCCAGTCTGGGGCCGGTGAGGTCCTGCATCGTCTGGGTGTCGAAGACCCGGCCGAAGATGAAGTAGCGCGGATTGCGCGGCGACACGTAGGCCACGTTGCTGTTCATCCAGACCTCGTACAGGCCGGCCACGGGCGAGCGCTGCACCTGCGTGAACTGGGTGCCGGGGTGTGCCTTGCGCAGTGCGGCCAGCAGCCGCGCCTCATCGGAGGCCGTTGCGCCGGCATGGCCTGCGGAAAGGGCCGTCAGACCGGCCACGAGCCAGGCCGCCTGCCGGTGGTCCCGGCCGGGAACATGCGGGGCGGGGGAGGTAAGGGCGAAGCCTGGTGAGGGCTTGTCAGTCGTTGGCATCGTCGGAGACCTCCGGGTTGCTCGGTCGGACTGCAAGGGGCGCTGCGGCAGCGGCGCTCATCGGCACGTCGATGCGGACGCCCTTGGTGATGACGACATCGATCTCGCGGCCGGCGTCGACCTCGATCACAGGGAAGGTGTTCTCGGCCAGCTTGATGTAGTACTGGGCGAGCCGGTCGAGGGCGCGGCCGACACCCGTGCCGAGCCCGGCCCGGTAGGCGTCGGCGCCCGAGGCGCTGGTGATCGTTCCCAGCGGCGAGGTGCTGACGTTGGTGGACGAGGTGGCCAGGCCCTGGCCGATGCCGCTGACCACGCCGGCCAGCAGGGCGTTGGCCAGCATCTGGCCCTGCTTGGTGACCAGCCGCCCGCGCATGCCGACCTTGCCGTCCTCGCCGTAGACGCTGCCCTGGATCTTCACTTCCAGGGTCGCGCCGTCGGCGCGGACACACGAGAGGTTCTCGGTTCGGAGGTAGGCCCGCTCAGAGCTGATGTCGCCGTAGCCAGCCGCGATGACGAAGCACTCACGGTACTCGCCACGGAAGCGGTTGGGCAGCACCGCGTTGTCCGACAGGCGGATCAGCACCGGGTGGGGGTTGGACTGCGCCTGCCCGCCGGTGGGTGCGTCCAGTCCGCCAAGCAGCGTGCCGCGCGTGAAGCTCACCGGCAGCCAGGTCGACAGCGTCCGAGGCTCGGCCGCCGGTGTGCCGGCACGCTCCGAAGCGCTGCCGCTCGTGCCGGGGTTGCCTTGCATGCTGCGATCGACCAGCGTGACGCGGCTGATGGCTGGCGCCGCCGGTGCGGGGTCGGCCGTCGGCAGCCCCGGCATGCCCGCCGGCAACTGTCGGCCGGCCGTGCCCGGGCCATAGGTCGAAGGGAGCGGCAGGCTGGCCGCCGGCGGCAGCCCGG
>MEGM01000161.1:0-8612 GCA_001725505.1 Rubrivivax sp. SCN 70-15 | reverse complement strand
TCGTGCCGGCCGAGACCGACGGCAAGGCGGGTGGGAGTGGTGCAGGCACGGGCGGAACCGGGGCTGCAGCGGGCGCCGGAGCGGCGGCGCCCTGGGTCGCCTGCGTCGCCGAGGTCAGGCGCTGTTCCAGTTCCGCGAATCGCTGCATCGTGCGGGCCTCGAAGGCCTGGCGGTCGCGGTTGAGCCGGGTCTGCTCCTCGCGCTCGCTCTCGTATTGAGCAAGCTTGCTGCCTGCGGTGCCGACCCACTGGTCCACCGGGTTGACTTGCTGGCCTGGCGGCATGACGCCGATGTTGGTCACCGGCCCCGGCGCGCCGGCGGCGGGCTTGCGCCCACCGGATGACGAGCCGGTGTCCGTGGACGCGAAGATCAGCCACAGCAGGCCCACGCCGGCGGCCACGATCACGCCCAGCAGCGCGAACTGGCGCTGGCGCGGCGTCATCCGCTCGGCCAGTTGCGCGCCGAGGCGGGTGGCCGACTGGCGAAGGGCGGCTGCGGAGGGGGGCAGGGGCGACACCATCACTGGCCTCCGCGGCGGATGACGAAGACGTTGGTGGTCTCGCCCGGGCGCAGGTTGTGGTGCTCGACAGCCACGGCCAGCACCTGTCCACCCGAGGGGCTGTCGGGTCGGTCGAACTCCTGCTCCGCCAGCACCATCACGGCCTGGCTCACGTTCTGCAGCAGGTACTTCTCACCCACCAGACCCCGGCCCTCGTAGCGCCGCATCAGCGAGAACCTGGCTTCAGCCCAGAGCTGGATGGGCTGGTTGAGCTCGTCCACACGGATGTCGGGCGGCACGCGGTCCGACGCCATCGCCAGGAGCAGCGTCTTCAGCCCCCGGATGTGGTTGGGGGCGGTGCCCAGCGGTGTCTGCGGGCCCGAGGCGCCGGTCGGTGACTGCATCGTCTGCAGCGCCCGCTGGCCGGGGTCGCGGATGACGATGGTGTCGGCCGGGGTGTCTGCCTTGCGCAGCACCAGCGTGTAGGTGGCGTGCGCCGACGAGATGAACAGGTTGACCGGCTTGGGCGAGTCGCCGACCGGGCGGATATAGATCTCGCCCTTGTCGCGGTCGCACTCGAGGACGATTTCCCCCGCCGGGTTCACGGCCGGCAGGGCGGCAGCGGGCGGTGCCCCGTTGCTGGTGGAGGACGGCGCGGCGGGGCCGCAGTTGCTGGAATGGATGTTGCCGAACACGTCCGTGATCGCGGCGCCGTCGATGCGGATGCGCGTGGGCTCCTTGATCGACAGCACGGCCTCGACGGCCACGCCGTCGCGGGCATCCAGCACCTGCAGCGCGGTTGCCGGCGCTGCAGCTGCGAGCAGGCCTGTCAGGGCCGCCCATGCGGCGACCGAACGGAACCAGCGGGGTGTCTGGGAACCTGGCGCCATGGCCACCGTCGCTGCCGGGGCAGCGTGGCGACGGCGCTGCGGCCGGGAGTCACGGCGCGGCATGGGTCACCTCCTTGAAGGTCTTCAGGTGCATCCGGCCGCCGCTGTACGCGAAGCCCACCTCGTAGGCCTTGGCGTCGTTGGCCGTTTCCAGGCCGTTGACCAGCGTGCGCAGCCGGCCGCGGACGACGACGGTCTGTGTGTCCTCGCTGGGCACCAGCTGCTGCGGCATGAAGAAGGTGCTGGCGTTGATGCGCTTCAGCCGCGCCGCCTCCAGCTCCTGGCGGGCCTTGAGCTCGCCGTGCTGGTCGGGCTCGACATAGCCGAGCAGGATGTCCTTCTTCCAGTCGATGGAAGCCGGCGTCACGTCCAGCACCAGCCAGGCGATGAACGCGCCCATCTGCTCGAGGTACTCGCCGCTGGCCTTGTCGCGCGAGACCCAGAAGGACTTGTTGATCGACGGCGGCACGACGACCGTGCGCACCGTGCCCAGCAGGTTGAGGATCACCACCAGGGCCAGCACATGCGCGGCGGCCAGCAGGCCCACGGTGAGCGCCAGGCCGCGGTTGCGGCGGCGCATCTCCTTGATGTCCCCGTTCAGGCGTTCGAAGTCCATGTCAGTCCCGCCCGGCCGTCCGAAGGGACTGAGCAGCCCCTCGGGGGCCGCGAACGAAGTGAGCTTGGGGCTTCATCTCTTGGCCTTGGAGTCAGCCGACCATGCGCCGGATGTGAGACGGCGGCGTGGCGCGCATCGCCGTCAGCGGGCTGGTGGGCAGGTGCCAGTACAGCCAGTGCACCGCGAAGGCCGGGTGCTTGTCGGCCTTGATGCGGGCGATGGCGCGCGAGGTGAGGGCGCCGGCGGCCAGGCACAGCGCGAAGGAGAACTTCGAGCCGGACATGTAGCCCATGAACAGGCCGAAGAGCAGGGGCGCGGCGACGTCGACGTCCCAGAAGCCGATCTTCCACTGGTCGTCCAGGCGGCGCGGGATGTAGGTGTCGGCGTGCATGCGGGCCTCCTGCTCGTCGGCTGCGCGCGCGTCAGATCACCGCACCCATGATCGCGCCCGCGATCACGAGGCCGACCGCGGCGAAGATGGCCAGCCCGACATAGAACAGCACCGGGCCGAAGTTGCGCAGTGCGGCCAGCGAGATGAGCGCGACCACGAAGCCGACGAAGCCGACCAGGGCCTTGATGCCCGGCCCCAGGCTCGCGATCTGCGTCAGCGCCGAGGTGAGCGGGCCGGTGATGCCGGTGAAGGCGACCAGGTCGAGGGCGTAGCCGGGAAAGGCGACGCACAGTCCGAGCGCCATCAGCACGAGGAACGAGACCGGCGACAGCAGGCGCTTCGAGCGGCGGTTGCCGGCGAAGTGGGCCGTAGCGGGGTCGTCGGCGCCGTCGGTTGTCAGGGAGCCCGTGGCACGGGCGGGATGCACAGTGGCGAGAGCGGTGTTCATGGGAGTCCTCCGAGGGTTCAGGGCTGGGAGACGAAGGTGGATGGCGGTGGCGGTCGGGTCGGGTGCGGGTGATCAGCGGGTCGGTGGCAGAGTTCAGGCCAGTGCAGATAGGGCCGGGTGTGCGGATGAGGGTCAGGCGACTGCAGGCGCACTACAGGTCGGAGGAAGCACGCCAGAAGGCGATCTCGACCCGCCGGTTGCGCGCACGGCCTTCCGGGGTGTCGTTCTCCGTGGCGTAGCAGCAGACGCCGCGTCCATCGACCTTCACCTCCGCGCCAGCCAGGTGCGGGTGACGCGCCCGCAGGTACTGCGCGACCGCAGCAGCGCGCTGGCGGGCCAACAGGTCGTTGGCAGCCGCAGGTCCGACGTTGTCGGTGCGGCCCCGGATGTCGATGCGCCCGATACCGTCGCCCTTTGCCGCGGCGTCGATCGAGGCGCGGGCGGCGGCCGTGAGCACCGCGCTCCCGAACGGAAAGCTCACGACGAGCTCAGAAACCAGCGGTTCGCCCGCGTCCTTGGGCCCGATCGCGGTTCGATGCGCAGGGGGCAGCGGTGCATGCGGACCGGCGATCACCAAGGTCTCACCGGGGCTCAGCGACTGTGCAATGACCGCATCCGAGCCCGGGGTGGAATCGGCTCGCGCTTCAGCCGCTGCTGCACGCGGCGGATCGACGGCCAGCGTCTTCGGCGTGACGACGGGGCAGGCGGGCGGTGCGCACGTGACGAACCGAGCCTGGCGGCCGTGGTCCAGCTGGGCGATCGACAGCCCAACCGCGGCGCGAGTCGAAGTGGCGGGCGGCTGAGCGGCCTCTGGCTGTGAAGGGAGGGCGCCAGTTCGGGGTGTGCTGCACGACGACGCGGCGCCAACGGCCGTCACCGCGAGCACAGGCACGGTCAGAAGCCGAAGCGCACGTCGCGTCATGGCGCCACCCTCGCAGCCAGGAGGATGGGTGCCGGTCGCGCCGCCTGCACAGGCGGCTGCGAAGTCGCCGCAACGGGACGTGCAGCCGCGCCGCTGGCGGAAGGCAGCCGGCGGTAGACCTTCCAGGCGTAGCCGGCACGCGCCGCCGTGCAGGCCTCGCCCTTGAGCTGGCTGCAGGCGGCGTTGTAGGCGCCGACGGCGTTCCAGGAGGCACCGTGCCGAGCGAAGGCGTCGGCCAGCAGCCACGCGCCGACGTGGATGTTCGTGCACGGGTCGTAGAGCTGCGCCTCGCTGATGCCATGCCGCGCGAGCGTCGGAAGGTGGGAGCTGTTGATCTGCATGAGCCCGATGTCGTAGGAGCCCGTGCGCTGCAGATGCGATCGGTTGACGGCGCGTGGGTCGAGGTTGGACTCGACACGCGCCACCGCGACCAGCAGGTGGGGCGACAGCCCGTAGCGCTGCGCCGCCTGCTCCCAGCAGGCCTGGGCCTGCAACGGCACCCAGCCGGCGGCGAGCGCTGCCAGCAGCCAGGATCCTGGCATCGGCCGGATCGGCGACAGTCGCGCGTGGAACAACAGCGGCACCTGCATGGATCGACCCGTGACGTCTTGGTGGACAGGGCGACGCCGTTCCAGTCGGCCAGGGGTGGCCGAGTGCGGGGCGTCGAGCGAAGGGTGCGGACCCGCGAAGCGGTCAGGGTCGGAAGCGGGTGCGGCGCGGGTACTGAACGGGTACTGAGCGGGTCTACGGGGAGGCGACCTGCGGCGCGTGTGGTGCGAAACCCCAGCACCACCGCGCCGTCACCTTTCGCCTCATCCGGGGCGGAATGGGCGCCCGCGCGCGGCTCGGTCGGCCATGTTCAGCCGGGCCTGGCGCAGCACCAGCGTGTCGGCGCCCTCGTGCTGGCGGCACAGGGCCACGCAGGCCGTGGTCAGCTGGTCGAGCTGAAACTTGGGGTTCGGATGGCGGTTGGCCGGCGAGCGCTGCACGGCCAGCAGCAGCTCGTACTGCGGGCGCCACATGGACTCGCGGCGCCTGGGCGTCAACGGCGGGCGCAGCACCAGTTGCGTGCCCAGGAAGTCGAAGATCCGCGCTGGCGCGTCATCGTGCAGGAAGACCAGCGACACGCAGGCGCTGATGAGGTCCGGGAAGCGGAAGGTCGGCGAGACGTTGCCTTCGCTGCGCAGCACCGTGAACAGCCAGTCGTGCTCCTCGAGCCAGAGCCGGGTCTCGATGGTCTCCGGGTGTTCGCTGTCGTGGGTGCCGGAGCCGGCCTGGCCAGCCTGGGTGGCGACGTCGCAGCGGGCAGCGGGCAATGCAGAGTACATGGCGCGGTCCTCGTTCGGTGGCTTCAGGATCTGAAGGCCGTGCTCTGTCGAGCGCGTGACCGAAAGGGTAGGAGCCGGCTGCTGCCGCGGCGCCGCGGAATGGCGCGTTTGCGAGGGGGGTTTCGGGGTCTGGAGTCGAACCCTCGTGGCCGCGGTCCGTGTGCGCGAACGTGGCGGTCTGTCGAGTTTCCGTGCATCTTGGACCAAACTGCACTTGTGGACGCCTTGGAATGTGCGTTACGATGACGGTATGCCGTTAGATGCACTCAGAACCGTGCTTGCCGAGGTGGCCCAACTCCAGGCGGGCTACCCCTTTCGCACGACGGTCGAAGAGGTGCCCGATGGCGATGTGCATGTGATCCAGATGAAGGACGTCGGCCCCGACTTGGGCGTCGAGTGGTCAGGCGTCATACGCACACGGCTGGCCGGCCGCAAGCAGCCGGACTGGATCGTTGATGGCGACATCCTCTTCGCCGCCAAGGGCGCCCGGTTCTATGCGGCCTGTGTCGCCGCGGCCTTGCCCAACGCCGTGTGTGTGCCGGCCTTCTTCCACGTCAGGGTCAGGCGCGAGGCCGCGCTCGACCCGGAGTTCCTGGCTTGGCAGATCAACCAGATGCCGTGCCAGCGTCAGTTGTTGCAGGCCGCCGAGGGCAGCAGCCTGCTCAGCATCCGCCGCGCAGTACTCGAGCAATTGGTCCTGGCCGTTCCCCCAATCGCCGAGCAGCGCCGCATCGTCGCGCTGGCCGGCCTGGCGGTGCAGGAGCGGCTAGCGCTGCAGCGCCTCATCCACAACCGCGAACAGCAGCTCCAGGCCATCGCCGAAGACCTGGGTGCCGAAGCCGGCTCACATTGACCGCAGGACACCGCATGAACGACCTCGCCACCCCCCAGGCCGCCGTGAGCCAGGACGACATCAACGCCGCCGTCTGGGCCGCCTGCGACACCTTCCGCGGCACCGTGGACCCAAGCATCTACAAGGACTACGTCCTGACGATGCTGTTCCTCAAGTACGTCTCCGACGTCTGGCAGGACCACTACGACCACTACAAGGCCCAGTACGGAGACCACCCCGAGCTGATCGCCGAGATGCTGAAGAACGAGCGCTTCGTGTTGCCGGCCAGCGCCAGCTTCTACGCGCTGCACGCGCTGCGGCACACGCCCGGCAACGGCGAGCGCATCGACAAGGCACTGCACGCCATCGAAGAGGCCAACCTGGGCAAGCTGCGTGATGTGTTCCAGGACATCAGCTTCAACAGCAACAAGCTGGGCGACGAGCAGCAGAAGAACGACATCCTGCGCCACCTGCTGGAAGACTTCGCCAAGCCCGAACTGAACCTCCGCGAGAGCCGCGTCGGCCAGCTCGACGTGATCGGCAACGCCTATGAGTTCTTGATCAAGAACTTCGCCTCCACCAGCGGCAAGAAGGCTGGCGAGTTCTACACGCCGCCCGAGGTGTCCACGTTGATGGCGCGCCTGATGGACCCGCAGCCGGGCGACGAGATCTGCGACCCCACCTGCGGCTCGGGCTCGCTGCTGATGAAGTGCGGCCGGCTCATCCGCCAGCGCACCGGCGCGCGCAAGTACGCGCTGTACGGGCAGGAAGCCATCGGCAGCACCTGGGCGTTGGCCAAGATGAACATGTTCCTGCACGGCGAGGACAACCACCGCATCGAGTGGGGCGACACCATCCGCAACCCCAAGCTGCAGGACGGAGGGGCCAGCGGCACCACGCTGAAGCACTTCGACATCGTGGTGGCCAACCCGCCGTTCAGCCTGGAGAAGTGGGGCTTCGAAGGAGCCGAGGCCGACAAGTTCAGCCGCTTCCGCCGCGGTCTGCCTCCGCGTACCAAGGGCGACTACGCCTTCATCCTGCACATGGTCGAGACCATGAAGCCCGGCTCCGGCCGCATGGCCGTGGTGGTGCCGCATGGCGTGCTGTTCCGCGGCGCGGCCGAGGGGCGCATCCGCCAGAAGCTGATCGAGGAGAACCTGTTGGATGTGGTGATCGGCTTGCCCGAGAAACTGTTCTACGGCACCGGCATCCCGGCCGCAGTGCTGGTGCTGCGCAAGCACAAGGCCGACGACAAGGTGCTCTTCATCGACGCCAGCCGCGACTTCGAGGCCGGCAAGAACCAGAACGTGCTGCGCGAGGCCGACCTGCAGCGCATCCTGGACACCGCCGCCGCCCGCCAGCCCGTGGCGCGCTATGCCCACCTGGCCACGCCGGCCGAGATTGCCGAGAACGACTTCAACCTGAACATCCCGCGCTATGTCGACACCTTCGAGGAAGAAGCCGAGATCGACCTGATGGCCGTGCGGCGTGAGCGCGAGCAGCTGAAGGCCGAGCTGGCGCGGCTGGAGGCGCAGATGGACGCGTACCTGAAGGAGCTGGGCTATGAGTGAGAAAGCCTCGACAGACGGGAGCGCAGGGGAACTCGTTCTCTACTCCACCGAGGACGGACAGTCCCGGCTGTTCCTCCGCGCCGAGGGCGGCACGGTGTGGCTCAACCAGGCCGAGTTGGCCGCCCTCTTCCAGACCACGAAGCAGAACATCAGCCTGCATGTCCGGAACGTGCTGTCCGAGGGGGAGCTTGCAGCTGCCGCAACCGTCAAGGATCACTTGACAGTTCGAACCGAGGGTAAACGCGGGGTCCGACGGAAGGTCCAGCTCTACAACCTGGACATGATCCTGGCCGTCGGCTACCGGGTGAAGTCACCCCGCGGCACACAGTTTCGCCAATGGGCCACCACGCACCTGCGCGAGTACCTCGTCAAGGGCTTCGTGCTGGACGACGAGCGGTTGAAGAACCCGCCAGTGGGCGACAAGGCCGCGCGCGACCACTTCGACGAACTGCTCGACCGCATCCGCGACATCCGCGCCAGCGAGCGGCGGATGTACCTGCGCGTGCGCGAGATCTTCGCGATGGCGGCGGACTACGTGCCCTCGCTGCCCGAGACCACGCGCTTCTTCAAGGTGATCCAGAACAAGCTCCACTACGCGGTGCATGGCCAGACCGCATCCGAGCTCATCCTGCGCCGCGCCGATTCCTCGCAGCCCCACATGGGCCTCAGCACGTGGAAGGGTGCGCAGGTCACCAAGGCCGACGTGGGCACGGCGAAGAACTACCTGCGCGACGCCGAGATCGGGGAGCTGAACCGCATCGTCACGATGTGGCTGGACTTCGCAGAAGACCAGGCGTTGCGGCGCAAGGAGATCTTCCTGAAGGACTGGGCCGAGCGGCTGGACGCCTTCCTGAACTTCAACGAGCGCCAGGTACTGACTGGTGCGGGAACCGTGTCGCACAAGGATGCAGTGGCGCATGCGGAGGGACAGTACGAGCGCTTTGCGGCGCAGCGCCGCGCGACGCTGGAGGCCGAGGGCGAGGCATACGCTGCGCGCGTGCTGGCGGCACCTGCGGCTGACGAGGCCGGTGTGGAGGAACTGGGACAGGTGGCGAAGCGGCTCACGAAGAAGAAGGGGAAAGGCGATGCTGCCTGAGGGATGGCGTCAATGTCGC
>MEGM01000160.1:8646-17184 GCA_001725505.1 Rubrivivax sp. SCN 70-15 | reverse complement strand
CTCGCGGGCGAGGCCCCGGCGCTGCAGCGGCCGCACCCTGCGCCCTCGGTGCCGGCCACCGCCGACCCGCGGCTGCGCATCGGCATCGCGCGCGACCGCGCGTTCTGCTTCTACTATGCCGACGACCTGGCCGCGCTCGAGGCCGCCGGGGCGCAGCTGGTCGCGATCGACACGCTCGCCGACACCCGGCTGCCGGCGCTCGACGGCCTGTTCATCGGCGGCGGCTTCCCCGAAGTCCATCTCGACGCACTGGCCGCGAACGCTGCGCTGCGCCATGCGCTGCGCGACGCGATCGCCGCCGGCCTGCCGACCTACGCCGAGTGCGGAGGCCTGATGTACCTCGCGCGCTCGCTGCGCTGGAAGGACCGCGTCGTGCCGATGGTCGGCGCGATCCCGGGCGACGCGGTGATGCACGAGCGGCCGGTCGGCCGCGGCTACGTGCACCTCGAGGAGACCGCCGTCTTCCCCTGGCCCGGCGCCAGGTCGCCGGTGCGCGCGCACGAGTTCCACCATTCGAGCCTGGACCATCTCGACGCGCAAGCGCGCTACGCCTACCGCGTCACGCGCGGGCATGGCATCGACGGCGCGCACGACGGCGTCGTCGTCGGGAATCTGCTCGCCTCTTACGCGCACCGGCACAGCGCCGGGGTCGACGGCTGGGCGCCACGCTTCATGGCCTTCGTGCGCCAGGTGCAGGCCGAGCGCGAGGCGAAGCCAGCCGAGGCGCTGGCGCTGTGAACAACCCCTGCCGGCAGACGAAGCGCCGAAGCCCGACAATCGAAGCACCGCAACGGAGATCCGCATGTTCTCGATGACCCGCAACGCCACCGAGCAGATCCTCGCTGCTGCCGAGCGCAGCAATGCCGCGGGCATGGCGCTGCGCATCGCGGCGCGCCAGGAGGCCGACGGCTCGATCGGCTACGGCATGGGCTTCGACGAGCAGCGCGAGCAGGACACCCCGCTGCAGTTCGGCGAGCTGACGGTGCTGATCGCGCCGCCCAGCCAGCCGCTGCTGCAGGACACCGTGCTCGACTTCGTCGAGGTCGAGCCGGGCGAGTTCAATTTCGTCTTCGCCGAAGCCGACGAGACCGTGCCCGAAACGCCGGCGCCCGGCTGCGGCAGCGGCGGCTGCAGCAAGTGCGGCGGATGATCCCGTCCGCCCGCCCCGAGACGCGCGAACCGGAGCCCCAGACCATGAACACCGTCGTCGATTTCCCGTTCGTCAAGTCGGCCGGCGCGTCCGGCGTCGGCCGCGTCTACCTGGTCGGTGCCGGCCCCGGCGACGCCGAACTGCTGACGCTGCGCGCGGTGCGACTGCTCGCCAGCGCCGACGTCGTCGTCTACGACCACCTGGTCTCGGCCGAGGTGCTCGACTTCATCGGCCCGCAGGCGCGCCGCATCTACGCCGGCAAGGAGCGCAGCCACCACACGATGGTCCAGGAGGACATCAACACGCTGCTCGTTCGGCTCGCCCGTGAAGGCCAGCAGGTCGTGCGCCTGAAGGGCGGCGACCCCTTCGTGTTCGGCCGCGGGGGCGAGGAACTGCAGGAGCTGGCGGCCGCCGGCATCGGCTTCGAGGTCGTCCCCGGCATCACCGCCGCCTGCGGCGTGGCCAGCTACGCCGGCATCCCGCTGACGCATCGCGACCATGCGCAATGCTGCCTGTTCGTCACCGGCCACCTGAAGGACGGCAGCACCGACCTCGACTGGCCGGCACTCGCGCGAGCGCGCCAGACGGTCGTGATCTACATGGGCCTGGCGGCGCTGCCCGAGATCTGCCGCCAGCTCGTCGCCCACGGTGCACCGGCGACGCTGCCGGCGGCGGTGGTCCAGCAGGGCACGACGGCCGACCAGCGCGTCGTCGCCGCGACGCTGGCCGACCTGCCGGCCCGGGTGGCGCAGGCGGGCCTGAAGTCGCCCTGCCTGATCATCGTCGGCGAGGTCGTCGCGCTGCGCGAGCAGCTCGCTTGGTTCGACGGTGCCGTCGAGCCGACGCCGCGCAGCGCGCGCGCCGGCTGAACCGGCTTCGTCAGCGGTTGCGACCGCCGGCCGCGTCCAGCGCGGCCGTCTCGCCGCTGCTGCGCATCTCGACCGCGAGCACCGCGGCCTCGACGCGCGAGCTGAGGTTCAGCTTGGACAGGATGTGGCGCACGTGGAGCTTGACGGTGTCGTGGCTGATGTCGAGCGCGCGCGCGATCGCCTTGTTGCTCTCGCCGCGCGCGAGGTGGTCGAGGATCTGACGCTCGCGTTCGGTGAGCGAGCCGAGCTGGCCCGAACGATCGCTGATGCGGCCACCGCTCTGCAGCAACTGCGCCAGCTTCAGCGTCAGCGCCGGCGCCACCGCCAGCTCGCCGCGCGCGGCGCGGCCGATCGCGGCGATCACCTCCTCGGGCTCCATGTCCTTGAGCAGGTAGCCGCGCGCGCCGGCGCGCAGCGCCGCGGCGAGGTCGGCCTCGGCGTCGCTCATCGTCAGGATCAGCGCCGGCGTGTCGCAGCCTTCGGCGCGAATGCGGCGCAGCAGCGTCAGACCGTCGGTACCGGGCATGCGCAGGTCGAGGACGACGAGGTCCGGCTTGTGCTCCTGCAGCACGGCGACGAGCCGGCTCGGGTCACCCAGGGCCGCGACCACGGTCATGTTGCCGCGGTGCTGGAGCAGATCGGTCAGGCCGTTGCGACACAGCGCGTGGTCGTCGACGAGAACGATGCGTAGCGGGGAATTCGTCATGCGTGAAGGGTCTGCGTGTCCGCCGTAAGCGGAAAGTCGAGCCGGACCGAGGTGCCGCCGCCATCGCGCGGGCCGATCCGAAGCTCTCCGCCCAGGCTGAGGGCGCGGTCAGTCATGATACCCAGACCCAAATGGCCGGATTCGCCGGCCTCCGGTGCGGCGGCCAGGCCCAGGCCGTCGTCGTCGACCCGGACCCCCACGCGGTCGCCGTGCCGGCTCAGCGCGACCCAGGCATGTCGCGCCCGGGCATGCTTGGCCACGTTGGCGAGAGCCTCTTGCACGATGTGGAAGACCTGCGACGCCTGATCGGCCGGCAGGTGCAGCGCGCCGGCCTCGTTCAGCAGCTCGACCTCGACGCCGCTGCGCTCGCCGAAGCTGCGCACGGCCGCCTCGAGCGCATGCGTCAGCCCGAGCGGGTCCATCGGGCTGCGGAAATGGGTCAGGATCTCGCGCAGGCCGGTGTGCGCCTCGCTCACCGCCTTGCGCACGTCGGCGCAGTAGCGCTGCGAGCGGGCGGCATCGCAGGATTCGATCGCCTCCTCGAGCAGGGG
This sequence comes from Rubrivivax sp. SCN 70-15, assembly GCA_001725505.1. Taxonomy (GTDB): domain Bacteria; phylum Pseudomonadota; class Gammaproteobacteria; order Burkholderiales; family Burkholderiaceae_C; genus Rubrivivax. The sequence continues at coordinate 13,908 of MEGM01000160.1, read as the reverse complement.
CATGCGCATCTTCGCGAACGCCAGCAGCTGCGCGATCGAGTCATGCACGTCGGCGGCGAGCATCTGGCGCTCGCGCACGACCGTGGCGCGCAGGTTCTCCGCCTCGAGCCGGGCGTTGTCCAGCGCCAGGCCGAGCAGCTCGCCGACCGACTTCAGGATCGCCGTCACCTCGGGCGTCGGCTCGGCCGTGCCGCTGAAGAACAGGTTGTAGACGCCGAGCAGCCGGCCGCGGTGCTGCAACGGAACGACCAGCATGCGCTGCCACTCCTGGCCGAAGTAGCTGCCCGCGCCGCGCCGCGCGCAGCTCTTCAGGTCGGTTGCCCAGACGACCCGGCGGCCGTCCGCCGCCGATCCGCAATGACCACAATGCCGGTCGACGACACGCTCGTCCTCCCCACCCCAGACGCCCGCCGGCAGACCGAGGTTGCCGACCAGCTCGAGCTGCAGGCCGTCCTTGGACAGCGCGCGCACCGCGCCGGCGCTGGCACCGGCCAGGCTGACGATGGGTTCCAGAAAGCCGCGCAGCAGCGTGCCGAGGTCGCGGCCGCTGGACAGCCCGGCCGCGATCTCGGCCAGGATGCCGGCATCCTGCGCCGCAGCGCCCGGGCCGGGCCGCAGCTCCGGGATCGGCAGGGGTTCGTTCATGGCTCGTACGCGATGCGCCCGCTCGGGCGGTGTCTCCAGGCGTCGTATTGGACCCTTTTCCCGCGCCCGGCGCATCGGGCCCCACCCCGTGCGCGGACTTCGCGCGCCGGCGCCCGGGCGAAACGCTCAGCAGATGCGCGGCAGCGGGTCGTCCTCGAGCTCGTCGAGCACGCGCTCGCCGCAGATCGCGGTCTGCAGCACGACCCTCGGCGCACCGCCCTCGATGCGGCCGACGATCGCGGCGTCGCGCCCGCCGTCGAGCACCCGCCAGCGCGCCAGCGCCGCGTCGGCCTGGTCGGCCGCGACGACCGCGACGACGCGCCCCTCGCAGGCCAGGTAGAGCGGGTCGTAGCCGAGCATCTCGCACACCGAGCGCGTGCCGTCGCGCACCGGCAGCGCGGTCTCGAACAGGCGCAGCCCCCGGCCGCAGGCCTGGACGATCTCGTTCGCCACCGTGGCCAGGCCGCCGCGCGTCGGGTCGCGCAGGAAGCGCAGCCCGGGCAGCGGCCACAGCGCGCGGCACAGCGGCAGCACGCTCGCGCAATCGGAGACGATCTCGCCGCGCAGCTCGAAGTCCTCGCGCGCCAGCATCACCGCGATGCCATGGTCGCCGACCGGGCCGCTGACGAGCAGCGCGTCGCCGGGCTCGATCCGGTCGGCGCCGAGCCCCGGCCGCGCCTGCACGCCGATCGCGCTGACGCTGAAATAGGCGCCGCCGCCCTGCCCGCGCGGCACGACCTTGGTGTCGCCGGCCATCACGCGCGCGCCGGCGGCCCGTGCGGCGGCGGCAAAGCTCGCGACGAGGCGCTTCAGGCGCACGATCTCCAGCCCTTCCTCGAGCACCACCGCGAGCGTCAGCCAGCGCGGCTCGGCGCCGGAGACGGCGAGGTCGTTGACGCTGCCATGCAGCGCGAGCGAGCCCAGGTCGCCACCGGGAAACTCGAGCGGCTGGACCGTGAAGCCGTCGGTCGTCAGCATCAGCGTGCCGTCGACCGGCGGCAGCGCCGCCGCATCGCAGCGCGTGTCGGGCGCCTGGTCGCCGAACGCGGCCGCGAACACCTCGTCGATCAGCTCGCGCATGTAGCGTCCGCCGTTGCCATGGGCGAGGAGCACGCGCTCACTCATCGCAGAGCCTTCGCGGCGGCGAACTCGACCACCTGCCCGAAGGCCAGGCCGCCATCGTTGACCGGCAGCTGGTGCGGCAGCCACGCGTCCAGGCCGCGCCTTGCCAGCCGGGGCAGCAACTGCTCGACGAGGCGGCGGTTCTGGAACACGCCGCCGGCCAGACCGACGGCGTCGAAGCGATGGCGCTCGCGCAAGGCCAGGGCCTGCACCGCCGCGGCTTCGGCCAGCGTGGCGTGGAAGTCGGCGGCGCGCACGGCCGCCGGGCGCCGGGTGTCGCGCAGCCGGTCGAGCAGCGGCGCCCAGTCGATGCGCAGCAGGCCCGCGGCGTCGTCGGCCATCGGCAACGGCAGCGCCTGACCGTCACCGCCCTCACCGGCCAGCGCCTCCAGCGCCATCGGCCCCTGGGCCTCGAAGCTGCAGCGCCGCAGCCCGAGGATCAGCGCCGCCGCCGCGTCGAACAACCGGCCGACGGCAGGGGTGGCGGGTGCGTTGAGTCCGGCGCGCCAGGCGGCGCGGACCGGCGCGAGATCCTCGTCCTCCGGCGCGAACGGCAGCCCGGCCTCCCAGCACAGTGCGGCCGCCGAGCGCCAGGGTTCGCGCGCCGCGCGCTCGCCGCCGGGGGGTCGGAACGGTCGCCACGAGCCGGCGCGCTGCCAGTCACCCGGGGCACCGACGAGCGCTTCGCCACCCCACAGCGTGCCGTCCTCGCCGAGGCCCACGCCGTCCCAGGCCAGCACCAGCCAGCGGCCGATGTCGGGCCGTTCCCAGGCCAGCGCCGAGGCGTGCGCGTGATGGTGCGTGACCGGCGTCACCGGCAAGCCCTGCGTTCTCGCCCAGCGCGTTCCGGCCAGACCGGGATGGCGGTCGACGATCAGCCTCGCCGGGCGCACACCATACAGCCGCGGCAGGTCGGCGACCAGCGCCTCGAACACGGCACGGCCGCGCGGGCTGTCCAGGTCGCCCAGGTGCGGCGAGAGCACGATGCGCCCGCCGAAGCCCAGCGCCAGCGTGATCTTGGACTGACCGCCCAGCGCCAGCACCGGCTCGGCCAGGCGCCTCTGGAGCGCGCGCTCCAGAGGCGCCGTGCCGCGGCCGGGCCGGACCGGCCGCGCATGGCCGGCGATCACGCGCAGCACCGGGTCGTCGGCCGGGCGCAGGATCGGCCGGTCGTGGTGCAGGAAGGCGTCGGCGATCGCGCCCAGGCGCCGTGCCGCCTCGGCCTCGTCGGTCAGCACCGGCTCACCCGACAGGTTGCCCGAGGTCGCGACCAGCGGGCCGCCGAAGTCGGCCAGCAGCAGTTCGTGCAGCGGGCTGTAGGGCAGCAGGGCACCGATCGCGTCCAGGCCCGGCGCGATCGCCGCCGGCAGCCGACTGTGCGCGCAACGGCGCACGAGCACGATCGCGCGCGCCGGGTCGCGCAAAGCCCGCGCCTGCACGTCGTCCGGCTCGAGTTCGGCGCGCAGCGCCTGCAGGCCGTCGGTGCCCTGTGGCGCGAACATCACCGCCAGCGGCTTGTGCGGCCGCGCCTTGCGCGCGCGCAGCGTCGCGATCGCGGCCTCGTTCATCGCGTCGCACATCAGGTGGTAGCCGCCGATGCCCTTCACGGCGACGACCGCACCGTCGCGCAAGGCCTGGACGCAGGCCGCGAGCGCGGCCTCGTCGCCCCGGACCTCGCGCGCTCCGGCGACGAAGCGCAGCCGCGGCCCGCAATCGGGGCAGGCGATCGGCTCGGCATGGAAGCGGCGATCGAGCGGATCGTCGTACTCGCGCCGACAGGCCGCGCACATCGCGAAGCCAGCCAGGCTCGTCGCGTCGCGGTCGTAGGGCAGGCCGCCGATCACGGTGTAGCGCGGGCCGCATTGGGTGCAGTTGATGAAGGGGTGCCGCCAGCGCCGGTCGGCCGGGTCGGCGAGCTCGCGCCGACAGTCGTCGCACAGGCTGCGGTCGGGCGGCAGGTGGGCATCGGCTCGCGTGTCGGCGCCGGGCCGGCTCGCGTCGATGCGAAAGCCCTGGGCCGCGAACGGCTCGATCGCCGCCAGCGCCGCGATCACCGGTTCGGCCAGCGCCGGCGCCTCGGCGAGCAGCGCGCGCACGAAGGCGTCGAGCGCCGAGCGCTCGCCGCAGACCTCGATCTCGACGCGGGCGCCGCGGTTGCACACCGCGCCGGCGAGGCCGTGCCGCAGCGCGAGCCGGTAGACGAAGGGGCGAAAGCCGACCCCCTGGACGCGCCCGGCGACGCTGACGCGCAGCGCCGCGCGCTCTGCGCTGGCGACGATCACCCTCGCAGGGCGCGCGCCGCGGGGACGCGGCGCCCTGTCGCAGGCGTTCGCCGGTGCGCAGGCACGCTCGCCCGTCCGGCTCACTGGACCACCCTGCGCGCCACGCGCTCCGGGATGGGCGCTCGGCAGCGGCCTGGCGCGCTCATGCCGGCACCGCCTCGCGCACCCCGCTCGCCCACCAGATGCGGCAGGCGCCTTCGTCCGACACCATGCACGGCCCGACCGGCTGGCGCGGCGTGCAGGCGCGGCCGTAGAGCACGCATTCGTTCGGTGCGATGCGCCCGAGCACGACGCGCGCGCAGTCGCAGCCGGGCGGCATCTGGCCGGCGCGCTTGCGCTGGGCGTCGGCATCGATCCCGAAGCGGCGCCGGGCATCGACGTCGCGGAGCCCGGCCTTCAGCGCGAAGCCCGAACGCGGGATGACGCCGATCCCGCGCCAGTTCGCGTCGACGACGTCCATCGTCTGCCCGAGCACCGCGCGCGCGCCCGGGTTGCCGCCGTCGCGCACGAGCTCGCGGTAGCAGTTGTCGAGGAAGGCCTGGCCTTCGATCGCCTGCCGCGCCACCGAGTACAGCGCGGCGAGCAGGCTCTCTGCCGTGAAGCCCGCGATCGCCGCCGGCAGCCCATGCCTCTCGGGCACGAAGCGCCATTCGGCGGGCCCCATCACGGTCGCGACATGGCCGGGCGCGATGAGGGCGTCGAAACCCGGCGCTTCGCTGTCGAGCAGCATCGCCACCGCGGGCCAGGTCAGGCGGCCCGAGAGCAGGATCGAAAGATTGGCCGGCAGCCCTTGCGCGACCAGCGCCGCGACCGGCGCGCTCGTGGTCTCGAAGCCGGCGGCGAAGAAGACGACCTCGCGCGCCGGGTTCTCGCGTGCGATCTGCAGCGCCTGCTGCGGCGACGCGAGCGGCCGCACGTCGGCGCCGGCGGCGCGCGCCTGCTCGAGCGAGCGCACCTCGCCCTTGGCGACGTTGCAGGGCACGCGCAGCATGTCGCCGAAGGCGACGAGGATCGCGCGCGCATCGACGGCGAGACGGATCGCCGCGTAGATGTCCTCCTCCGGGCAGACGCAGACCGGGCAGCCGGGGCCGGGGATCAGCGTGACCGACGCCGGCAGCACGCGGCGCAGGCCGGCCATGCTGATCGAGCGCTCGTGGCCGCCGCAGACGTTCATCACGCGCAGCCGCGGCGGCAAGGGAAGCCCACGGATGCG
>MEGM01000160.1:0-8634 GCA_001725505.1 Rubrivivax sp. SCN 70-15 | reverse complement strand
CCAGCCAGTCGGCGGCCGACGCGCCGGCGCCGCCGAGCGGGGTCACGCCGCCGCGGTCCATGCCTGCACCGACGCCTGGACTGGGTCCTGCGGCTGCGCGCCGGCGCGCCGGTGCGCGCGCTGGATCTCGAGCCAGGCGATCCACGGCGCCAGCGTCTCGGGCTGCTTGGCCGAGACCTGGAACACCGGCGCCGGGTTCGCGAGCGCGCGGAAGTGGCCGCGGGCCGCCTGCGGGTCGAAGTCGTCGATCACCGGGAGCAGGTCGGTCTTGGTCAGCAGCAACAGGTCCGAGGCGCGGAACATCACCGGGTACTTGGCCGGCTTGTCCGCGCCTTCGGTGACCGACAGCAGCGTCACGTTCAGGTGCTGGCCGAGGTCGAAGGCGGCAGGGCAGACGAGGTTGCCGACGTTCTCGATGAACAGGATGTCCACCTTCCCGAGGTCGATCTCGTGCAGCGCCTCGTGGACCATGTGCGCGTCCAGGTGGCAGGCGGTGCCGGTCGTGATCTGCACCGCGGGCACGCCCTTCGCACGGATGCGCAGCGCATCGTTCTCGGTCTCGAGGTCGCCTTCGATGACGGCGACGCGCAGCCGGCCGGCGAGCGCATCGATCGTCGCCTCGAGCAGCCTCGTCTTGCCCGCACCGGGCGAGGACATCAGGTTCACCGCGAGCACGCCCTGCGCATCCAGGTGCTCGCGGTTGTGCGCGGCCTCGCGGTCGTTCGCATCGAGCAGCCGGGTCAGCACCGCGACGGCCTCGCCCGGGACCGGCTCGCGAGATTCGTCGTGACGATGCTCGTGGTCGGCGTGAGGTCCGTGGGCGTGAACTCGATGATCACCGGGGACGGCACAGCCGCAGGTTCCGCACATGTCGATTCCTCTAGATTTGCAGGGCCGGCGGTGCGGCCGGGGCCGCACGCGTCAGTTCGACCCGCATGAGCAGCAGTTCGTCGCCGCCGACGACGCGCACCTGCCAGCTGCCGCAGCCCGGACAGAGCAGCCGGTTCGGCGACACCTCGGCCTCGGCGCCGCACTCGCTGCAGGCAACGCGTGCCGGCAGCGAATGCAGCTCCAGCCGCGCCCTCGCGGCGACCGTGCCGGCGCGGGCGATCGTGAAGGCGCGCTCGAGCAGGCCCGGATCGACGCCGGCCAGCACCCCGACCGCGACCGTCACCGCCTGGACTTCGTCCGCCCCCTGCGCGGACGCGACCCGGGCGACCTCGTCGACCAGGCCCTGGCAGATCGCGAGCTCATGCACGCTGCGCGTCCCGGATCAGTTCGTCGGCGGCGAGCATCTCGTCGTACAGCGCCCAGGCGGTGCGCGCTTCGTCGGGCGTGATTCTCTGGATCGCATAGCCGACATGGATCATCACCATGTCGCCCGGCTGCAGCGTCTCGTGCTGGAGCAGGAACAGGCTGACCACGCGTTCGATGCCCTTGGCCTCGCAGCGCGCGTTCAGGCCGTCGATCGCCACGACCTGCATCGGAATCGCCAGACACATCGGCCGTCTCCCGGGAACCGCCACCGTGGCCGACGATGGCACGGCGACCCCGCGCGCCTCATTGATCGGCATCAATGTCCTGCGCAGGGCGCATGCCTAAGGTTCGCCCCATGCCTCGTCGGGGGACCACGGTGGGTCGTGAATGACAAGCGTTGAAGCGGTGCTCGTTCTGGGTCTGGGCAACCGTCTCCTCGGTGACGACGCCGCCGGCCCCTTGGCGGTCGACCTGCTGGCCGCGGCGGCTCGCGACGCCGACACGCGCTTCATCGATGGCGGCACGATCGGCCTGGCGCTGCTGCCCGAGATCGAGGATGCCGCGGCCTTCATCGCCGTCGATGCCGCGCTCTTCGGCGCCACGCCCGGCACGGTGCGCGTGTTCGAGGGCGAGGCGATGGACGCCCAGCTCGGCGGGCGCAAGCGCAGCGCGCACGAGGTCGCGCTGTTCGACCTGATGGCCAGCGCCGAACTGAGCGGCCGCCTGCCGGCAAGGCGCGCGCTGGTCGCCGTCGAGCCGAAATCCACCGAACTCGGGCTGGAGCCGAGCGCGGCGGTCGCCGCGGCGATACCTCGGCTCTGCGCGGCGGTCGACGAGTTGCTGGACCGATGGACACGCTGACCCTCCCGACGCCGCTCGCCGCCCCGGCCGGCGTGGCCGCAGCGCTGCTGCGCGAGGTCGCCGCGCTGCTCGAGCGGCTCGCTGCCGATCCCGGCTTCAGCGAGACGATCGACCTGCACGGCCTGCCGCTGACCGACGCCGAGCGCGCACGGCTGCGTCAGCGCCTGGGCGACGGCGAGGTCGACGCGCGGCTCGAGATCGCCGGCCCGACGCGCATCACCGAGACCGCCTACGCCGGCGTCTGGTGGCTGCGCCATGCCGACGCCGACGACCGCCCCGTGCTCGAGCAGATCGTCGTCGCGCGCGTGCCCGCGCTGCTGCTCGCGCATCCCGACGACGTCGCCGACGCCGCGCGCCGGCTGGTCGCCGAACTCGAAGCGCGCGGCGCGCCAGGAGACTGCCCATGACCGGACCCAAGCTGCTCGGCGAGTTGCTGCGCGAACGCGGCGTCTCGCGGCGCGCCTTCCTCAAGTACGCGAGCTACGTGACCTCGCTGATGGCGCTGCCGCCCTCGGCCGCCGCGGCGATGGCCGACGGGCTCGCGAAAGCGCACCGGCAGGCGGTGATCTGGCTCTCGTTCCAGGAATGCACCGGCTGCACCGAGTCGCTGACGCGCTCGTTCAGCCCCACGCTCGAGGAACTGATCTTCGACTTCATCTCGCTCGACTACCACGAGACGCTGCAGGCCGCGTCGGGCGAAGCCGCCGAGGCGGCGCGCCACGCGTCGATGCGCGAGAACAAGGGCAGGTACATCGTCGTCGTCGACGGCTCGGTGCCCACCGCCGACGGCGGCATCTACTCGGTGAACGCCGGCCGGACGAATCTGGACGTTCTCGCCGAGACCGTGGCCGACGCGGCCGCGGTGATCGCGGTCGGCACCTGCGCCTCGTTCGGCGGCCTGCCCGCGGCGAAGCCGAACCCGACCGGCGCGGTGCCGGTCTCCGAGCTCGTCCAGGGCAGGCCGCTGATCAACATCCCCGGCTGCCCGCCGATGCCACAGGCGATGGCCGGGACGATCGCGCAGATCCTGGCATTCGGCAAGCTGCCCGAGCTCGACGCGCTGCACCGCCCGCGCGCCTTCTTCGGCGAGACCATCCACGACCGCTGCTACCGGCGCCCTTTCTACGAACGCGGCATGTTCGCGAAGAGCTTCGACGACGCCGGCGCGCGCGACGGCTGGTGCCTGTACGAGCTCGGCTGCAAGGGCCCGGTGACCTACAACGCCTGCGCTTCGCTGAAGTGGAACGGCGGCGTCTCGTTCCCGATCCAGTCCGGCCATGGCTGCATCGGCTGCTCGGAACCGCGCTTCTGGGACCGCGGCGGTCTGTACCGCCCGCTGTCCGCCGGCACCGCCGACGCCGGCCGGGTGATCGCGATCGCCGCCGTCGCCGGGGTCGCGCTCGGCGCCGGATCGGCCGCCCTCGCGCGCCGGCGCAGCGCCGCGACGCGCGCCGCAGACGCAGCGAAACAGGAGTGAACACGATGGAACTGCTCGACTTCGCGCGCGGCCCGGCGATCGCTTTCGCCGGCGCGGTGTTCGTGTTCGGCACGCTGTGGCGCCTGGTCGGCGTGCTGCTGCTGCCGCGGCTGCGCGACCTCTCGCCCGCACGTGCCGGGGCGCGTGCGCCCTGGCAGTCGGCGCTGCGCACGGTGTTCGTCCGGATGTGGCCGCGCAAGGAATTCCTGCCGACCACGGCCTTCGCCACCGTCAACAGCTATGTCTTTCACATCGGGCTGGCGGTCGTCGTCTTCGGCCTGGCGCCGCACATCCTCTTCATCCGCGGCTTCAGCGGGCTGGTCTGGCCGTCGCTGCCGAGCAATCTGGTGTTCGCAGTCGGCGTCGTCACGCTGGTCTCGCTGCTCGCGGCGCTGGCGCGGCGGCTCACGCACCCGGTGCTGCGGCTGCTGTCGCACGGCGGCGACTACCTCAGCTGGCTGCTCACCGCGCTGCCGGTCGCGACCGGGCTGCTCGCGACGAGCCACCTCGGCGCGCGCTACGAGACGCTGCTCGCGGTGCACCTGCTCAGCGTCGCCGCGTTCCTGATCTGGTTTCCGTTCGGCAAGCTGATGCACGCCGTGCTGTTCGCCTTCTCGCGCGGCGCGACCGGCATCCGCTTCGGTCACCGCGGCGTGAGCGTCTGAGCGGCCGCGCCGAGAACCTCCACCAAGGAAGCCCATGGACCTGCTCGCCTTCGCCCGCGGCCCCGCGCTCGCCTTCGCGCTCGCCGTCTTCGTGATCGGAACGCTGTGGCGCCTGGCCCATGCGCTGACGCGACCGCGCCTGCCCGACCTGTCGACCCCACGCGAGGGCACGCCGCCGGCGTGGCGCGGCGCGCTGCACGGCATCCTGCGCGGCATGTGGCCGCGCCGGGAGTTCAGGCCGAGCACGCGCTTCGTCACGCTCAACGGCTATGTCTTCCACATCGGGCTGGCGCTCGTGTTCTTCGGCTACGCGCCGCACATCGCCTTCGTGCGCCGGCTGACGGGCCTGTCCTGGCCGGCGCTGCCCGACGCGGTGATGTACCTGGCCGCCGCCGCGACCCTCGTCGCACTGTTCATGGCCTTGTTCGTGCGCCTGGCCGACCCGGTGCTGCGCCTGATCTCGAGCGCCGACGACTGGATCACCTGGGGGGTGACGCTGCTGCCGCTGATCACCGGCATGGCGGTCGCGACGCAGCCGTCATCGGCGCTGCTCGCGAGCGAGCGCGTGCTCTACGGCGGGCCGCTCGCGATCCACCTGCTGTCGGTCGAGCTGCTGCTGGTCTGGTTCCCGTTCGGCAAGCTGATGCACGCCTTTCTGTTCGTCTTCTCCCGCGGCGCCACCGGCGTGCGCTTCAACCACCGAGGAGTCCAGGTATGAGCACTGCCGCCGTCGCCGCGCCCGCCTTCGACAAGCAGGGCAAGCTGACCGACGAGGAGCGCGTCGACGCCGCGATGCGCAGCTTCGTGCGCGAGTTCGGCGTCACCGCGTCGCTGCACATGGAGAGCTGCGTGCGCTGCGGCATGTGCGCCGAGGCCTGCCATTTCCACGTCGCCACCGGCGAGGCCAAGTACACGCCGATCCACAAGCTCGAGCCGTTCCGGCGTGCCTACTTCCGCGAGGCCGGGCCGTTCGCGCCGCTGGTGCGCGGCCTCGGGTTGGTGAAGAAGCTGACGATCGCCGAGCTCGAGCAGTGGCAGGAGCTGATCTACGACTCGTGCACGATGTGCGGCCGCTGCACGATGATCTGCCCGATGGGCATCGACATCGCCGAGCTCGTGAAGGAGGCGCGGCACGGCATGTTCAAGGCCGGCCTGGTGCCCGAGCGGCTGGCGTTGATGGACCGCGCCGCGCAGCAATGGGGCAGCACCGCGACCCCGGGCGAGGATCTGCCCGACATCCTCAAGGAGGCCGGCGACGAGCACGGCGTGACGATCCCCTGCGACCTGCCCGCGGCCGACATCCTCGTCACCGCGGCGCCGGCCGAGCTCGGCGAGCACACCAAGGCGCTCGCCGCCGCGGCGAAGATCCTGAACCGCATCGGCGCGAAGTGGACGATGCACTCGGCCGGCTTCGACGCTTCGAACATCGGCTTCAACAACGGCGACCTCGAACTGCAGGAGCGCCTGACGCGGTCCATCGTCGACACCGCGGTGAAGATCGGCGCGAAGACGGTGATCCTGCCCGAGTGCGGCCACGCCTACGGTGCCGCACGCTGGGAGGCGGCGAAGTGGTACGGCAAGGAACTTCCGGTGCGCATCATCCACATGACCGAGTTCCTCGACGAGACGCTGGCCGCCGGAAAGATCCGCGTGAAGAGAATCGGCGAGAGCGCGACCTACCACGACCCCTGCCAGATCGTGCGCCGCGGCGGGCTCGAGGCGGCGGCGCGGCGCGTGGTCGCGGCGCTCGGCTTCGAGCTGATCGAGATGAAGGACCACGGGGTCACGTCCTACTGCTGCGGCGGCGGCGGCGGCGTGATCTCGAACCAGCGCGCGACACCGCTGCGCAACAAGGTGTTCGAGATCAAGCGCCAGCAGATCGACGCCACCGGCGCCAAGCACTTCGTGACGAGCTGCGGCCAGTGCCGCATCACCTTCGAGACCGGCGCCAAGGTCGCGCACTGGGACAAGCCGACCGAGAGCCTGCTCGAACTCGTCGCCGACAACCTGGCGGATTGAGATCATGAGTCAACGCGTCGTCGTCGATCCGATCACCCGCATCGAAGGTCACCTGCGCATCGAGGCCGAGACCGCCGCCGACGGCAGCATCAGCAGTGCCTGGAGCTCGGGCACGATGGTGCGCGGCATCGAGCTGATCCTGAAGGGACGCGACCCGCGCGAGGCCTGGGCCTTCGCGCAGCGCATCTGCGGCGTCTGCACGCTGGTGCACGGCATCGCGTCGGTGCGCTCGGTGGAGGACGCACTGCAGTGGCGCATCCCGGCGAACGCGCAGCTGATCCGCAACCTGATGATCGCCGCGCAGCACGTGCACGACCACGTGATGCACTTCTACCACCTGCACGCGCTCGACTGGGTCGACGTCGTCTCGGCGCTGAAAGCCGACCCGAAGGCGACGTCCGAACTGGCGCAGTCGATCTCGGGCTACGCGAAGTCGAGCCCCGGCTATTTCGCCGACACCCAGAAGCGCCTCAAGACCTTCGTCGAAGGCGGGCAGCTCGGCATCTTCGCCGGTGGCTACTGGGGTCACCCCGGCTACAAGCTGCCGCCCGAGGCCAACCTGATGGCGGTGGCGCATTACCTCGAGGCACTGGCCTGGCAGCGCGAGGTGGTCAAGCTGCACGCGATCTTCGGCGGCAAGAACCCGCACCCGAACTTCCTCGTCGGCGGCTCGCCGAGCCCGATCAGCGCCGGCCCCGGCAGCAGCGGCGCCGCAGCGACGGCGCTGAACATCGTCACGCTGGGCGAGGTGCGCGACGTCATCAAGTCGATGCAGGTCTTCGTCGACCAGGTCTACCTGCCCGACACGCTCGCGATCGCCGGCTTCTACAAGGACTGGTTCGCGCGCGGAGAGGGCCTGGGCAACTTCCTCACCGTCGGCGACTTCCCGGCCAAGGGCATAGCCGACCCGGCGACGAACTTCATCCCTTCGGGCGTGATCCTGAACCGCGACCTCTCGCACATCCAGCCGCTGGACCTGCGCGACCCGGCCCAGGTGCAGGAGTTCGTCGCCCATTCCTGGTACGACTACGCGGGCGGCAAGGCGCAGGGCCTGCACCCCTACGCCGGCGAGACGAAGCTGCACTACACCGGCCCGAAGCCGCCCTACGAACAGCTCGAGGTCGAAGGCGGCTACTCGTGGCTCAAGTCGCCGCGCTGGCGCGGCAAGGCGATGGAAGTCGGGCCGCTCGCGCGCCTGGCGATGCTCTACGCCAGCGGCCACGAGCCGACGAAGGCGCTCGCCGGCCAGGTGCTGCAAAAGCTCGACCTGCCGCTGACCGCGATCTTCTCGACCCTGGGCCGCACCGCCGCGCGCACGATCGAATCGAAGATCTTCGCCGACCAGATGACGGCCTGGCTCGACCAGCTCGTCGCGAACATCAAGGGCGGCGACCTCTCGGTGCAGAACGCCACGCTGTGGGAGCCGTCGACCTGGCCACGCCAGGCCAAGGGCGTGGGCTTCATGGAAGCCCCGCGCGGCGCGCTGTGCCATTACGTCGTCATCAAGGACGGGCTCATCGACAACTACCAGGCGGTCGTTCCCAGCACCTGGAACGCCGGCCCGCGCGACGCCACCGGCCAGCCTGGGGCCTACGAGGCGGCGCTGATGGACCGCCACCATCTGCTCGATCCGAAGCAGCCGCTGGAGATCCTGCGCACGGTGCACAGCTTCGACCCCTGCATCGCCTGCGCGGTGCACGTCGTCGACCCGCAAGGCGAGGAGCTGACGCGCGTTCGCGTGCGCTGACGCGGCCGGCCGGTGAAGCACGACGACACCGACCCCGCCGCGGCACACGCGATCGAACGCGTGCTGCAGGCCGAACGCAACGGTGCCGAGCGCATCGCGCAGGCGCGGCAGCAGGCGGCCGCTCTGCTCGAGCAGGCGCGCAGCGACGGCCTGGCGATCGTCAACCGCGCGCTCGCGCGCGGTGCGCGCTGGCAGCAGACCCATGCCGCGCGGCTCGAATGCCGCCTGCGCGCGCTGCGCGACGAGGGCGAGGTTGCGGCCCCGGATCTGCCAGCGACTGCGCTGGAGGCCGCCGCGGCCCGCGTCGCTGCCGAGCTGGTCGACACCGAGGCACCCGATGACGGCGCACGCTGACTTCGCCTACGCGCAGGCGCGGCTGCAGGCGCGCCACGGCCGCAACCCCGGCACGCCCGACGCGCCCGCGTGGCATGCGCTCGAGGCCAGCCGCACCGCGGCGCAGGCGCTGGCGGCGGCGCGCGCCGGGGCGCTGGCCGAATGGGTCGACGGCCTGGACGACGCCGGCAACGCGCATGCGATCGAAAGCCGCCTGCGCGCACGCTGGCACCGGCAGGTCGACGAGGTGGCGCACTGGCTGCCCTTGCGCTGGC
>MEGM01000159.1 GCA_001725505.1 Rubrivivax sp. SCN 70-15 | reverse complement strand
CCGGGCTGCTCGCCTTGGAGACCGATCCACTCCGAACTCAGTCAATGACCGGCTTCGGGTGGATCACATCTATATGTTTGAACGCGAGTTAGTATGAAACGTCGAGTGGGCCAGTGTTTCGATCGAACTCGGCGGTGAAAAGTGGCCCGCTGGGCCGATCGTCCGTGGCGTGCCGGACGAAGGCAGGGTGTTTGTCTTGGGGCCCTTTGCTTTGGTGACTTTCATTTGGGCCAGCAAATGAAAGTCACCCGGCATGCCGGGCCGGGACCCGGCGCGGCCTCGCCACACCGCCGACGGTGCCCGAAGCGCGAGACTCCATGAGCGGGCCAGCGCGCCCGCACCCGCGCCATCGGCCGCGTCAGCCCCCCTTCGGCCCCGAAAGCAGGGGCATCGCCCCGTCCGAGTCCTGGCCGATCAGGCCGACCTTGGAGTAGATGCCGAGCTTGGCGCGCGTGTCGGCGATGTCCAGGTTGCGCATCGTCAGCTGGCCGATGCGGTCGGCGGGCGTGAAGGCGCCCTCGCCCTTTTCCATCGTCAGCCGCTCGGGGTGGTAGGTCAGGTTCGGGCTCGTCGTGTCGACGATGGACCAGTCGTTGCCGCGCCGCAGCTCGAGCGTGACCTCGCCGGTGACGGCGCGCGCGACCCAGCGCTGCGCGGTCTCGCGCAGCATCAGGCATTGCGGGTCGAACCAGCGGCCCTGGTAGAGCAGGCGGCCCAGGCGCCGGCCGTTGGTCCGGTACTGCTCGATCGTGTCCTCGTTGTGGATGCCGGTGACCAGCCGCTCGTAGGCGATGTGCAGCAGCGCCATCCCCGGGGCCTCGTAGATGCCGCGGCTCTTGGCCTCGATGATGCGGTTCTCGATCTGGTCGCTCATGCCCAGGCCGTGGCGCCCGCCGATGCGGTTCGCCTCCTCGAACAGCGCCACCGGCGACGCGAAGCTCATGCCGTTCAGCGCGACCGGCTGGCCTTCCTCGAAGCGCACGCTCACGGTCTCGGCCTTGACCGCCACGTCGTCGCGCCAGAACGCCACGCCCATGATCGGGTTCACGATCGTCAGCCCCTTGTTCAGGAACTCGAGGTCCTTCGCCTCGTGCGTCGCGCCGAGCATGTTGCTGTCGGTGCTGTAGGCCTTCTCGACGCTCATCTTGTAGTCGAAGCCGGCCTTGACGAGGTATTCGCTCATCTCCTTGCGCCCGCCGAGCTCGTCGATGAAGCGCTGGTCGAGCCAGGGCTTGTAGATCTTCAGCGCCGGGTTGGCGAGCAGGCCGTAGCGGTGGAAGCGCTCGATGTCGTTGCCCTTGTAGGTGCTGCCGTCGCCCCAGATGTCGACGCCGTCCTCGCGCATCGCGACCACCAGCGCGGTGCCGGTGACGGCGCGGCCGAGCGGCGTGGTGTTGAAGTAGGTCGCGCCGCCGGTGCTGATGTGGAAGGCGCCGCACTGGATCGCGGCGATGCCCTCGGCCACCAGCTGCGAGCGGCAGTCGACCAGGCGCGCGATCTCGGCGCCGTAGGCCAGCGCCTTGCGCGGGATCTCGTCGTAGTCGCTCTCGTCGGGCTGGCCCAGGTTCGCCGTGTAGGCGCAGGGGATCGCGCCCTTGGCGCGCATCCAGTGCACCGCGGCGCTGGTGTCCAGGCCGCCGGAAAAGGCGATGCCGACGCGCTGGCCGGCGGGAACGGATTGGAGGATGTTGTGCGTCATGGTCGGTGGGGCGGTTTCGGGTCCGTCCCGCCATTGTCTCAAGCCGCGCGCGCCAGCCGCTGGCGCCGTGCGCGCCGACGCGGGATCAGCCCGCGACCCACAGCGTCGGCAGGCCCGGCAGACCGCGCAGGATGCGCCCGAGCGAGCCGTCGTGCACGCGCGCGCCGGCGCGCTCGATGTCGGGCGCGATGACGCGGTCGACCGGCATCGCCGGGCATGCGGCGCGCAGCAGGGCGTGCGCGGCCTCGATCGGCGGCGAGCTGACGAGCGGGCGCAGGAACTCGATGCCCTGCGCCGCCGCGAGCCATTCGATGGCCAGGATGTGCGCGACGTTGGCGATCATCGGCTGCAGCCGGCGCGCTGCGAACGTGGCCATCGAGACATGGTCCTCCTGGTTCGCGCTCGTCGGCAGGCTGTCGACGCTGGCCGGATGCGCCATCGACTTGTTCTCGCTCGCCAGCGCCGCGGCGGTGACGTGGGCGATCATGAAGCCGCTGTTCAGCCCCGGTTCGGCGCAGAGGAAGGGCGGCAGGCGCGAGACGCTGCTGTCGATCAGCATCGCGATGCGGCGCTCGGCGATCGCACCGACCTCGGCAATGGCGCAGGCCATCGCGTCGCAGGCCAGCGCGACCGGTTCGGCGTGGAAATTCCCTCCGGAGACGAGATCCCCCCCGAAGCGGCCTTCGGCCGCCGCCCCCCCGGGGGGGCGACGCTGGCGGACCGCCGGAGCCGGATCCGCGGCGTCCGCTGGAAGGTCGACTTCGCGGTGCTCGTCGAAGAAGACCAGGGGGTTGTCGGTCACCGCGTTCGCTTCGCGCAGCAGGACCAGCGCGGCGTGGCGCAGCTGGTCCAGGCAGGCGCCGACCACCTGCGGCTGGCAGCGCAGGCAGTACGGGTCCTGGACGCGGTCGTCGCCGTCGCGGTGCGATGCGCGGATCGCGCTGCCTTCGAGCAGCCGGCGGTAGTAGCGGGCGACGTCGATCTGGCCCGGCTGGCCGCGAAGCTCGTGGATGCGCGGGTCGAACGGTCCGTCGCTGCCGCGGGCGGCGTCGACCGTCAGCGCGCCGATCACGAGCGCGGCCTCGAGCACCGGCTCGAAGCTGAACAGCGCGTGCAGTGCGAGCGCGGTGCTGGCCTGCGTGCCGTTGATCAGCGCCAGCCCCTCCTTGGCCGCCAGCCTGAGCGGCGCGATGCCGGCCTCGTGCAGCACCGCCGCCGCGGGGCGCCGCACGCCGTCGACGAAGAACTCGCCCTCGCCCAGCAGCGCCAGCGTCGTGTGCGCCAGCGGCGCGAGGTCGCCCGAAGCCCCGACCGAGCCCTGGCTGGGCACGAAAGGCACGAGGCCGGCGTTGTGCACCGCGAGCAGCGTGTCGACGACGACCGGGCGCACGCCCGAGTAGCCGCGCGCCAGGCTCGCGGCCTTGGTCGCCAGCATCAGCCGCACCACCGGCGCGGGCAGCGGCGCGCCGACACCGACGCTGTGGCTGCGGATCAGGTTCAGCTGCAGCGTCGCCAGGTCGGCCTCGCCGATGCGCGTGCTCGCCAGCTTGCCGAAGCCGGTGTTGACGCCGTAGACGGCGGCGTCGCCCTCGGCGGCGCGCTGCACCACCGCGGCGCTGGCGCGGATGGCCGGCAGCGCCTGCGGGTCCATCACCAGCGGCTGGACCCTGACATCGGCGCCGGCGTGGATGGCCTGAAGCTCGTCGAGCGTGAGTCGTCCGGGTCGCAGCAGCATCAGCGTCCTCCGCCGGTGATCATCGGCAGGTTCAGGCCCTGCTCCTTCGCGAAGCGGACGGCCTCGGCGTAGCCCGCGTCGGCATGGCGCATCACGCCGGTGCCGGGGTCGTTCCAGAGCACGCGCTCGATGCGCCTTGCCGCCGCGTCGCTGCCGTCGCAGACGATCACGACGCCGGCGTGCTGCGAATAGCCCATGCCGACGCCGCCGCCGTGGTGCAGGCTGACCCAGGTGGCGCCGCCGGCGGTGTTGAGCAGCGCGTTCAGCAGCGGCCAGTCGCTCACCGCATCGCTGCCGTCCAACATGGCCTCGGTCTCGCGGTTCGGGCTCGCGACCGAACCGCTGTCGAGGTGGTCGCGCCCGATCACGATCGGTGCCTTCAGCTCGCCCGACTTCACCATCGCGTTGAAGGCCAGTCCGGCGCGGTGGCGCTCGCCCAGCCCGATCCAGCAGATGCGCGCCGGCAGGCCCTGGAACGCGATGCGCTCGCCGGCCATGTCGAGCCAGCGGTGCAGATGGGCGTCCTCGGGGAAGAGCTCCTTCATCTTCGCATCGGTCCTGCGGATGTCCTCCGCGTCGCCGCTCAGCGCAACCCAGCGGAACGGCCCCTTGCCGCGGCAGAACAGCGGCCGGATGTAGGCGGGCACGAAACCCGGGAAGTCGAAGGCGCGCTGCACGCCGGCGTCGAAGGCGACCTGGCGGATGTTGTTGCCATAGTCGACCGTGGGCACACCGGCCGACTGGAAGTCCAGCATCGCCTGCACGTGCACGGCGCAGCTCTGCGCCGCCGCTTCGCGCAATGCGGCGTGCTGCGACGGATCGGCCTGCGCGGCACGCCAGCGCTCGAGGCTCCAGGCAATCGGCAGGTAGCCGTTGACGAGGTCGTGCGCGCTCGTCTGGTCGGTGACGAGATCCGGCCTGACCCCGCGCCGCACGAGCCCGGGCAGGATCTCGGCGGCGTTGCCGAGCAGGCCGATCGAGACCGCCTTCTTCTGCGCCGTGTACTTCGCGATGCGCGCCAGCGCATCGTCCAGGCTCGCGGCCTGTTCGTCGAGATAGCGCGAACGCAGCCGGAAGTCGATGCGGCTCTGCTGGCACTCGATGTTCAGCGAACAGGCGCCGGCGAAGCTGGCCGCCAGCGGCTGCGCGCCGCCCATGCCGCCGAGGCCGGCGGTGAGGATCCAGCGCCCGGCGAGATCGCCGCCATAGTGTTGCCGGCCGGCCTCGACGAAGGTCTCGTAGGTGCCCTGCACGATGCCCTGGCTGCCGATGTAGATCCAGCTGCCCGCCGTCATCTGGCCGTACATCATCAGACCCTTGCGGTCGAGCGCGTCGAAGTGCTCCCAGGTCGCCCATTTCGGCACCAGGTTCGAGTTCGCGATCAGCACGCGCGGCGCGTCGGCATGGGTGCGGAACACGCCGACCGGCTTGCCGCTCTGCACCAGCAGCGTCTCGTCCTCCTTCAGCGCCTTCAGCGCCTCGAGCATGGCCTCGAAGCAGTCCCAGTTGCGCGCCGCCTTGCCGATGCCGCCGTAGACCACGAGCGCGTCCGGGTTCTCGGCGACCTCGGGGTCGAGGTTGTTCTGCAGCATCCGCCAGGCGGCTTCGACGAGCCAGTTCGTGCAGGCGATCTGCGTGCCGCGCGGCGCGCGCACGGGACGCGGCTGCGCGATCCGGTGCAGGGCTGAGAGGTCGGTCATGGTGTCGCTCCGGCGTTGACTCCAGGGTCGACTCTACTTGTCTAGACAAGTTGGTGCAAGTAGGATCGTCGCCATGGTTTCCACCGCGAGCGCCGACGCCCCGCCCTATGCCCGCGTCAAGCAGTTCCTGAAGGACGGCCTGGCGCGGGGGCGCTGGCCGCCGGGCGCGCTGATGCCGTCCGAGGCCGAGCTGGTGGCGCAGTTCGGCGTGAGCCGGATGACGGTGAACCGCGCGATCCGCGAGCTGCAGGCCGAGGGCCTGGTCGAGCGCGCGCAGGGCGTGGGCACCTTCGCCGCGCCGCTGCACCGCGTGGCCTCGACGCTGACGATCCGCGACCTGCAGGAGGAGATCGAATCACGCGGGCAGCAGCACAGTGCCGAGGTGCAGCTCGCGCGCGAGGAAGCGGCGCCGCCGGCGCTGGCCGAGCGCCTCGGGCTCGAGCCCGGCGCGCGCGTCTTCCACACGCTGATCGTGCACCGCTGCAACGGCGTGCCGCTGCAGTACGAGGACCGCTACGTGAATCCGGCCTGCGCGCCCGGCTACCTGGACGTGGACTTCACACGGACGACGCCGACGCATTACCTGCTCGAGGTCGCGCCGCTGTGGGAGGCGCAGTACGCGATCGAGGCCGGCGCGGCGTCGGCCGACGAGGCGCGGCTGCTCGGCATAGCCGAGCGCGACCCGGTGCTGGTGGTCGTGCGCCGCACCGAGAGCCGCGGCGTGCCGATCACGATCGCGCGCCTCGTGCACCCAGGCAGCCGCTACACGTTCGAGGGGGGCTTCCGGCCATGATCGTGCGCGCCGACGAGGTCGCGCCGCAGCCCTGGCGCAACGGCAACGGGCTCACGCGCGAGCTGCGCGCCGACGCGCCTGCCTGGCGCTGGCGCGTCAGCCTGGCCGACATCGCCGCCGACGGCCCGTTCTCGGCCTACCCCGGCGTGCAGCGCTGGTTCGCGGTCGTCGACGGCGCCGGCGTCGAACTGCAATTCGCCTGCGGCGCGCGCACGCTGCGCTGCGGCGATGCGCCGCTGGCCTTCGACGGCGCAGCGGCGCCGGCCTGCCGCCTGCTCGCCGGCGCGACGCGCGACCTGAACCTGATGCTGCGCGGCGGCGCCCGCGGCACGATGCAGCGCGCCGTGCCCGGCCAACCCTGGGCCGAGGACTGGCCGCTGCGCGGCCGCTTCGACCCGGTCGGCATGGAACTGCACTGGGGCCTGCCCACGGGCCCTCTGACGGCCGACGGCGAGAGTCTGTGGATCGGGGTCGCGCCATGAAGACGCTGTGGCGCAACGCCCGCCTGGCGACGCTCGCGGAGCCGGGCTGGGGCCTGATCGACCGCGGTGCGATCCTCACCCACGGCGCCCACATCGCCTGGGTCGGCGCGGCCGGCGCGCTGCCTGCCGACCTGGCGGTGGACGTCGAGCACGACCTCGCCGGCGCACTCGTCACGCCCGGCTTCGTCGACTGCCACACGCACCTGGTCTACGCCGGCCAGCGCGCGGCCGAGTTCGAGCTGCGGCTGCAGGGCGCGAGCTACGAGGCGATCGCGCGTGCCGGCGGCGGCATCCGGGCGACGGTCGCCGCCACGCGCGCGACCGGCGACGACGAACTGTTCGCGATAGCGGCGCAGCGCGCACGCACGCTGATGGCCGAGGGCGTGACGACGATCGAGATCAAGTCCGGCTACGGCCTGTCGCTGGAGCACGAGGCACGCTGCCTGCGCGTCGCGCGCCGGCTCGGCCGCGAGCTGGCGCTGACGGTGCAGACCACCTGCCTGGCCGCGCATGCGCTGCCCCCGGAATACGCCGACCGGCCCGACGACTACATCGGCGCCGTCTGCGACTGGCTGCCGCGGCTGCACGCCGAGGGCCTGGTCGACGCGGTCGACGCCTTCTGCGAGCGCATCGCCTTCAGCCCCGCGCAGGTGCGCCGCGTGTTCGACGCCGCGACGGCGCTGGGCCTGCCGGTCAAGCTGCACGCCGAGCAGCTCAGCGACCAGGGCGGCGCCACGCTCGCCGCCGCTTACCGCGCGCTGTCCTGCGACCACCTCGAATGGCTGGCCGACGACGGTGTGCGCGCGATGGCCGCCGCGGGCACGGCTGCGGTGCTGCTGCCCGGCGCGTTCTACTTCCTGTGCGAGACCCGGCTGCCGCCGGTGCAGGCGCTGCGCGACGCCGGCGTCCCGATCGCGATCGCCAGCGACCACAACCCGGGCTCGAGCCCGGGGCTGTCGATGCTGCTGATGCTCAACATGGCCTGCACCCTCTTCCGCCTCACGCCCGAGGAGGCGCTGCGCGGCGCCACCGTCCACGGCGCGCGCGCGCTCGGCCTGCACGACCGCGGCATGCTGGCCGCCGGCCAGCGCGCCGACTTCGCGGTCTGGGCGCTGGACCATCCCAACGAGCTGGCCTACGGCTTCGGCCACAACCCCTGCCGGCAGGTCGTCGCCGGGGGAAGGGAACAGGCACGTTGAACTCGACTCCGATGACACCTCAAGCCTTCACCACCAAGCTGGTCGACGCCTATCAGCGCGCTCGCCTGCCGCTCTACGTCAACGACAAGCTGTACCGAGGCGAGAGTCGCTCGGTGGCATCCGAGATCGAGGACTTGCTGGCACTCTACTTGGTGGACAACGTACCGCGGATCGGCAGCATTCGAATCAATCAACCGATGTGCATCACGGTCCATGGCAGGCGAAGGACGATCAAGCCCGACCTCGTCCTCTTTCGGGATGGCGAGGTACGAGCGCTTGTCGACTTGAAGATGGACCTGGGCTACAAGCGCGAAGAAATACTGAAGACGTTCTCCCAGGCCAGCGACCGCATGCTTGCGATGCGCGGGCAGTCCGCGACATTCTGGGACGGGCGGAGTTCTTCTGGCGGCGTGCGACGCACGGCTGCCTGCGCCGCTGCCGCGGTCTACATCTTCGTCGTCGTGTCCGACCAGAACATCACGCAGTCCGCGTATTCAAGAGCCGAAGCCGCTGCGCGGTGTGACGATGCCCTGAGACTTCATACGCTACTGCGGGGCGTCCATCCCAACAGCCATTCACTGCCGGCCGCCGAGATCAAGTCACGCTCGCAGCCGCAACTCGAGCGGACACTGGCGGATCTCACGACCGAGGTCGCAAATGCCGTCGCGTAGCACCTCGAAGCGATGCACACACGGCCCGCCGCGGCAGGGCCGATCGGAGCCGTTCGAACGATGACCGACACCTACCGCCTCCACCGCGGCTCGACGCCGCTGCTCGTCAGCGTGCCGCATGCCGGCACCGAGATCCCGGGCGACATCGCCGAGCGGCTGCTGCCGCGCGCGCTGGGGACCGAGGACGCCGACTGGCACCTCGACCGCCTCTACGCCTTTGCGCTGGAGCTCGGCGCGAGCCTGATCGTGCCGCGCTTCGCGCGCTACGTCGTCGACCTGAACCGCCCGCCCGAGAACACGCCGATGTACGCCGGCGTCAACAACACCGAGCTGTGCCCGACGCGCTTCTTCACCGGCGAGCCGCTGTACCGCGACGGCTG
>MEGM01000158.1:19030-23211 GCA_001725505.1 Rubrivivax sp. SCN 70-15 | reverse complement strand
CTCCGTGCTGCGAGCGGCCCCTCATTCCCGGTCGATCGGTCGCAAGCCGGGCTCAGCGCCCGTAGACCTTGCCGAACAGCACCCAGGTCTTGCCGTCGAAGCGGGCGAGCTGCTCGCGTTCGATCGGGAAGTAGTCGGTGGGCGAGGTCTGGACGTTGACGCCGGGCAGCGACATCGGCAGCGTGATGTTCAGGTTCGCGGCCTGCTTCATCACGTTCGCGCGCGTCAGGTCGTCACCGCATTGCTTGAGCACCTGGACCATCGTCTGCGCGACCGAGTAGCCGTAGACGCTGTTCGCGTCGGTCAGGCTGCCGCTCGGGTAGTACTGCTTCATGAACGCGGTCCAGTCCTTCATCGCCGGGTCGTTCGCCCATTGCGGATCGGTCGGGTCCTTGCCGTAGAGCGCGGTGATGATGCCCACGCCGTTCTGCAGGCCGGCCGGCGTCATCACCGAGCTGACCGAGATCGAGACGTTGGTCAGGTAGGTCTGCGGCTTCCATCCGATCTCGGCCGCCTTTTTGATCGACATCGCGGCGAACTTCGGCGTGGAGATGTCGAGGAAGGTGTCGGCGCCCGAGGCCTTCAGCGTCAGCATCTGGCTGTCGAGCGTCGGGTCGGTGACCTCGTAGGTCGCCTCCTTGACGATCATCGACTTGGCCTTGGCGCCCAGGCCCTCCATGAAGCCGGCGAGGTAGTCCTTGCCGAAGTCGTCGTTCTGGTAGAGGACGGCGATCTTGGCGTTCGGGTTCGTCTCGAGGATGTGCTGGGCGTAGATGCGGCCCTCGGCGGCATAGGGCGGCTGCCAGCCCATCGTCCAGTGGTTGGCCGGGTTGCCGAACTTGGTCGCGCCGGTGGCGACGAAGAGCTGCGGCACCTTCTTCGCGTTCATGTACTTCTCGATCGCCGTGTTGCTGGGCGTGCCGAGCGGGTTGAAGATCAGCAGGACCTCGTCCTCCTCGACCAGCTTGCGCGCGTCCTCGACCGCGCGTGCCGGGTTGTAGCCGTCGTCGAGCGGAACGTACTTGATCTTGCGGCCGTTGATGCCGCCCTCGGCGTTGACCTTGTCGAAGTAGGCGCCGATGGTCTTGCCGATCGCGCCGTAGGCCGAGGCCGGGCCGGAGTAGGGGCCGATCTGGCCGATCTTGATCTCGGTGTCGCTGGCGCCGGGGTCGTACTTCTTCTCCGCCCAGGCGCCGGAGGCGCCGAGCGTGAGCGCGAGCCCGAACAGGACCGTCTTGAGGTGCTTCATCTGCTATGTCTCCTGGGTTGGATCGTCAGCCGCCGGGGGGTGCCTCCTGCGAGGGCACGAGGGGTGCGGCGTCCGGTCGCCGCCGCATCCCGAACCTGCGCGCCAGGCCCATCACGCCGGCGGGCATCAGGTACATGAAACCGATCAGGAAGGCGCCGTAGATCGCCCAGGGCGCGGCCTTGGAGATCTGGTCGGCGACGTTCGGGATGAACTGGATGAAGATCGCGCCGAAGACCGCGCCCCAGATCGATGCCAGCCCGCCGACGACCACGCCGACGAGCAGGCTGATCGAAAGCAGGATCGTGAAGCTGTCGGGCGAGACGAAGGCCACGACCACCGCCCCCAGCGCGCCGGCCACGCCGGTGTACGCAGCCGAGACGCCGAAGGTCAGCGACTTGAACATCGGCAGGTCGATGCCCATCGCCGCGGCGGCGATCGGGTGGTCGCGGATCGCGACCAGCGCGCGCCCGACGCGGCCGCGCAGCAGGTTCCACGCGAGCCAGAACATCAGCGCCGCGACCGCGAGCGTGACGAAGTAGAGCCAGCGGTCGGCGCTGAGCGGCTGGTCGAACAGGCGCAGGCTGAACGGCGGGTCGGGCTTGTTCAGCACGATGCCCTGGACGCCGCCGGTCAGGCCCTCGAGGTGCCGGTACTTCAGCAGCTGCGGGATCGCCAGCCCGAGCGCGTAGGTGGCGAGCGCGAGGTAGTGCCCGCTCAGCCGCAGCGCCGGGAAGCCCATCAAGAACCCCAGGCCGAAGCAGGCCAGCCCGGCGACCGGCAGCGTCGCCCAGTAGGGCCAGCCGGCGTTGTTCATCAGCGCCGCGGCGACGTAGGCGCCGATGGCATAGAACGCGCCGTGGCCGAGCGAGATCTGGCCGTTGTAGCCGGTCAGGATGTTCAGCCCGAGCACCGCGATCGCGTAGACCAGCACCAGGTTGAACTGGAACACGCGGTAGTTCTTGACCAGGAAGGGCAGCACGATCAGCGCCACCACCAGCAGCACCAGCGCCGCCAGCCGCCATCCGCGCAGCGCCGGGTTCATACCCGCGCCACCACGGCCCGGCCGAACAGGCCGTTGGGCTTGAGCGTGAGCGTGCCGACGATGAACACCAGCGCCACCGTCAGCTTGAGCTCGGTGCCGACGACGTAGGCGCCGAGCAGGTTCTCGAGCACGCCGACGATGAGCCCGCCGAGCACTGCGCCGAATGGGTTGTCGATGCCGCCGAGCAGCGCCGCGGCGAAGGCGTAGAGCAGGATGCCGCTCATCATGTTCGGGTCCAGGAAGACCGAGGGCGCGACCATCATCCCGGCGACGGCACCGATCGCCGCCGCCAGCCCCCAGCCGACGGCGAGCATCCAGCCGACGCGGATGCCCACCAGCCGCGCCGAGTCCGGGTTCTGCGCCGCCGCGCGCATCGCCAGCCCGAACGGCGTGTAGCGGAAGAACGCGAACAGCGCGCCGAGCACGCACAGCATCACGCCGGCGGTGCCGAGCTCGTGCGCCGAGAAGTAGCGCGTCGCGTAGGGCGCGTCCTGCGGGAACGGGCTCGGGAAGCTCTTGATCTCGTAGTCGAAGATCCAGCCGCCGAGCGAGTTGAAGATCACCGCCAGGCCGATGAAGACGATCACGTTGGCCAGCACCGAGGCCTTCTCGAGCGGCCGCAGCACGATGCGCTGGATCGCGAGCCCGCCGACGAACGACAGCGCCACCGTGGCCGCGAACGCGCCCCAGTAGGGCCAGCCGGCGTGGATCAGCGCCCAGGCGATGAAGGTGCTGAAGGTGGCCATCTCGCCCTGGGCGAAATTCAGGTGGTGGGTGGCCTGGTAGATCATCACCAGCGCGAGCGCGACCGAGCCGTAGATGCAGCCGCTGGCGAGGCCGGAGCAGATCTGGTGCAGCAGCGCGTTCATCGTGTCCTTGCGGTGGTCCCGTTCTTCAATAACCGAGGTAGGCGCGGCGCACGGCTTCGTCGCGCCGGATCTCGTCGCTGCTGCCGGCGAGCGCGACGCGCCCGGTCTCGAGCAGGTAGGCCTGGTCGGCGAGGTCGAGTGCCAGCTTCGCGTTCTGCTCGACGAGCAGGATGCTGACGCCTTCGTCCTCGTTCAGCGCGCGCAGGATGCGGAAGATCTCGGCGACGACCATCGGCGCGAGGCCGAACGAGGGCTCGTCGAGCAGCAGCAGGCGCGGGCGCAGCATCAGCGCGCGGCTGATCGCGAGCATCTGCTGCTCGCCGCCCGACAGCAGCCCGGCGGGCTGGCGGCGGCGCTCGCGCAGGCGCGGGAAGCGCTCGTAGGCCTGTTCGATGTCGGCGGCCACGCCGGCGCGGTCGCGCCGCACGTAGCCGCCCAGGCGCAGGTTCTCGTCGACCGTCAGTGCGCCGAAGGTGCCGCGGCCGTCGGGCACGTGGGCGACGCCCAGGCGGACCACGTTCTCGGTCGCGCGGCCGACGAGCTGCGCGCCGTCGAAGAGCACGCTGCCGCGCGTGGCGACGGTCTGGCAGATCGCGCGCAGCGTGGTCGTCTTGCCGGCGCCGTTGGCGCCCAGGATCGCGGTGATCCGACCCGCGGCGAGCGTGAAGTCGATGCCGTGCAGCACCTGTGTCGCGCCGTAGCCCGCGTGCAGGCCGCGCACCTCGAGCAGCTCAGGCATCGGCGTCGGCCCCCAGGTAGGCCTCGATCACGGCCGGGTGGCTCTGGATCTCGGCCGGCGTGCCTTCGGCGATCTTGCGCCCGAAGTTCAGCGCCACGACGTGGTCCGAGAGTTCCATCACGAGCCCCATGTGGTGTTCGACGAGCAGCACCGTGATGCCGAAGCGGTCGCGGATGTCGCGTATGAGGCGCGAGAGGTCGGCGAGTTCCTCGTGGTTCAACCCGGCCGCGGGCTCGTCGAGCAGCAGCAGCTTGGGCTCGGCGGCGAGCGCGCGGCCGAGCT
>MEGM01000158.1:10299-19012 GCA_001725505.1 Rubrivivax sp. SCN 70-15 | reverse complement strand
CGGCCGAGCTCGACCCGCTTCTGGATCCCGAACGGCAGGTCGCCGACCGGGCGCTCCTGCAACGCGGTGAGCTTCAGGTAGGCCATGATCTCGGCCGCGCGCTCGCGCAGCCGGCGTTCCTCGGCGCCGACGCTGGGCAGCCGCAGCGCGCTGGCGAGGAAGCCCGAACGCGAGCGCGCATGGGCGCCGACCATCACGTTGTCGCGCACCGGCATGGTCCGGAACATCGCCAGGTTCTGGAAGGTGCGGCCCAGGCCCAGTTCGGCGATGCCGTGGCTGGGCAGCGCGCCGATCGAGCGGCCCTCGAACAGGATCTCCCCGGCCTGAAAAGGGTAAAGCCGGCTCAGACAGTTGAACAGCGTGGTCTTGCCCGCGCCGTTGGGGCCGATCAGGCCGCAGATCTGGCCGCGCGCGACCGCGAAGCTCACGCCGTCCAGTGCGACGATGCCGCCGAAACGCACGCTGACGCCGCGGACTTCGAGCAGCGGCCCGGCGGCCGTGGACGCGGGCGTCATGCGATGGCGCGCTTGGACAATGGACGAGACTCCCGGCGAACCGTGGTGCGAGGTCGCTCTTATAGGCTGCGACCTGCCGCGCGTGCAATCGGCGATTGCACCGTGTGCGCCGCGGCGCGTCGCGGCGGCACCATCGCGGTCCGTCCGCGCTGCGCCGCCGCGTCGCGGATCACCTGCGAAACCCACGCCGAGGAGATGCCGCGATGGCCGCCTATCTGTATGCCGAACTCGAAGTGATCGACCCCGCCGCCTACGAGGAATACCGGCGCCTCGTGCCCGCGGTGATCGCGGCGCACGGCGGGCGCTTCCTCGTGCGTGGCGGCGCGATGACGGTGCTCGAAGGCGAGGTCTCGGCCGCTCGCCGCGTGATCCTCGAGTTCCCTGACCGGGCGGCGCTGCAGGCCTTCTACGACAGCCCCGAGTACGCGCCGCTGATCGCGCTGCGCCAGCGCGCGGCTCGCGGCTCGCTGATCGCGGTCGACGGCGTGCCCGGCGCGTAACATCCGGCCCTCCGACGCTGGCGATTCCGATCATGAGCATCTACGACCAGGGACTGGACCGCAACCGCGCCAACTTCGTCGCGCTGTCGCCGGTGAGCTTCGTCGAGCGCAGCGCCGAGGTCTTCGCCGACCTGCCGGCGGTGGTGCACGGCGCGCGCCGCTATGCATGGGCGCAGACGCGCGAGCGCTCGGCGCGGCTGGCGGCGGCGCTGCGTGCGCTGGGCATCGCGCGCGGCGACACGGTCAGCGTGATGCTGCCGAACACGCCCGAGATGGTCGAGGCGCACTACGCGGTGCCGGCGCTGAACGCGGTGCTGAACACGCTGAACACGCGCCTGGATGCACCGCTGCTGGCCTGGCAGATGATCCATTGCGAGGCCCGGCTGCTGATCACCGACCGCGAGTTCGCGCCGGTGATGGCCGAGGCGCTGCGCCTGCTGAAGACCGAGCACGGGCGCGAGATCGTCGTCGTCGACGTGGCCGACAGCGAATACACGGGCCCCGGCGAGCGCCTCGGCGCGCACGAGTACGAGGCACTGCTGGCCGCGCACGAGCCGCTGGCCAGGCTGGACGGCCCGGCCGACGAGTGGGACGCGATCGCGGTCAGCTACACCAGCGGCACCACCGGCGACCCCAAGGGCGTGGTCACGCACCACCGCGGCGCCTACCTCAATGCGGTGAGCAACGCGGCCACCTGGACGATGCCGCATTTCCCGAAGTACCTGTGGACGCTGCCGATGTTCCACTGCAATGGCTGGTGCTTCCCGTGGACGGTGGCGATGCTCGGCGGCACCCATGTCTGTCTGCGCCGCGTCGAGGCGCAGGCGATCCTGGCCGCGATGCGCGAGCATGGCGTCGACCACTACTGCGCCGCACCGATCGTGCACAACCTTCTCGTCAACGCGCCGGCGGCGATGCGCGAGGGCATCACGCAGAAGGTTCGCGGCATGGTCGCCGGCGCGGCGCCGCCGGCGGCAATGATCGAAGGCATGGCGAAGATCGGCTTCGACCTCACCCATGTCTACGGGCTGACCGAGGTCTACGGCCCGGCCGCGGTGGCGGTCAAGCGCGACGGCTGGGCGCACGAGAGCCTGTCCGAGCAGGCGCGGCTGAACGGGCGCCAGGGCGTGCGCTACGCGCTGCAGGAGGGCATGACCGTGATGGACCCCGAGACGATGGCCGAGGTGCCGGCCGACGGCCAGACCATGGGCGAGATCATGTTCCGCGGCAACATCGTGATGAAGGGCTACCTGAAGAACCCGTCCGCGACCGCGAAGGCCTTCGCCGGCGGCTGGTTCCACACCGGCGACCTGGCGGTGATCGAGCCCGACCGCTACGTGAAGATCAAGGACCGCAGCAAGGACATCATCATCAGCGGCGGCGAGAACATCAGCTCGATCGAGGTCGAGGACGCGCTCTACCGCCACCCGGCGGTGCTGGCCTGCGCGGTCGTTGCGCGGCCGGACCCGAAGTGGGGCGAGTCGCCGGTGGCCTACGTCGAGACCAAGGCCGATACGACGGTGACCGCGGCCGAGCTCGTCGCCCATTGCAGGAGCCTGCTCGCGGGCTACAAGGTGCCCAGGGAGATCCGCTTCGAGCCGATCCCGAAGACGAGCACCGGCAAGATCCAGAAGTTCCAGCTGCGCGAGCGGGCGAAGTCCGCCAGCGCGATCGAATAGGAGAACCCGATGTCCGACGAACCCCTGGTGCTGCAGGAGAAGGACGCGCGCGGCGTCGTCACGCTGACGCTGAACCGGGCGCAGGCCTTCAACTCGCTGTCCGAGGCGATGATGGACGCGTTGCAGGCGGCGCTGGACCGCGTCGCCGCCGACGCGCCGGCGCGCGTCGTCGTGATCGCCGCGCAGGGCCGCGCCTTCTGCGCCGGCCACGACCTCAAGGAGATGCGCGCCGAGCCGTCGCAGGCCTACTACGAGAGCCTGTTCGCGCAATGCGGCCGGATGATGATGACGATCCAGAAGCTGCCGGTGCCGGTGATCGCGCGCGTGCAGGGCATCGCCACCGCCGCGGGCTGCCAGCTGGTGGCGATGTGCGACCTGGCGGTGGCCTCGCGCGACGCGAAGTTCGCCGTCAGCGGCGTCAACCTCGGCCTGTTCTGCAGCACGCCCGGCGTCGCGCTGAGCCGCAACCTGGGCCGCAAGGCGGCGTTCGAGATGCTCGTCACCGGCGAGTTCATCTCGGCCGAGCAGGCGCGCGAGAAGGGCCTCGTCAACCGCGTCGCCGAGCCCGAGGCGCTGGACGCCGAGGTCGAGCGCCTGGTCGCCAGCATCGTCGCCAAGCCGCGCGCCGCGGTCGCGCTCGGCAAGGGCCTGTTCTACCGCCAGCTCGAGACCGGCATCGAGGCCGCCTACGCCGACGCGAGCCGCACGATGGCCTGCAACATGATGGACGAATCGGCGCTCGAGGGCGTGCAGGCCTTCATCGAGAAGCGGCCGCCGAGCTGGCGCTGAACCGACATTTCGGTGCGCGAGAAGTGATCGCCCCGACGCCACTTGTTCGAGCGATCGGCAACGGTGATCCGCGGCGACACTTGTGAGCAGACAAGCTGACCCGTCTTCCGTCCGTTCATCGGGCTGAACCCGGCGCCGCATCGCGCCGAAACTTCGCTGGCAGTAGCCGTCGAGGGCCTGGGCCCTCGTTTTCGCCAGCAGCGCGCGCCAGCCCCCACCGGGGTGCCGCGCGTCGGTTCATTCGAGAAGAACAGGAACAGGTCAGTCATGAACAAGCTACGTCTGGGCCCGGGCATCGGGCTCGCCTTCACCCTCGTCATCGCGTTGATGCTCGTCGTCGCCGGCACCGGCATCGTCGGGCTGCGCGAGGTCAACCAGCGTCTGCACGCCGTCACCGACGACTATTACGTCAAGGTGCGCCTGGTGTCCCAGGTGCAGAACGAGATCGATAGCCAGGCGCGCCGCGCCTACGCCGTGATCTCGCTCGATCAGGCCGACAAGCGCGCCGACGAGATCGCAGCGATCCGCGACAGCCGCAGCGCCGTCGCGAAGCAGTACGAGCAGCTGACGCCGCTCGTGACCTCGGCCGAGAGCAAGGCCGCGCTCGCGGACATCCAGGCCCGGCGCCAGAACTACCGCGCGTCGCTGCACAAGTTCGTCGCGCTGGCCACTGCGGGCCAGCTGCCCGACGCGAAGACCCTGCTGCTCGGCGACATGCGCGCGCACCGGCGCGCCTACGCGAAGGTGATCGGCAGCTTCGCCCAGATGGAGGAAAAGCTGATGACGCAGGCCTCGACCGAGGCCGACGCGCAGGTGCAGCACAGCCTGATGCTGGTGACGCTGGTGGCGGCACTGGCGGCGCTGCTCGGCATGGGCGCGGCCTGGCTGATCGTGCGCTCGATCACGCGGCCGGTGGCCGATGCGGTGCGGCTGGCCGAGGCGGTGGCCGAGGGCGACCTGACGGTGCACATCGACTCGAGCAGCAGCGACGAGGTCGGTCAGCTGCTGGCCGCGCTGCGGCGCATGAACGACAGCCTGGTCGCGATCGTCGGCCAGGTGCGCCAGAGCAGCGACTCGATCGCCACCGGCTCGAGCCAGATCGCCACCGGCAACGCCGACCTGTCGCAGCGCACCGAAGAACAGGCGAGCAACCTGCAGCAGACCGCGGCGTCGATGGAACAGCTCACCCCGACCGTGACCAACAACGCCGACACCGCTCGCCAGGCGGCGCAGCTGGCGCACTCGGCCAGCGGCGTGGCGGCCAAGGGCGGCGACGTGGTCGGCCAGGTGGTGACGATGATGCAGGACGTCACCGCGGCGAGCCGGCGCATCGCCGACATCATCGGCACCATCGACGGCATCGCGTTCCAGACCAACATCCTGGCGCTGAACGCGGCGGTCGAGGCCGCGCGCGCCGACGAGCAGGGCCGCGGCTTCGCGGTCGTGGCCGGCGAGGTGCGCACGCTCGCGCAGCGCTCGGCCGAGGCGGCGCGCGAGATCCGCGGGCTGATCGGCGCCAAGGTCGAGAAGGTCGAGAGGGGCTCGGTGCTCGTCGACGAGGCGGGCACGACGATGCAGGACATCGTGGGACAGGTGAAGCGCGTGAACGACCTGCTCGGCGACATCAGCGCCGCGACGCAGGAGCAGACCTCGGGCATCGGCCAGGTCACCGACGCGGTGATGCAGCTCGACCAGGTGACGCAGCAGAACGCGGCGCTGGTCGAGGAGTCGGCCGCCGCGGCCGACAGCCTGAACCAGCAGGCGCGCAACCTCGTCACGGCGGTGGCGCGTTTCAAGCTCGCGGCGGGGGCCATGGGCATGACGACCGCAGCGCCGGCCCCGGCGCCCAGGCACCCGGTGGCGCATGCGCCGCTGAAGCTTGCGCACAGGCCCTTGGTCAAGCCGGCAGCCAAGCCGGTGGCGAAGGCCGCGCCGGCGCCGGCACCCGAGCCCGCCACCGCGGGCGACGACGATTGGCAGTCGTTCTGACCTGGGCCGGCGCCGGCCGGCTCGCCGGAATCACGTCCCCGCGAGCATCAGCCGGCGCGGGGCCTGTTCGCCGCGCTCGCATCTCCGCGAGCCTCAGTCGGCGCGGGCCTGCACGCTGCGCTCACATTCCCGCGACCATCAGTCGGCGCGGGCCTGTTCGCCGCGCTCACATCCCCGCGTAGTTCGGCCCGCCGCCGCCTTCGGGCGTGACCCAGACGATGTTCTGCGTCGGGTCCTTGATGTCGCAGGTCTTGCAGTGCACGCAGTTCTGCGCGTTGATCACGAGGCGGTCGCTGGCGTCGTCGTTCCTGACGAACTCGTAGACGCCGGCCGGGCAGTAGCGGCTCTCGGGGCCGGCGTAGAGCGCCAGGTTCACCGCGACCGGCACCGACGCGTCCTTCAGCGTCAGGTGCGAGGGCTGGTTCTCCTCGTGATTGGTGTTGCTGATGAACACCGAGCCGAGGCGGTCGAAGCTGATCACGCCGTCCGGCCTGGGGTAGCGGATCGGCTCGATCTGTGACGCCGCGTGCAGCCGCGCGTGGTCGGGCGTCTTGCGGTGCAGCGTCCACGGCGGGCTCTTGATCCCCAGCCGCGGCAGCAGCCATTGCTCGACCCCGGTCATGAGCGCGCCGACCGTGTTTCCCTGCTTGAACCATTGCTTGAAGTTGCGGCTGCCGTTCAGCTCGTCGAACAGCCAGCTCTTCTCGAAGGCCTCGGGGTAGGCGCTCAGTTCGTCGCCGGAGCGGCCTGCCTTCAGCGCTGCGGCCGCCGCCTCGGCGGCGAGCATGCCGGTCTTGATCGCGGCGTGGCTGCCCTTGATGCGCGCGGCGTTCAGCGTGCCGGCGTCGCAGCCGACGAGCGCGCCGCCCGGGAACACCAGCTTGGGCAGGCTGAGCAGACCGCCGGCGGTGATCGCGCGCGCGCCGTAGCCGACGCGCTTGCCGCCCTCGAGGTGGGCGCGGATCGCCGGGTGCGTCTTCCAGCGCTGCATCTCCTCGAAAGGGCTGATCCAGGGGTTCTGGTAGTCCAGCCCGGTGACGAAACCCAGCGTGACCTGGCCGCCGGCCATGTGGTAGAGGAAGCCGCCGCCATAGGTCTGCTCGTCCATCGGCCAGCCGGCGGTGTGCACGACGAGGCCCGGCCGGGCCTTCCCGGGCGCCACCTCCCACAGCTCCTTGACGCCGAGCGCGTAGCTCTGCGGGTCGCGCCCCGCGTCGAGGTGGAACCTCGCGACGAGCTGCTTGCCGAGGTGGCCGCGCGCGCCTTCGGCGAACACGGTGTACTTGCCATGCAGCTCCATGCCGAGCTGGAAATGGTCGGTCGGCTCGCCGTCCTTGCCGATGCCGAGGTTGCCGGTCGCGACACCGCACACCTGGCCGTCGTCGCCGTACAGCACTTCGGCGGCGGCGAAGCCGGGGAAGATCTCGACGCCCAGGCCTTCCGCCTGCTCGGCCAGCCACTTCGTCACCGCGCCCAGGCTGACGACGTAGTTGCCTTCGTTGTGCAGGCAGTTCGGGATCAGCCATTGCGGCGTGCCGCGCGCATTCTTCGCGTCGAGGAACAGCACCTCGTCGGCAGTCACCGGCTGCAGCAGCGGTGCGCCGCGCGCCTTCCAGTCGGGGAACAGCTCGTTCATCGCGCGCGGGTCCATCACCGCGCCGCTGAGGATGTGCGCGCCGGGCTCGCTGCCCTTCTCGAGCACCACCACCGAGATCCCGGCATCGATCTGCTTGAGCCGTATCGCGGCGGCGAGCCCGGCCGGCCCGGCGCCGACGACGACGACGTCGTATTCCATCGCTTCGCGCGGGCCGAACTGGGCGAGGATCTCTTGCGGGCTCATCGGGGCGCTCCTGTCGTCTTCTTGATCGATGCGCGGCCGATTCTACGGAGCGCGCGCGGGGCCGGACGGCCCGGGCCGCCGGGGGCTGCGTGCTATCGTGAACGCCGATCAAGAAGGAGTCTGCATGGCCTATGAAATCGACCTCTCCGGCCGCGTCGCGCTGGTCACCGGCGCGTCCAGCGGACTGGGCGCGCAGTTCGCGCGCACGCTCGCCCGTGCCGGCGCCGGCGTCGTGCTCGCCGCGCGCCGCATCGAGCGGCTGAAGACGCTGCGCGCCGAGATCGAGGGCGATGGCGGCGACGCGCACGTGGTCGGGCTGGACGTCACCGACCCGGCGAGCATCCGCGCCGCGGTCGCGCATGCCGAGACCGAGATGGGTGCGATCGACATCCTGGTCAACAACTCGGGCGTCAGCACGACGCAGCGGCTCACCGACGTGACGCCCGAGGACTACGACTACGTGATGGGCACGAACACGCGCGGTGCCTTCTTCGTCGCGCAGGAAGTGGCCAAGCGGATGATCGCGCGCAGCAAGGGCGAGGCGCCGGGCACCTACACCGGCGGGCGCATCGTCAACGTCGCGTCGATGGCCGGGCTGCGCGTGCTCGGGCAGATCGGCGTCTATGCGATGAGCAAGGCCGCGGTGATCCACATGACGAAGGCGATGGCGCTCGAATGGGGGCGCTACGGCATCAACGTCAACGCGCTGTGTCCGGGCTACATCGACACCGAGATCAACCACCACCACTGGCAGACCGAGGCCGGCCGCAAGCTGATCAACATGCTGCCGCGCAAGCGCGTCGGCCAGCCGCAGGACCTGGACTCGGCGCTGATGATGCTGTGCGCGAACGAGAGCCATTTCGTCAACGGTGCGGTGATCGCGGCCGACGACGGCTTCGGGGTCTAGTCGGCGCATGCGCCTGCTGACCCCGCTCGAGGCGCGCGTGCTCGGCGTGCTGGTCGAGAAGCAGCACACGGTGCCCGACACCTACCCGCTGTCGCTGAATGCGCTCGTCGCCGGCTGCAACCAGAAGACCGCGCGTGCGCCGGTGCTCGAGGCCAGCGATGCCGAGGTGCTGACCGCCGCCGATGGGCTGAAGGCGCTGAACCTGGTGTTCGAAGGCGGCGGCAGCCGGGTCGTCAAGTTCGAGCACAACCTGGGTCGCGTGCTCGGCGTGCCGAGCCAGGCGGTGGCGCTGCTCGCGGTGCTGATGCTGCGCGGCCCGCAGACGGCGGCCGAGCTGCGCCTGAACTGCGAGCGACTGCACCGCTTCGCCGACATCTCGTCGGTCGAGGGCTTCCTCGACGAGCTGGCGGCGAAGGATCCGCCGCGCGTGCTCAAGCTGCCCCGCGCACCGGGCGAGCGCGAGGCGCGCTGGGCGCATCTGCTGTGCGGCGAGG
>MEGM01000158.1:0-10250 GCA_001725505.1 Rubrivivax sp. SCN 70-15 | reverse complement strand
GCCCGAGCCCGGTCGCGGCCGGCGAGCTGGCCGCGCTGAAGGCCGAGCAGACGCGGCTCGCCGCCGAGCTCGAGGCGCTGCGCGCGACGGTGCAGCGTATCGCGCGCGAACTCGGCCTCGACTGACGAAGGAGACCGGCATGCGTTTCGTGCTGCCCGCAAGCAAGCGCTTCACGCACGAGATGGTGATCCCGATCCGCTGGGGCGACATGGACGCGATGGGCCATGTCAACAACACCGTCTACTTCCGCTACCTCGAGATCGTGCGCATCGACTGGCTGTACCGCGTCGGCGGCGCGCCGGACCCGAGCGGCATCGGGCCGGTGATCGTCAACGCCTTCTGCAGCTTCATCCGCCAGCTCGAGTACCCGGGCGACATCCTGGCCAAGCATTACGTCGCGAACCCGGGCCGTTCGAGCTTCGACACCTACATCACGCTCGAGCGCTGCGACCAGCCCGGCGTGATCTGCGCCGAGGGCGGTGCGACCACGGTCTGGACCGATTTCAAGGCGCAGAAGTCGGTGCCGCTGCCGGACGAGGTGCGCGCGCTGCTCGTGTGAACCAGCCTGTCTCTGGCCAGGCTTCCGTAGCGATCGACACCCGCCTTCGACAAAGGCGCGGCGCGAGCGAACGCCGCGGATCCGACTCTGCCGGTCCGCCGGCGTTGCCCCCTGGGGGGAGGCGCCGCAGGCGCTTCGGGGGGGGCCGTCTTCACAGCCAGAACAGTGCCGCCCAGCCGGCGAGAGCCGCGAGCGCCAGGAAGGGCAGCGACCAGGCATGGAAGGCAAGCCAGGCACGGCGCTCGCCGAGCAGGCGCAGCGCGATCAGGTTGGCGAGCGAGCCGATCGCGATGCCGAATCCGCCGACGCCGACCGCATGCGCGATCACGCGCCAGTCCTGCGAATACTCGGCCAGCGCGATCGTCGCCGGTACGTTGCTGACGCCCTGCGACAGCACGATGCCGGCCCAGTACAGGTGCGCGGCCCGCTCCAGGCCGAGCGCCGACATGGCGCCGCGCACCGTGTCCAGGCCGGCGAGCAGGCGCAGGTCGACGAACATCAGCACGAACACGAGCAGCAGGCCCCAGTCGACCTCGCGCAGCAGCCGTGCTCGCACCGCGAGCACGATGGCCGCGAGCAGCGCGAGCGCGATGCCGGCGTGGTGCAGGTCGGTCGCGACGAGGAAGGGCGCGTAGAGCAGCAGCGCGGTCACGAGCAGCGGGCGATCCAGCGGCGTCGGCGCGGCGAGCCGGTGCGCGCCGAGCGCGCGTGCCGGGAAGGCCAGTACCGTCAGCGCCAGCAGCAGCGCCATCAGCAGCGCCACCAGCGGCGCCATCTCGAGCACGAAGCGGCCGAACGAGACCTGCCACTGCTGCCAGAGGAAGAGGTTCTGCGGGTTGCCGATCGGGCTCAGCGTCGAGCCCGCGTTGACGGCCAGTGCCTCGAATACCACGAGCCGCGTCGCCGGCAACCGCGCGAGCCGGCACACGCTGACGGTCAGCGGCACGACGACGAAGAGCGCGACGTCGTTGGTGAGCACGGTCGACAGCAGCGCCGCGGCGCCGACGAGCGCGAGGGCGAGCGCGCGCTCGCTGGCCAGGCGCGCGACCAGCGCCTCGCCCAGCCGCTGCAGCGCGCCGCTGGCCTCGAGTGCCGTCGTCAGCAGCAGCAGGCCGGCAAGCGCGGCGATCGTCGGCCAGTCGACCCGCCGCGCATAGCCGGCGATGCCCGCCGGTGCGGCGACGCTGAAGGCCAGCAGCACGAGCAGCAGCACGACGAACAGCGCGTCGCGGTGCAGCGTGGCCAGCGACGGCGGCAGCCAGGCCGTCAGGCGCGACCCGGGCGGCGTCAACCCAGCACCGAGAACGGCCCGCCCCGGGCCAGCGCGCGATGGTACGCGGGCCGGGCGTGGACGCGCGCAAGCCAGTCGGCGCTGCGCGGCCGCGCGACGCCGTCCTGCGCGCGCGCACTGGCGGCCTCGAGCGCAAAGCTCATCTGGATGTCGGCGGCGCTGAACTCGTCGCCGGCGAACCATGGGCGGCCGGCCAGCTCGGCCTCGATGAAGTCGAGCTGGCGCGTGATGTTCGGCGCGAGGAACCGCTCCGAGACCTTGTCGGCCAGGCCGCGCGCGATCGGCCGCGCGAAGAACGGCATCGGCGCGCGGCGCAACTGGTTGAAGACCAGCGTCATCACCAGGTAGGGCATCGCGCTGCCCTCGGCGAAGTGCAGCCAGTAGGTGTAGCGGCGCCGTTCGGCGCTGCCGGGCGGCGGGCGCAGCCTGCCGTCGCCATGCGCGTCGAGCAGGTATTCGATGATC
Organism: Rubrivivax sp. SCN 70-15; assembly: GCA_001725505.1. Lineage (GTDB taxonomy): Bacteria > Pseudomonadota > Gammaproteobacteria > Burkholderiales > Burkholderiaceae_C > Rubrivivax. Next base: position 7,935 of record MEGM01000158.1, on the reverse strand, counting down.
GCGCCCGACTCGGCAACCGTGATCTCGCCGTCGCTCAGCACCGGCGACTTGCCCAGCGGGTGCACGCGCAGCAGTTCCGGTGGCGCCAGCATCGTCTTCGGGTCGCGCGCATAGCGGCGCACCTCGTAGCGCAGGCCCAGCTCTTCGAGCAGCCAGAGCACGCGCTGCGAGCGCGAGTTCTCGAGGTGATGGACGGTGAGCATGGCGCGCATTGTCGGCGCAGTGCGTCCGTGGCGCCCGGCGCGACGCCGCCGGGCGCGAAGCGTGACATCCTGGACGGCGCCGCCAGGCCGCCGCGCCCGGCGGGAACGAAGTGCTACATTCACGCTCGTAGGTATAGGTTCCTTCCCGTCCCCTTGCTGGTTCATCCCGAGCAGCAAGGCGGGTCGCTTGTCCGCCAACCGGTCTAGCCGGGGTCCGCGGAAGGTTGATCAACCCATCGCGAGCCCTGGAAACCGGGGCGAAAGGTGAGCGAAAGATGATGCAGCAATACAGGTCCAACTCGTACCTTTTCGGGGGCAATGCCCCTTACGTCGAGGAGTTGTACGAGGCCTATCTCGACAACCCCGGCAGCGTGCCCGACAACTGGCGCGCCTACTTCGACAACCTCCAGCACGTGCCCGCGGCCGACGGGAGCGACAGCCGCGACGTCGCCCATGCGCCGGTGGTCGAGTCGTTCGCGCAGCGCGCCAAGGCGAACGCCTTCGCGCTGAAAGCGAGCGAGGCCGACCTCGCGGTCGCGCGCAAGCAGGTGCACGTGCAGTCGCTGATCGCGGCCTATCGCTTCCTCGGCGCACGCTGGGCCGATCTCGACCCGCTCAAGCGCACCGAGCGCCCCAGGATCCCCGAGCTCGAGCCGGCGTTCTACGACCTGACCGAGTCCGACATGGACATCACGTTCTCGGCCACGAACACCTACTTCAGCAAGGCCGAGCACCAGACGCTGCGCGAGATCGTCCAGGCGCTGCGCGAGACCTACTGCGGCGCGATCGGCGCCGAGTTCATGCACTGCACCGACCCGGCCGAGAAGCGCTGGTGGCAGGAGCGGCTCGAGTCGATCCGCAGCAAGCCCAACTTCACGGCGCAGCAGAAGACCCACATCCTCGAGCGGCTGACCGCCAGCGAAGGGCTGGAGCGCTACCTGCACACCAAGTACGTCGGCCAGAAGCGCTTCTCGCTCGAAGGCGGCGAGAGCTTCATCGCGTCGATGGACGAGGTCGTCCAGCGTGGCGGCGCCACCGGCGTGCAGGAGATCGTCATCGGCATGGCGCACCGCGGCCGGCTCAACGTGCTCGTCAACACGCTGGGCAAGATGCCCAGGGACTTGTTCGCCGAGTTCGACCACACCGCGCCCGAGGCGCTGCCGGCCGGCGACGTGAAGTACCACCAGGGCTTCTCGAGCGATGTCACCACCGCCGGCGGGCCGGTGCACCTGAGCCTGGCCTTCAACCCCTCGCACCTCGAGATCGTCAACCCGGTCGTCGAGGGCTCGGTCAAGGCGCGCATGGACCGCCGCGGCGACAAGACCGGCGCGCAGGTGCTGCCGGTGCTGGTGCACGGCGACGCCGCCTTTGCCGGCCAGGGTGTCGTGATGGAGACGCTGGCGCTGGCGCAGACGCGCGGCTACTTCACCGGCGGCACGGTGCACATCGTCATCAACAACCAGATCGGGTTCACGACCAGCGACCCGCGCGACACGCGCTCGACGCTGTACTGCACCGACGTCGTCAAGATGATCGAGGCGCCGGTGCTGCACGTGAACGGCGACGACCCCGAGGCGGTCGTGCTGTGCACCCAGCTCGCGATGGACTACCGCCAGCAGTTCCGCAAGGACGTCGTCGTCGACATCATCTGCTTCCGCAAGCTCGGCCACAACGAGCAGGACACGCCGAGCCTGACGCAGCCGCTGATGTACAAGAAGATCGCCAAGCATCCGGGCACGCGCAAGCTCTACGGCGACAAGCTGGTCGCGCAGGGGGTGCTGCCGCCCGAAGGCCCGGACGAGATGGTCAAGGCCTTCCGCGCCGCGATGGAGGGCGGGCGCTCTACCGCGGACCCGGTGCTGACCAACTTCAAGAGCAAGTACGCGGTCGACTGGGCGCCCTTCCTCGGCAAGAAGTGGACCGACGCGGCCGACACCGCGCTGCCGCTGGCCGAGGTGCGCCGGCTGGCCGAGCGGCTGACGACGATCCCGCCCAAGTTCAAGCTGCACCCGCTGGTGGAGAAGGTGATCGCCGACCGCGCCGCGATGGGCCGCGGCGAGATCAACGTCGACTGGGGCATGGGCGAGTCACTCGCCTACGCGTCGCTGGTCGCGAGCGGCTACGCGGTGCGCCTGTCGGGCGAGGACGTCGGGCGCGGCACCTTCACCCACCGGCATGCCGTGCTGCACGACCAGGACCGCGAGCGCTGGGACATCGGCACCTACGTCCCGCTGCAGAACGTGGCCGACGGCCAGGCGCCGTTCGTCGTCATCGACTCGATCCTCTCCGAGGAGGCCGTGCTCGGCTTCGAGTACGGCTATGCGAGCGCCGAGCCGAACACGCTGACGATCTGGGAGGCGCAGTTCGGCGACTTCGCGAACGGCGCGCAGGTCGTGATCGACCAGTTCATCGCGTCGGGCGAGGTCAAGTGGGGGCGCGCCAACGGTCTGACGCTGATGCTGCCGCATGGCTACGAAGGGCAGGGCCCCGAGCACAGCTCGGCGCGCCTGGAGCGCTTCATGCAGCTCGCCGCGGACAACAACATGCAGATCGTCCAGCCCACGTCGGCGAGCCAGATCTTCCACCTGCTGCGCCGCCAGATGGTGCGCCAGTTCAGGAAGCCGCTGATCATCTTCACGCCCAAGTCGCTGCTGCGCGCGAAAGACGCGACCTCGCCCCTCGCCGAGTTCACGAAGGGCGAGTTCCACACCGTGATCGGGCCGTCGCGCGCCGAGGTCGAGGCCGAGAAGGTCAGGCGCGTGATCTGCTGCTCGGGCAAGGTCGCCTACGACCTGATCCGGCGCCGCGACGAGAAGAAGGCCTGGGACGTCGCGATCGTCCGCGTCGAGCAGCTCTACCCGTTCCCGCACAAGGCCTTCGCGGCCGAGATGAAGCGCTTCCCGAACGCGACCGAAGTCGTCTGGTGCCAGGACGAACCGCAGAACCAGGGTGCCTGGTTCTTCGTCCAGCACTACGTGCACGAGAACATGCTCGACGGCCAGAAACTCGGCTACGCCGGGCGGCCCGCGTCGGCGTCGCCCGCGGTCGGTTATTCGCACCTGCATCAGGAGCAGCAGAAGGCGCTCCTCGACCAGGCCTTCGGCAAGCTCAAGGGCTTCGTGCTCTCGAAGTAAAGAACTCCGCAAAGAACAAACATGGCAATCGTCGAAGTGAAGGTTCCGCAACTGTCGGAATCGGTGGCCGAAGCCACCTTGCTGCAATGGAAGAAGAAGCCCGGTGACGCCGTGGCGGTGGACGAGATCCTGATCGAGGTCGAGACCGACAAGGTCGTGCTCGAGGTGCCGGCGCCGGCCGCCGGCGTGCTGGTCGAGGTCGCGGTGCCCGACGGCGGCACCGTCCGAACAGCTGATCGCGCGCATCGACACCGCCGCGACCGCCGGCGCGGCGGCGCCCGTCGCTGCCGCACCGGCTGCCGCAGCGTCCGTGGCCGCCGTCGCCGCGGCGCCGGCCGCAGCCGCCGTCGCGATGCCCGCTGCCGCCAAACTGATGGCGGATCAGGGCCTGGCCCCCGGCTCGGTGCCCGGCACCGGCAAGGACGGCCGCGTGCTCAAGGGTGACGTGCTCGGTGCGATCGCCGGCGCCGCGGCCCGGCCCGCGGCCGCGCCGGCGCCAGCCGCAGCGGCACCGGTGGCGCCGCGGCCGCTGCCGCCGGTGGCTGCGCCGACGCCGAGCCTCGGCGACCGCCCCGAGCAGCGCGTGCCGATGTCGCGCCTGCGCGCGCGCATCGCCGAGCGGCTGCTGCAGTCGCAGGCGACGAACGCGATCCTGACCACCTTCAACGAGGTCAACATGGCCCCGGTGATGGAGATGCGCAAGCGCTTCCAGGAGCGCTTCGAGAAGGAGCACGGCGTCAAGATCGGCTTCATGAGCTTCTTCGTCAAGGCCGCGGTGGCCGCGCTCAAGAAGTACCCGGTCATCAACGCCAGCGTCGACGGCAACGACATCGTCTACCACGGCTACTTCGACATCGGCATCGCGGTCGGCTCGCCGCGCGGCCTGGTCGTGCCGGTGCTGCGCGATGCCGACCAGATGAGCTTTGCCGACATCGAGAAGAAGATCGCCGAGTTCGGCAAGAAGGCCGCCGACGGCAAGCTGTCGATCGAGGAACTCACGGGTGGCACCTTCTCGATCAGCAACGGCGGCGTCTTCGGCTCGATGCTGAGCACGCCGATCATCAACCCGCCGCAGAGCGCGATCCTGGGCGTCCATGCGACGAAGGACCGCGCCGTGGTCGAGAACGGCCAGATCGTCGTGCGGCCGATGAACTACCTCGCGATGAGCTACGACCACCGCATCATCGACGGCCGCGAGGCCGTGCTCGGCCTGGTCGCGATGAAGGAGGCGCTGGAGGACCCGGCGCGGCTGCTGTTCGACATCTGAGCGAAGGACCGACGATGGGCCTGGCCGACGATCTGGTTCGACTCGACGAGCTGCGTTCTCGCGGCGCGCTCAGCGACGAGGAATTCGCGCGCGCCAAGGCCCGGCTCCTCGACCCGCCGTCGCCGGCGAGCGAGATCCCCGCGGTCGAGGCCGTGAACCGGCTGCGCCGCAGCCGCAGCGACCGCTGGATCGGTGGCGTCTGCGGCGGCATCGCGGTGATCACCGGCGTCGAATCGTGGATCTGGCGCCTGATCCTCGTCGCGATGGCCTTCTTCGCCGGCACCGGCGTGCTGCTCTACATCCTGCTGTGGATCTTCGTTCCCGAAGAGACGTGAACCACCCCCTACGCGCTTCGCGCGCCCCCTCGAGGGGGCAACGCCAGCGGCCCGGCAGAGCCGGTTCCGCGGCGTTTGCTGGATGCGCCGACGCTGCGTCGCTCCCGGCTGGGAGCGTGATCGACAACTGAACTGGAAATCATGTCCAAGAACTTCGACGTCATCGTCATCGGCGGTGGCCCTGGCGGCTACATCGCCGCGATCCGCGCCGCGCAGCTCGGCTTCAACACCGCCTGCATCGACGAATGGAAGAACGCCGCTGGCGGCCCCGCGCCGGGCGGAACCTGCACCAACGTCGGCTGCATCCCGAGCAAGGCGCTGCTGCAGTCGAGCGAGAACTTCGAGAATGCCGGCCATCAGTTCGCCGAGCACGGCATCGGCCTGAAGGAGCTGAGCATCGACGTCGCGAAGATGCTCGCGCGCAAGGACCATGTGGTCAAGCAGAACAACGACGGCATCCTCTACCTGTTCAAGAAGAACAAGGTCTCGTTCTTTCACGGTCGCGGCTCGTTCGTGAAGGCGGCGAGCCCGGAACAGGGGGGCGGCTGGGAGATCGCGGTCGGCGCCGAGTCGCTGGTCGGCAAGCAGGTCATCGTCGCCACCGGCTCGAACGCGCGCGCGCTGCCGGGCACGCCCTTCGACGAGGTCAACGTGCTCAGCAACGACGGCGCGCTGCGCATCGGCGCCGTGCCCAAGAAGCTCGGCCTGATCGGCTCGGGCGTCATCGGCCTCGAGATGGGCTCGGTCTGGCGCCGCCTCGGCGCCGAGGTCACCGTGCTCGAGGCGCTGCCGACCTTCCTCGGCGCGGTCGACGAGCAGATCGCGAAGGAGGCGCACAAGGCGTTCACGAAGCAGGGGCTGAAGATCGAGCTCGGCGTCAAGGTCGGCGAGATCAAGGTCGGCAAGAAGGGCCCGAACGCAAGGGTCAGCGTCGCCTACACGGACGCGAAGGGTCAGGCGCAGGTGCTCGACGTCGACAAGCTCGTCGTCTCGATCGGCCGCGTCCCCAACACCACCGGGCTCAATGCCGAGGCGGTGGGCCTCGAGCTCGACGAGCGCGGCGCGATCGTCGTCGACGCCGAATGCCGCACCAACCTGCCCGGCGTCTGGGCGGTGGGCGACGTGGTGCGCGGCCCGATGCTCGCGCACAAGGCCGAGGAGGAAGGCGTCGCGGTGGCCGAGCGCATCGCCGGCCAGCACGGCCATGTCGACTTCAACCTCGTGCCGTGGGTGATCTACACCCACCCCGAGATCGCCTGGGTCGGCCAGACCGAGCAGCAGCTCAAGGCCGCCGGCCGCGCCTACAAGGCGGGCAGCTTCCCGTTCATGGCGAACGGCCGCGCGCGCGCGCTCGGCGACACCGGCGGGATGGTCAAGTTCCTCGCCGACGCCGCCAGCGACGAGATCCTCGGCGTCCACATCGTCGGCCCGATGGCCAGCGAGCTGATCAGCGAGGCCGTGGTTGCGATGTCGTTCCGTGCCAGCAGCGAGGACATCGCGCGCATCTGCCACGCGCACCCCAGCCTGAGCGAAGCGACAAAGGAGGCCGCGCTCGCGGTCGACAAGCGGACGCTGAATTTCTGACCTCGCGGTGGGTGTCCGCCAGCTGTACGAAGCCACGCTCGCCGAGCGCGGCTACCACGCCGACGCAGCGCAGCTGCGCGCGATCGACGCGCTCGAGCGTTGCGAGAACGAGTGGGCCGACTACAAGGCACGGCGCTCCAACGCGCTGACCAAGCTGATCCGGCATCCGCCGATCCCGCGCGGCGTCTACATGTACGGCGGTGTCGGCCGTGGCAAGAGCTTTCTGATGGACTGCTTCTTCCAGGCCGTGCCGCTGACGCGCAAGACCCGGCTGCACTTCCACGAGTTCATGCGCGAGGTGCACCGCGAGCTGCATGAGCTGAAGGGCATCGCCGACCCGCTGGACGAGCTCGGCCGCCGCATCGCGCGCCGCTTCCGGCTGATCTGCTTCGACGAGTTCTTCGTCGCCGACGTCACCGACGCGATGATCCTGCACCGGCTGCTGGAGGCCATGTTCGCGAACCGGGTCAGCATCGTCACGACCTCCAACTTCCATCCCGACGAGCTCTACCCGAACGGCCTGCACCGCGACCGCATCCTGCCCGCGATCGAGCTGCTCAAGGCCAGGCTCGAGGTCGTCAACGTCGACGCCGGCACCGACTACCGCCAGCTCGGGCTGCAGGAGCTCGAGCTGTACCAATGCCCGCTCGGGCCGGCGGCCGACGCCGCGATGGCGCGCGCCTTCGAGCAGCTCGCCGAAGCGCGCGACGAAGACCCGGTGATGCAGATCGAGCACCGGCAGATCCAGGCGCTGCGCCGCGCCGGCGGCGTCGTCTGGTTCGACTTCAAGGCCTTGTGCGGCGGGCCGCGCTCGCAGAACGACTACCTCGAGATCGCGTCGCGCTTCCACACCGTGCTGGTGTCGAACGTGCCGCAGATGGCGCCACGGCTGGCGAGCGAGGCACGGCGCTTCACCTGGCTCGTCGACGTGCTCTACGACCGGCGCGTCAAGCTGATCCTGTCCGCCGAGGTGCCCGCCGAGCAGCTCTACACCGAGGGGCCGCTCGCGCACGAGTTCCCGCGTACCGTCTCGCGGTTGCACGAGATGCAGTCGGCCGAGTTCCTGGCGCTGGCGCGGCGCGAGGTCGACACCTCGCTGACCTGACCGATGCGACACCGTTGGCTGCTTCTCGCCGTGCTGCTGACCGGCCCGCTGCTCGCCGCGCCGCCTACCGAGCGCGAGCGCCTCGCGGCCCGGATCGGCGCGATGGAAGCGCGCTTCGACGCCGAAGAGGCGCGTTGCAGCGATCGCTTCGCGGTCAACGCCTGCATCGACGCGGTGCGCCAGCGCCGGCGCGCTGCGCTGGCCGAACTGCGCGAGCGCGAACTCCGGCTCGACGATGCCGAGCGCCGCGCGCGCGCCTTGCAGCGCCAGCGCGAGATCGACGCGCGCCAGGCCGCCGCGCGGGCCT
>MEGM01000157.1 GCA_001725505.1 Rubrivivax sp. SCN 70-15 | reverse complement strand
CCGTCGGCGTGACCGCGGTGGTGGTGTGGTCGACGATCCAGGTGTCGGCCGGGATCGCCGCGGCGAGCGGCTCGAGCACCGCGTCGACCGAGGCGTCGTCGGCCAGCGACATGTGGATGCGCGCGGCGCCCGCCAGCGCGGCCGCCGGCTCGTCGAACGCCCGCGCGCCGACGGCCTCGAGCGCGCGCGCCTTGGCCGCACTGCGGTTCCACACGTTGATCTCGTGACCGCTGGCACGCAGCCGGCGCACGAAGCCCGAGCCCATCAGCCCGGTGCCCAGGAACGCGATCTTCATCGGTGTGACTCCACGATTGACGAGGGGCCACGATACAGGCAAGGCGGCGGCGCCGGGCCGGCGCGGCCGGCGATGCCCTCGCGCGCAACGATGTCTCGTCAGGCCAGCAGCGCCAGCGTCCGGGGGTCGGGCTCGGCATCGAAGAATCGCGCCAGCGCCCGGCGGAAGACCGGCTCGTCCGGGGCGACCTCGGCGAACAGCGTCATGCAGGACCTGAACTTGAGGTCGTCGGGCGAGCCGAAGATCTCGTGCGCGGTCCGGCCCTGCGTCGCCAGCACGAGCTCGGTGCACTCCTTCAGCCGCGGCCCGAGGACGGGATGGCGCCAGTACGCGAGCGCCTCGTCGCGCGCCGCGAGGCCGAAGCGCAGCGCCGTCGCGCTGCAGCCCAGGCCGCGCAGCTGCGGGAACACGAACCACATCCAGTGGCTGGCCTTGCGCCCTGCCGACAGCTCGGCGCGGACGGCTTCGCAGACCGCGTCCTGGGCCACGACGAACCGCTCCAGCTCGGGCGTCGAAGGGCTCATGGTGTGGTCTCGATTCGCAGGCCAGGCGCACGCGCGCTTCAGCGCCGCACCAGCATCACCGCGAGCTCGTGCGCCTTGCTCGGATGCAGCACCCTCGCATAGGGCGGCTTGGGCCAGACCCAGGCCGCCTCGGGGAAGAGCGCGCGCATCGCGTTGATGTCGCAGTGGTAGGGCGGGCCCTGGATCAGCCCCTCCTCGGTCGCACCCGGCCGCGGCGTCTGCATGAACATCGCCGCCAGTCGGCCGCCGGGCGCCAGCCACGAACGAAGCTGGCCCGCGTAGCGGACCCAATGCTCGGGGTGCAGCGCGCACAGGCAGGTCTGCTCGTAGACGGCGTCGAACGGCGCTGAAGGCGCGTGGTCGAGCACGTCGGCGCGCACGATCTTGGCCTGCACGCCTTGCTGCCGGCAATGCGCGCGTGCCTTCTCGACGGCGGCGGCCGTGTAGTCGATGCCGACGACGTCGAAGCCACGCCGCGCCAGCTCCGCCACTTCCCAGCCGCTGCCGCAGCCGGGCACGGCGATGCGGCAGGGGGCCAGTGCACCGCTGTCCAGCCAGGCCAGCAGCCCGGGGCTGGGGCCGCCGCGGTCCCAGCCGGTCTGTCCGGTGTCGAAACGCTCTTGCCAGAAGTCGGGGGTGGGGCCGGCCATGGGGGGTCTCCAATCGATGGACAGGGTCGACGGGGCTCGCGCGCGTACCGACGTGGCTAGGCCGCCAGCGACAGTGCCACCACGCCCGCGACGAGGAAGCCCAGGCTGGCCACCGCCATGTGGGCAAAGACCAGCCCCTCGGGCAGGGGCTTGTGCCTCCAGTGGTAGCCGAGGTTCAGGAACAGCCCTGCGGCAGCGGCCAGCAGCAGCGTCAGCAACGCGAAGCTTGCCGGCCGCGAGAAGCCCAGATGGGCCCAGCCGAAGACCAGCAGCGAGAGCGCGGCGACGGCGACGAAGCCGTGCAGCTTGGCCATCCACGCCGGCGACTCGTTGTCGCTGCCGAAGCGGATGACCATCATCACGACGCCGCTGACGAAGGCGATGGTCAGCAGCGACGCTGCCGCCCGATAGACGAGCACGACTTCCAAGCCCTGACCCCTGCGTCGACGAAGCGCGCCAGTATCGCTCGATCCGCAGACCCCGGACTCGAACGCCGGTCTAGAAGCCGAACCCGCCCTGGCGCCGCACCGCCTCGCTCGCGGGGCCGGCGACGAGGTCGGCGAGCCTGCCCGCCAGCTCGGGCTCCAGTGCCCGGGTGCACAGGCCGAGCGTGTAGTCGGTGGCGAGCTCGAACTCCTCGGGCAGCGAGCCGACGAGGTCGACGCCGGCCGTGTAGTTGATCTCGGTCTCCTGGGTGCAGCCGATCACGGCCGAGGCGCCGGACTTCGCCATCGCGGCCATCGCCGTGGCGCCGTTCGGATACGGCCGGAACGCGGCCTGGCATTCGCGGTCCAGCCCCAGCGCCTTGAGCACGTTCATGAAGTGGATGCCGGCGGTGGCCTTCTCCGGGTCGGGGAAGTAGATCTCCTGCGCGGCGCGGAAGGCCGCGGCGAGTTCGTCGCGGTCGCCGATCTTCGGCCGGGGCCGGCCCGATGGCACCGCGACGCCGGTCTTCACGATGCCCAGCGACCTCGCGCTGCCGGCCACGAGATGGCCGGACTCGACGAGCTGGTTCACGAGCGCCTTCGTCAGGATCACCAGGTCGCAAGGTGCACCGCCGACGAGCTGGTCGCGCATCTGGCCGACGGCGCTGTAGGTCGCTTCGATGCGCGCACCGGTCTCGGCCTCGAACCGCGGCTGCACGGCCTTCACCACGGCCGCCGCGGCGCCGCCACTCAACACTCTCACCACGCTCATCGTCGCATTCCTTGCTTTGCTTGGAGGGTCAATCCTGCACGGCGCCCTGCGCCGCGGCCATCAGGGCGTCGGCGCTGAAGGGCATCGTGCGCATGCGCAGGCCGAGCGCGTCGTGGATCGCGTTCGCGATCGCCGCCGCGGTCGGGCCGGTGCTGCATTCGCCGGCGCCGAGCGAGGGCAGGTCGGGGCGGTCGATCAGCTCGACCTGCACCGGCGCGACATCGGCGAAGCCGAGGATCGGGTACGAGGCCCAGTCGTCCGAGCGGATGCCGTCCGGGCCGACGTCGGCCGCCTCGCGCAGCGTCCAGCTCGCGGCCTGCACCGCGCCGCCCTCGAGCTGGTTCCTGGCGCCGTCGGGGTGCACGACGAGCCCCAGGTCCGCCGCGACGCACAGCCGGCGCAGCGACACGCCCGCCTGCACCACCAGCTCGGCCACGACCGCGCAGTACGCGCCAGTGTTCTTGTAGCGTGCGAAGCCGATGCCGCGGCCGCAGCCTTCCTCGCGCTTCGTGCGTTCGCCCCAGCCGGCCATGCGCGCCGCTGCGCGCAGCACGGCCTGTGCGCGCGGGTCGTCGAGATGCCCGAGCCGGTAGTCGAGCGGGTCGCGGCCGAGGGCGCGCGCGACCTCGTCGATCATCGACTCGGCGGCGAGCACGTTGACGTGCGCGCCGAGCGAGCGCAGCGCCGACACGCGCAGCGGCATCGCGAGCACCCGATGGTTGACCACCCGCAGCTGCGCGACGGCATACGCGGGCACCGCGTTGCGATCGGCTCCGCCACCGTTCACGGCAGGCGGATTGACCGCGACGACGACCGGCGCCGGATGCTCCGTCTGCCACGCGCCGAGCAGCGCCGGCGTCGCGCCGCGGCCGGGGCGCGATCCATGGCCCTGACTCCAGACCTCCTGCGTCCAGGCGACGAGGCGGCCGTCCTCGTCGACGCCGGCCTCGACGCCGACGACCATCGCGCAGCCGAGCGGCGAGTTCGCCATCTCCTGCTGGCGCGTCCACTGCACGCGCAGGGGCCGGCCGCCGGCATGGCGCGCGAGCCAGGCGGCGTCGAAGGCGACGTCGTCGGCGCCGTTGTGGCCGTAGCAGCCGGCGGCGTCGGCGTGGCGCACCGTCACCGCCTCGGGTGGCAGCGCGAACGCCAGCGCGAGGTCGCGCCTCAGGTTGAAGATGCCCTGCGTGTGGCTCCACACCTGCAGCTCGGCGCCTTGCCATTGCGCGATCGCGCAGCACAGGCCGATCGACGCATGCTGCAGGTAGGCGCGGCCGTATTCGGCGCGGAAGGTGCGCACCGGCGGGCGCACCGGCGCCGTAGGCTGGCGCTCGGCGACGACCGTCGTCTCGAGGGGCTGTGCCTTGAGCCAGGCCGCGACTTCGTCGCGCGCCGGGGCCTCGGCATGGTCGCGCCAGAGCGCGGCCTTCTCGACGAGCTTGCCGGCCCGGGCCAGCACGCGTTCGGCCTCGGCGATCACGCCGACCAGCAGGCCGTCGCGGACGACCACGATCACGCCGTCCTGCGCGCGCAGCCGTGCGGCCAGCGGCGCCCATGCGGCCTCGTCGACCTCGGCCCGCAGCGTGCGCGGGCGGAACACCGCGCCGTACGTCATGCGCGGCAGCACGAGGTCGTCGATGAACTCGAACTCGCCGAACACCTTGGCTTCGATGTCGTTGCGGCGCCGGTCGCCGAAGGCGGACGGGCGGCCCGCGCGCTCGGCGAGATGCCGGGTGTCGACCTCGGCCGCCAGCATCGCGGCGTCGACGAGATCGGCATAGCTCGCGCGTGCGCCGCCGGCGCTGAACACGCCGCTGTCCAGCGCGACGGCGTCGATCGCGACCCCGGCCCGCGCCGCGAAGCGCGCGCGGCAGGCCTCGCGCAGGTGCGCGGCGGCGTGGCGCAGCGCGCTGCCCGAATGCTGGATCGACAGGCTGCCCGAGGTCACGCCTTCGTCCGGGCTGGCCGCGGTGCTCGGCGTGACCATGTGCACCTGCTCCGGGTCGGCGTGCAGTTCCTCGGCCACGAGCAGCCGCAGCGCGTGCGAGATGCCCTGGCCGATGTCGACCTTGCCGGTGCGGGCCTCGATCCGGCCGTCCGCGCCCACGCTCAGCCACTGGCCCAGGCGCGGGTGCTTCTTCAGGCTTTCGGGGACGGGCGCGACCGTCATTGCGCCGCCTTCGCGACGGCGCGCAGCACGCGCCCGTGCACGCCGCAGCGGCACAGGTGGCGTTCGAGCTCGGCGCGGATCTCGGCCTCGGACGGATGCGGATTTCGCTCGAGCAGCGCTGCCGCGCGCATCAGCAGCCCGCTCGTGCAGCAGCCGCACTGCAGCGCCTGCTCCTCGATGAACGCGGTCTGCAGCCGGTGCGGCGCGGCGCGAGTGCCCAGGCCCTCGACCGTGGTGACGCTGCGGCCGGCGACGGCCTCGGCCGGGAGGTCGCACGAGGTGAGCGCGCGCCCGTCCACGATCACGGTGCAGGCGCCGCATTGGCCCAGGCCGCAGCCCAGGCGCGTGCCTCTGAGCGCCAGCGTGCCGCGCAGCACGTCGAGCAGCGTCTGCCCGGCATCGGCACGGACCGATCTGGCCCGCCCGTTGAGCGTGAAGCGGAGCTCGGTCACCACGCGTTCAGTTCGCCTTGGCGCCGGAGACCTTGACGATGGCCGCCCACTTGGCGATGTCGGCGACCAGGTACTTGTCGAAGTCGGCGACGCTCATCGACATCGGCACCGCGCCCTGCTTGCGCCACAGCGCCTTGACGTCGGGCTCGTCGACGATCTTGCGCACGGCCGCGTTCAGTTGCTCGACGATCGCGTCCGGCGTGCCCTTGGGCGCCATCAGGCCGAGCCAGATCGTCGCCTCGTACTTCGGCACTCCGGCCTCGTCCAGCGTGGGCACGTCGGGCGTGATCGGGTTGCGCGTCAGGCCGGTCGTCGCGAGCGCACGCACCTTGCCGTCCTTGGCCATCGACGCCATCGTCGTCACCGCGTCGAACATCATGTCGACCTGGCCGCCGATCACGCCGGTGCGGGCGCCGGAGCTGCCCTTGTACGGGATGTGGCGGATGTCGATGCCGGCCATGTGCTTGAACAGCTCGCCGGCCATGTGGTACGGCGTGCCGATGCCAGACGACGCGAAGTTCAGCTTGCCCGGGTGCGCCTTCGCGTACGCGATCAGCTCGGGCAGCGTCTTGGCCGGCACCGACGGGTTCACCACCAGCATCAGGTCCGAGTAGTTGACCGGCGCGATGCCGACGAAGTCGCGCATCAGCTTGAACGGCTTGTTCGGCATCAGCGTCTCGTTGACGGTGTGCGTGTTCGACATCATCAGCAAGGTGTAGCCGTCCGGCCTGGATTGGGCGACGACGTTGGTGCCGATGATCGAGCCGGCGCCCGGCTTGTCCTCGACCACGAACGGCTGCTTGAACTCGCCCTGCAGCCGCTGTGCGAGAAAGCGCGCGTAGATGTCGGCCGGCCCGCCGGCCGCGAACGGCACGACGATCGTCACCGGATGGTCGGGGTAGGCACCGGCCCGTGCGGCCACGGCGCCGAGCGAGACGGCGGCGGCGATGAGGAGGCGGAACGCGGTTCGAACGGGTCTCATGGTCTTGTCTTCCTCGGTGGTGGATCGGTCGTTGCCTCGCCGGTGCGGGCTTCGCGGCGCGTCAGACGAACTCGTTCTCGATGACGCCGAGCCCGTCGATCTCGATCCGGACCCGGTCGCCGGCGGCGAGGTACTTCGGCGGCTTGAAGCCCATGCCGACGCCGGCCGGCGAGCCGGTGGCGATCAGGTCGCCGGGGTGCAGCGTGATGCCGCGCGAGACGGTCTCGACGAGCGTGGGCAGGTCGAAGATCAGGTCCTGCGTGTGCGCATCCTGGCGCAGCTCGCCGTTGACCCAGCAGCGCACGCGCGTCTTCGTCGCGTCGAGTTCGTCGGCGGTGACGATCCACGGCCCCATCGGGCAGAAGGTGTCGAAGGACTTGCCCATGTCCCACTGCTGGTGGCGCATCTGCACGTCGCGCGCGGTGACGTCGTTGATGATCGTGTAGCCGAAGACATGCTCGCGCCAGTCGGCCCTGCGGATGTTCTTGCCGCCCTTGCCGATGACGATCGTGAGCTCGGCCTCGTAGTCGATCTGTTCCGAGATCGCAGCGCCGGGCAGCACGACCGCGTCGGTCGGGCCGATCACCGTCTCCGGCGCCTTCGTGAACACGATCGGCCACTCGACCACGCTCGCCGAGTTGTCCTTGAACACCGAGGTGGCCAGTTCCCTGGCGTGCGCGTGGTAGTTGCGCCCCACGCACCACAGGTTGCGCCGCGGCAGCGGGATCGGCGCCGCGAGCTGCACCTGCGCCAGGGGCAGCGCGGCCGCCTCCAGGGCCGGCAGCGGCTCGCCGCGGGCCGCGGCCTCGATCAGGGGCAGCGCGCCGCGCCGGGCGGCGTCGGGGGCGAGCGCGAAGGCGGTGACCTGCAGGCCGTCGGCGGACACGACGCCGACGCGGCGCTGGCCGGCGTGGACATAGCTTGCGATGTGCAAAGGGTTCTCCTGAAGGCGCGGGCGGCCTGGGTTTGCCCGGCTTGGTTCGGCATTGCACCAAGTTCCACCAATTCAAAAATCATAGAAGAACCGGCACGTCGGTCAATAGGGCCGAAGACTAGGCAGGAACGGCAATTGCCGACGGCGCGCCGAATTGGTAGGCTTTGGTTGCGCATCGATCGCCACCCCGAACCCCCGTGACCTCCGCCTCCACGCTTCGCGGCTTCATCCTCGGCAACCTGCAGTCCGGCCAATGGCGCGCCGGCGACCGCCTGCCGACCGAGCGCGAGCTGAGCGAACGCTTCGGCCTCGGCCGCACCGCGGTGCGCAAGGTGCTGCAGGAGCTGAAGGATCTCGCAGTGATCCGCCAGACCGTCGGCAGCGGCACCTACGTCACCGACCGGGCGGCGGCGGCGCTGAAGGGGCTGGCGAGCGAGGACCCGGTGCGCCAGACGAGCCCGGCGCAGCTGATGGAGGCGCGGCTCGCGCTCGAACCCGCGATCATCGAGATGGTGATCGGCAACGCCACCGCGGACGACTTCGCGCAGATGGACGCATGCTGCGCGAAGGCCGAGGCCGCGAAGACGCTCGAGGAGTTCGAGTACTGGGACGGCATGCTGCACGAGGTGATCGCGAACGCCGCGCGCAACACCTTCGTCTCGAGCGTGTTCAGGCTGATGAACCAGGTCCGCGCGCAGGGCGAGTGGGGCGTACTCAAGCGCCGCAGCGTGACGCCCGAGCGGCGCCTGCAATACCAGGCCGAGCACCGCGCGCTCGTGCAGGCGATCAAGGAGCGTGACCTGCCCCAGGCCAAGGCCCTCGCGACCGCGCACCTGCTGCACGTGCGCAGGAACCTGCTCAATTTCTGATCCGGGAGACCCCATGTCGAACCCCTTGCCCACCGGCGCGTCGGCGCCACCGGCCCGAACGTTCAAGAAGGACTACTACGCCGGCGCGCTGATGGTGCTGATCGGCGTTGCGGCGGCCTGGGCCGGCGCCGGCTACCACGTGGGCGAGCTGGCGCGCATGGGGCCGGGCTTCTTCCCGCTCGCGATCGGCGTGCTGCTCGCGATCGTCGGCGTGCTGATCGCGCTCAACGCCGACGACGCGACGGCCGAGCCGGCGCCCGGCCTGCATGGGGCGCATGCGCTGCCCGACCTGCGCGGCGCGGCCTGCCTCGTCGGCGGCATGGCCGCGTTCTGGCTCTTCGGCCATTACGGCGGGCTGCTGCCGGCGACCTTCGCGATCACCTTCGTCTCCGCGCTCGGCGACCGCCAGAACACGCTCGCCCAGGCCGCTGCGCTGGCGCTGGCGATGGTGGCGGTGGCCGCGCTCGTCTTCCACTGGGGGCTGCAACTGCAGCTGCCGCTGCTGCGCTGGGGGGCCTGAGAGCCTGTGAAGGTATGAATCGCATCCGCGTGAGGCCCCGGAACGGGCCCAATCTAGGCGCAAGGCACAGCCGGGGTGGGGCCCCGGCGAGGCCTTGCAACGACGAGTGGGCCCGTTCCGGGGCCTCACCCTTCGGGCCGGGGT
>MEGM01000156.1 GCA_001725505.1 Rubrivivax sp. SCN 70-15 | reverse complement strand
GCCCGCGCTGCTGACCGTCGCTTGGCCGCTGCTCGGCGGCGGCGGGCCGTCGCTGCCGCCGCAAGCCACGAGGAGCGACGCGGCGAGGACCCCTGTCGATGCTGCCCGCGCCAGCCAAGCCCAATGCGTCGATGCCATACCGAGCCTCCCTTGCCCAGCGGCCGGCGCGCAACAGCCGGCCCACGGCCCGCTTTCTATGGGGCCTGGCGTCACGCGTGCGTTACACCCAGCGCGCAGTGCGCATTGCGATCGCGCCGTCCTTGCACGGGGATCGCCTGCGCTCGTGCATCGGTGCTCTGGCCTGGCCGGGCGCCGGGGTTCAGCCTGCGCGCGCCTCAATCCAGCGCCCGATCCAGTGGTCGAGCGACAGCTTGCCGGGGCCGTGCAGCAGCGTGACCAGCAGCAGCAGGCCCCAGTAGTAGTGCGACGCGAGTGCCGCCTCGTTCTGGCCCAGCACCTGCCAGTACGAGACCACCGCGACGATGTTGACCACCGTGAGCGACAGCGCCGAAAAGCGTCCGGCGAGCCCGAGCAGCAGCAGTGGCGGGAAGGCGAGTTCGCCGAAGGTACCGAGGAACGCGGCCGCCTCGGGTGGCAGCAGCGGGACGTGGTACTCCTCCTGGAACAGGAACACCGTCTTGTCCCAGCTCACGATCTTCGTCAGCCCCGACCTGAAGAACGCGCTGGAGACGTCCCAGCGGATCCACAGGTCGAGCAGCGGCGTGGCCAGCGCGAGCCAGCCCAGGATCCTGTGCCAGCCTGCAGCGGCGCTTCGGGTCGACATGTTCATGGGTTCTCCGTTTGCTTGGCCAACGCGATGACGCCGGCGCCGAACCAGGTTGCGAGCGCGGCGCGGGGGTCGAACGACGGCTGTTCCGCGATCGCGGCCTCGAGCGCGGTGGCGAGCGTCGCCCCGGCCGCGACGCGCTCGAGGAAGCGGTGGCTGCCCGGCTCGAGTTCCGCCACCTGCACCCGGAACAGCGGCCGGTGGATCAGCACGCGCTGCGCGCCGGCGTCGAGGTCGACGGCGAACTCGCCCCGGTAATCGTCCTGGTGCACTTCCCACAGGCGCGCCAGCGGCCAGCGCGACTCGAGCAGCGCGCACGCCGGCGCGAGCTCGAAGCGCAGCGCGCCGTAGTCCTCTTCCGCCACTGCGGCCAGCGGGGCGAGGTCCGGTGCGGCGGCATCGTGCGCGTAGTACGCGCGGTGAGCGAGCCACTCCATGCGCGCCACGTCCGGCAGGTAGGGCAGGTCCTGGGTGGGCTCGAAGTCGGCGACGAACTGCGGGAAGTTCGCGCCGAACTCGTTCAGGTCGCCGCTCTGCGACGGGAAGCGGCGCAGGTACTCGCGCGCCAGACCCTCGAAGAACGGCGCGCCGACGATCCTGGCGACGATCGGGTAAGCGCCGCCCAGCGCCTGGGTGCAGGCGCCGACCATATTGCCGCGGTAGACCGCCAGGCGCATCAGCGCGGCCTGCGGCGAGCCGCGGAACAGCGGCGCGGCTTCGGCCGCGGCGTCGGCGCTGGCGATCGCTGCGCCCATCGCGCGCTGCAGCGCGCCGAGCTCAGACACGGCAGACCCCCTGCTGCAGCGTGCGGGCGTGCCGCGCTTCGTCGAGCAGCACCTCGAGCGGCGGGATGTCGGTGTCCCATTCGATCAGCGTCGGCACCGCTCCGAAGCGTTCGAGCGCGGCGCGGTACAGCGCCCACACCGGCTCGGCGACGCGGTCGCCATGGGTGTCGACCACGCAGTGCGGCGCCACCAGGTGCCCGGCGAGGTGGATCTCCGCCACCGACCCGGGCGCGATCGCGCGCATCGTGGCGAGCGCGTCGCTGCCGTGGTTGAGCTGGTTGACGTACAGGTTGTTCACGTCGAGCAGCACGCCGCAGCCGCTGCGGCGCGCCAGCTCGGCGATGAATTCGCCTTCCGGAATCTCGCTGGCGCGGAACTCGAGGTAGCTCGAGACGTTCTCGATCAGCACGTGCCGGCCGAGCGCTTCCTGCAGCCGGGACACGCGCTCGATCATCAGCGCGAGCGCCTGCTGCGTGTACGGCAGCGGCAGCAGGTCGTTGAAATGGCGGCCGAAGCCGCGGCCCCAGCACAGGTGCTCGGAGACGAGCGCCGGCTCGGTCGCCTCGACCAGGCGCGCGAGCCTGGCGACGTGGCGGCCGGTTTCGGGATCCGCCGACCCGAGGGCGAGGCCGACACCGTGAATGCTGAGCGGATGGTCGGCGCGAAGCCGGTGCAGGACATGCAGGTCGTAGCCACCGGCGCCGAAGTAGTTCTCGCTGTGCACCTCGAGCCAGCCGACGTCGTGCCGGCGCGAGAGGAAGTCGCCGTAATGCGCGGCGCGCAGCCCGACGCCGACGCCGAGCCTGGGGTGGGGCGGGGAGACGGCGCGGACTGCGTTCATCGGCCTGCCGCGGCTTACTTCTTGTCCGTCATCGTGCCGCCCGGCGTCAGCGACCCGCCCATGCTGGCGCAGGTCCCGGTCTTCACGAACTTGAAGTCGTGCGGATCGTTGTCCATCTTGGACTGGCCGGCGCAGGCGTGCGCGGTCTTGTTGCTGCCGCAGTCGTTCTGCCCCGCCTTGGCGACGCCGAAACACTTCTCCATGCCCTTCGGGTCGGCCGCGTGGGCAGCGGGCAGCACGCCGAGCGTGCCGAGTGCGAACAGGCCGGCCATGGCGCTGCGGACGATGAGCTTCTGATTCATCTTGAAATCTCCTGGATCGAATGACGAAGTGGACGGAGACGTTGGTCCCCGCCGGTTCGTCGCGCAGCCGCGCCGATCCTTACGCAGGCGTTCGTCAATCCGTCGCAGGCCCGGGCGCCGACGTGGCGCGCGGGCCCCGCCGCGCACCGCGCGCTCAGCCTGCGTGCGCCTCGGCCGCCAGCGGCGTGGGCCGCGCGCGCAGCGCCCAGGCCACGCCGGCGACGAGCAGCGCGATGCCGGCCAGCGTGCCCGGCGCCGGCCATTGCCCGCGCAGCACGAAGGCGTAGGCCAGCGCCGACAGCGTCTCGAACACGATGAGCTGGCCCGAGAGCATCGTCGGCAGGCGCTGGCTGGCCTCGTTCCAGCACAGCGTGCCGAGCCAGGACGCGAACAGCCCGATCGCGAGCATCAGCGCGACGAAGCGCAGCGGTGTCGGGCCGAAGGGCAGCGCGAACGTCGAGCCGTTCGCGGCGCTGAAGGCCCAGAAGCCGAGCGCGCCGGCCGCGGCCAGCGGCAGTGTCGCGAGGCCTTGCGCGGTCGCCCAGGTCGTCGGCGAGCGGTCCGGGTGCGCGCGCAGCCAGTCGGCGTTGCGGATCGGGTACCAGGTCCAGCAGGCCACCGCGCCGACCGCGAGCAGCGCGCCGACGGCGTAGCGGCCGAGGTCGGTGTCGGCGCGCAGCTGCGCCAGCTCGGCGTGGTTGACCAGGGCGATGCCGGCCGCGATCAGCGCCAGCGACGGCGCGAGCCGCGCCCAGGGCAGGCGGCCGTCGCGCGCCGCGTTGCGCCGGTTCGACGCGAGCGCGATCACCACCGGCAGCGTGCCGATGATCATCGTCGGCAGCGGGCCGCCGGCGCGCTGGATCGCCGCCGCGAGCAGCAGGTAGTACAGCAGGTTGCCGATCAGCGACAGCTTGAGTGCGTCGATCCAGTCGGCGCGTGCGAGCCCCCGGATGCGCCTGCGGTCGAGCCAGGCCAGCGGCAGCGCGATGAGCCCGAACGCGAAGTAGCGTCCGAACGAGAGCCAGGCCGCCGGGTACTGCGGCAGCAGCAGCGGGGCGACGAAGACCAGGCCCCACATCAACCCGGCGGCGAGGGCGAAGAGGGTGCCGGTGGCGAGGGCGGTGCGGTGGGGCATGGGCTGTAATGTGCAACGTAGAGCGTGCCGGCCGGAGCCGGCACGGGATCGGCCGAGAATCGGGCCCGGATCGCAGGAGACCGCCGATGACGAAGTACGTCCTTGCCCTCGACCAGGGCACCTCCAGCTCGCGCAGCATCGTCTTCGACGCCAGCGGCGCCATCGTCGCGATGGCGCAGCGCGAGTTCACGCAGATCTTTCCGAAGCCGGGCTGGGTCGAGCACGACCCGAACGAGATCTGGACGAGCCAGCTCGCCACCGCGCACGAGGCGCTGGCCAGGGCAGGCCTGACGGCACGCGAGCTCGCGGCCATCGGCATCACGAACCAGCGCGAGACCACGCTGGTCTGGAGCCGGCGCACCGGCGAGCCGATCCACAACGCGATCGTCTGGCAGGATCGGCGCGGCGAGCCGCTGTGCGCGCAGCTGCGCGCACAAGGCCTGGCCGAGCCGATCCGGCGCAGCACCGGGCTCGTGATCGACCCCTATTTCTCGGCCACCAAGCTGCGCTGGATCCTCGACCACGTGAGCGGCGCGCACATCGCCGCGGCGCACGGCGAGCTCGCCTTCGGCACCGTCGACAGCTGGCTGATCTGGAAGCTCACCGAGGGTCGCGTGCACGCCACCGACGTCAGCAACGCGTCGCGCACGATGCTGTTCGACATCCGCCACAACGTCTGGGACCACGAGCTGCTGAAGGTCTTGCACGTGCCCGACAGCCTGCTGCCCAAGGTGCATCCATCCAGCCATCTCTACGGCGAGACGACGCTGCTGGGCGCGCCGGTGCCGATTGCCGGCGTCGCCGGCGACCAGCAGGCGGCGCTGTTCGGCCAGGCCTGCTTCGCGCCCGGGCTGGCGAAGAACACCTACGGCACCGGCTGCTTCATGCTCACGCACACCGGCAGCCGCTTCGCGGCGTCGACCCACGGGCTGGTGACGACCGCCGCCGCGCAGACCGGGCCCGCGCCCGAGTTCGCGCTCGAAGGCAGCGTCTTCATCGGCGGCGCGGTCGTGCAATGGCTGCGCGACGGCCTGCATGCGATCCGCGCCAGCGCCGAGGTGCAGGCCCTCGCCGAGAGCGTGCCCGATGCCGGCGGCGTGATGTTCGTGCCCGCCTTCGCCGGCCTGGGCGCGCCGTACTGGAACGCCGACGCGCGCGGCGCGATCGTCGGGCTGACGCGCGGCAGCACGGTCGCGCACATCGCGCGCGCGGCGCTCGAGAGCATCGCGTTCCAGAGCGCGGCGCTGCTGCAGGCCATGACGCGTGACATCGCGTCGTCCCGGGCCGCGGCCGAGGCTGGCGCGGTGACCGAGCTGCGCGTCGATGGCGGCGCCAGCGTCAACGACCTGCTGATGCAGTTCCAGGCCGACCTGCTCGGCATCCCGGTGGTGCGCCCGCGCATCACCGAGACCACCGCGCTCGGTGCGGCCTACCTGGCCGGCCTGGCCACCGGCGTCTGGCGCAGCCGGGACGAGCTGGCCGCGCTCTGGCAGGCCGAGCGCCGCTTCGAGCCGACGCTCACGCGCGAGCGCGCCGGCGAGCTGATGGCGCACTGGGAGCATGCGGTGCGCCAGGCGGTCGCGCGCTGAGCGGGCGCGTCTACCAGCTCAGCGGGTCGACGCGGTAGAAGCCGGCGAGCTCGGCAAACAGTGCCGGCTGTTCGGCGGCGAGCGCCCGAGGCTGCTCGAAGAACACCTCGCTCGCGACGGCGAAGAACTCGGCCGGGCTGGTGGCGCCATAGGCGTCGATCAGCGTCGGCTCGCCCAGCGCCACCTGGCGCTGCAGCCGGGCGAAGGCGGCGCCCAGCGTGGCCGCCCAGCGCGCGTAGCGGTCGCGCCGGCCGAGGAACGGCGCGCCGTTGGCCGCGCCGCTTTCCTGGTCGAGCTGGTGCGCGAACTCGTGGATCACGACGTTGCGGCCGTCGGCGGGGTCGGCCGCGCCGGCCAGCACGTCGTCCCAGGACAGCACGACCTGGCCTCGCTGCCACGACTCGCCCAGCAGCACCTGGCGGCCTTCGCGCACGAGGCCGGCGGCGTCGTTCTGCACCCGATCGACGACGAAGGCGCCGGGATAGACCAGCACCTGGCGCAGGCCATTGAAGAGCCCGGCGCGGCGGTTCAGCAGCAGCAGGCTGGCCTGGGCCGCGATCAGCACGCGCATCTCTTCGGTGACTTCCAGGCCGTTGCAGCCGATGAAGGGCTTTTCGGCGACGAAAGCCTTGATGTGCTCCTTCAGCTGAAGCTGCAGGTCGGGCGGCAGCTGCGCGAAGTAGGGCCAGCGCTCGCGCAACACCTCGCGCCAGGCCGCCGGAAACGGCTGCCGGCGCAGCCTGGCCCTGCGCTGTGCCGCCCAGACCGGCGGGCCCCAGAGCCAGGCAGCGACGGCCAGCACGAGGCCGGCGATGAGAGCGAGGGCCAGCACCACTTGTCGCATCTGGTGCAGGCCGGTGGCATTTCAAGGTGCTGCGTGGACGAACCGCAAGGCCGTGCCGCCGAGAAAGTCGATCGCGCCACTGTCTTCGGCGCCGAGGCGGCGCGCGAGCGCGATCGAACGCGCGTTCTCCGGGCGGATCAGGCTGATCACCTCGCCCAGACCGAGCTCGTTGCGCCCGCAGGCCAGCGCTGCGGCAGCGGCCTCGAACGCATAGCCCTGGCCCCAGGCGTCGCGCGCGAGCAGCCAGCCGAGTTCGCAGCCGGGCCAGCCCTCGGGCTCGTGGAATCCGGCGCGGCCGATCAGCCGGCCGTCGCTGCGGCGCTCGACGGCCCACATGCCGTGGCCGCGCAGCGCCCAATGGCCGAGGAACATCGCCATGCCGCGCCAGGCGATGTCGCGCCCCACCGGCCCGCCGCTGCCGATGGACTGCATGACCTCGGCGTCGGCGCTCATCGCGGCGTAGGCGTCGAGGTCGTCCTGGCGAAACGACCGCAGGCGCAGCCTGGGGGTGCCGATCGCGATCGCGATCACGGCCGCGGCTCGCAGCGCACCTCGGTCCTGACCGAGCTGGCGATGAAGCATTCGTCGTGGGCGCGGTGGTGCAGCGCGCGCAGCGCTGCATCGTCGGGCTGGCGTTCGCCGCCGAACGCCACCTGCGGCCGCAGCGTGACGACGGTCATCGCCATCCGTCCCTCGGCGTTGCGCGCCATCGTGCCGACGGCGTCGTCGCGGTAGCGGTCGACGCGCCAGCCGGCCTGTGCGGCCAGCGACAGGAACCAGAGCATGTGGCAGCTCGCGAGCGAGGCGACGAACATCTCCTCGGGGTCGACGGCGCTGGCGTGCGAGTAAGGCAGCGGCACGACGCTGGGCGACGACGAGGCGTCGAGCTCGACGCCGCCGTCGAAGCGCAGCCGGTGGCGGCGGCTGTAGCGGTTGTCGGTGAAGACCTCGTCGCTCTGGCGTTGCCATTCGAGCTCGGCGCTGTAGTGGCTCATGGTTCGGTGATCGTGGGTTGGCGGGCTGGGCGATGGCGCAGTGGGCATGGCATGCGATCATTCAACCATGATTCGCCTTCACTACTTCCCCGGCAATGCGAGCCTGGCGCCGCACATCCTGCTGCACGAGACCGGTGCGCCGTTCGAGCTGCAACTCGTCGACCGCGCGCAGGGCGAGCACAAGTCACCGGCCTATCTGAAGCTCAACCCGAACGGCCTGATCCCGGTGCTCGAGGACGGCGCGCTCGTGCTCTACGAGGCGGCCGCGATCTGCCTGCACCTGGCCGACACGCACCCCGCCGCGGCGCTGGCGCCGGCGCTGGGCACGGCCGAGCGGGCGCATTTCTACAAGTGGCTGGTCTGGATGACGAACACGCTGCAGGCCACGCTGATTCATTACTTCTACCCCGAGCGTCTGGTCGACGAAGGCAATGTCGACGGCGCCGCGCAGGTGAAGGCGCACGCGCAGGCGCGCGTCGGTTCGCTGCTCGAGCAGCTCGACGCGCAGTTCGCGTCGCACGGCGGGCCCTGGCTGCTCGGTGCGACCTACAGCGCGGCGGACGCCTACGCCTTCATGCTGTGCCGCTGGACGCGCGGCTTCCCGGCCAGGCCGGCGCGCGAGTATCCACACCTCGCCCCTTTCCTGGAGCGCATGCTGGCGCGGCCTGCGGTGCAGCGCACGATCGCGGCCGAGAAGCTGCTGAAGCCGATCGTCTGAGCTCGGATGAGCTCGGCCGCGCCGGCGCGCGCTACAGCGTGCCGCTCGTGCGCAGCTTCTCCAGCCGCAGCGCGAGTTGCTGGCGCAGTTCGGCCAGGCGCTGGCGCTGCGGTCGCGCCACGGGGTCGTCGTCGCTCCCGGCGAGCGCGGCCTGCAGCGCGGCGATCTCGCGCATCAGGTCGACCTCGGGCGGCGCGACCCCGGCGTCCTTGAGGATCTTGAACGGCATCTTCAGCGCGTCCGGCGTCTCGTCGTAGCCGTCGCCGAAGGCCAGCGGCCTGCCCCAGCTCGGCGCGGCACGCAGCTCGCCGCAGGCGGCGCTCTCGCGCAGCGACTCGGCGATCTGCTCGTCGAGCGTGAGCAGGCGCTCGATGCGCCGCTCGGCGGCCGTCATCGGCGCGCCCTTGGACTGCGGCCGATGATTCATGCGCGGACCTCGCGCGCCTCGCCCAGCCGCTCGCTCCAGTGGCGCGCGAGCGGGCTCGCCGGGCGCGCCATCAGCCGCTCGTTGAGCAGCGCGCGGCCGAGCGCGCGGCGCGGGCCGCCCGCGCAGGCGGCGAACAGGGTCTGGTCGATCAGCTCGCGCTGCGCGTGGCTGCCGCCGATGCGCTGCGCCGCGGGACGCGCGGCATAGAGGCCGTCGGCCGCGCCGGCGGCGTCGCCGCGTGCGTAGGCGAGCATTGCGCGCATCAGCGGCAGGCCGACCTCGCGCGCGACCGCGTGGTTCGCACGCCGTGCGCCGTCGGCGGGGAGCGCGC
>MEGM01000155.1:2449-11221 GCA_001725505.1 Rubrivivax sp. SCN 70-15 | reverse complement strand
TGATAGCGCTCGCGATAGAGCGGGGTCGCGGCGACCTTTCCGAGCGGTTCGTTGTCGAGATAGGTGAGGCAGGCGTCGATCTCGAGGTTCTCGAGCAGCCGCAGCGCCTCGGCGGAATTGCGCGAGAAGATCGAGAGCTTCACGTCCGGCCAGCGCTCGGAGAAGGCGGTGGTGAGCCGCGAGACCATCGGCAGCGCGGTCGGAATGACCGCGAGCCGCAGATGTCCGGTGAGCCCGCGCCGCATCGAGGCGACGTCGTCGCGCATGGCACGGTGGTCGCCGACGATCCGCCGCGCCCAGTCGAGCGCCTTCTCGCCCTCCGCCGTGAAGCCGATGAAACGCGACCCGCGCTCCACCAGCGGCGCCCCGAGCGCGTCCTCGAGCTGCCGGATCGCCGAGGAGAGCGTCGGCTGCGACACGTGACACGCCTCCGCCGCCCGCCCGAAATGCTTCTCGCGCGCCAGAGCGATGAGATATTCGAGCTTGTCGATCATGGACGGTCTCCGATAGCTCTTCGGCTGAACGCATTGAGGCGTATTCGCACGGAGATTGAAACGCCGATGATCGGTGGTCTAGGCTCGGTTCCACAACCAATGCCGCGAGAAGGACCACAATGAGCACGACTGTCGATCTGAGGCGATTGATCGGCGATCTGCGCGAGGCCGATGGTAACGCCACCTTCGTCATCGGTGCTGGCGCATCGATTTCCGCCGGCATCCCCTCGGCGGCGAAGCTGGTCGAGGAGGTTTGCTCAAAATACGGGCATCGCCTGGATCGTCTCTCCGAGAGCGAACGAACGATCTATGGGCGCGTGATGGGCTGCCTCGATCCCGGTCAACGCGAAAAGCTGATTTCGCCCTATCTCGAGGGCGCCAAGCTCAACTGGGGCCACCTCGCACTCGCTTCTCTGATTGCCGAGGGCAAGGTGAAGCGGGTTCTGACTTTCAACTTTGATCTCCTTCTCGAAAAGGCCTTGGCGGTGCTCGGACGTCACGTCGCGGTCTACGACTTCGGCGGCTTCGACCCCAGGCTCTACACGCTCCGCTACGACGCGCCCGGCGCGCCCGAGCTCGCGCTGCGCGTCGAGGGCCTGCTGCACGCCGCCGGACTGCCGGCGCACCGCGTCGACGAGGGCGGGCTGGACCATGGCATCTGGACGCCGCTGCGCTACCTGTTACCCGACGCCGACCTGCCGGTGCTGCCGCTGGCCTGGCCGCCGGACTGGACGCCGGCGCGGCTGTTCGCGCTCGGCGCGGCGCTCGCGCCGCTCGCGGCCGAGGGCGTGCTCATCGTCGGCAGCGGCAGCATCACGCACAACCTGCGCCGCGTGTTCGCCGGCGGGCGCATGAACGTCGACCAGCCGGCCACGCCCGAGAGCACCGCCTTCCGCGACTGGTTCGCCGCGCGCGCCGAGGCCGGCGACTGGGACGCGCTGTTCGACTACCGCGCCCAGGCCCCGCATGCCGTGCTGATGCACCCGACCGACGAGCACCTGCTGTCCTTCTTCGTCGCCGCCGGTGCCGGCGGGCGCGTGCCGGCGCGGCGCATCCACCAGAGCTTCGAGTACGGCGACCTGGGCATGGACGCGTACGCGTTCGGGCCGCAGGCCGCGGTGCTGCCGGTGATCGGCTGACCCTGACGCCGGCGCGCCGGGTCAGGCCGCGTCAGCCCGCGGCGGCGAAGGCCTCGTCGAGCTGGCGCGTCCAGCGCGCCTTGTCGTCGGCGCTCGCGAAGCTGGCCTCGAAGCTGTTCGCCGCCAGGCGGTAGGCATCGTCCGCGGTCAGCGCCGGCAGCGCGGCGAAGGTCTGGACGAAGTTCTCGTTCACGTAGCCGCCGAAGTAGGCCGGGTCGTCGCTGTTGATCGTCACGCACAGCCCGGCGTCGAGCAGCGCCTTCAGGTTGTGCTGCGCGAGCGTCGGGAACACGCGCAGCTTGACGTTGGACAGCGGGCACACGGTGAGCGGCATGCGCGCGCGCGCCAGCCGCTCGACCAGCGCCGGGCTCTCGACGCAGCGCACGCCGTGGTCGATGCGCTCGACCCGGAGCACGTCGAGCGCGCTCTCGATGTAGGCCGGCGGCCCTTCCTCGCCCGCATGGGCGACGCGGTGCAGCCCGAGTTCGCGGCAGCGCGCGAAGACGCGCGCGAACTTCTCGGGCGGGTGGCCGCGCTCGCTGCTGTCGAGGCCGACACCGATGAAGTGGTGGCGGTAGGGCAGCGCGGTCTCGAGCGTCGCGAGAGCGTCGTCCTCGCTCAGGTGGCGCAGGAAGCACAGGATCAGCTTGGCGCTGACGCCGAGCTCGGCGTGGGCGCGGTGGCAGGCATGGTCCAGGCCCTGGATCACGGCCTCGATCGGCACGCCGCGCGCGGTATGCGTCTGCGGGTCGAAGAAGATCTCGGCGTGGACCACGTTGTCGGCCGCGGCGCGCTCGAGATAGGCCCAGGCCATCTCGAAGAAGTCGAGCTCGTGGCGCAGCACGCTCGCGCCCGCGTAATAGATGTCGAGGAAGCTCTGCAGGTCGCCGAACGCGTACGCGGCGCGCAGCGCCTCGACGCTGGCGTAGGGCAGCGCGACACCGTTGCGCGCCGCGAGCCTGAAGATCAGCTCGGGCTCGAGCGAGCCTTCGACGTGCAAATGCAGTTCGGCCTTGGGCATCGCGCGCAGCAGCGCGGGCAGGCGGTCGGGGGCGATCGTTTTCATGGGCGGGCTCGGTGCGGCGTTGGCTGCACTGTACCGAGGCGCGAGGCCCCACGCCGGGTCGGCGCACCGGCGCACGCCGCCGCGGCGCGGCGCGCCACTACGTCATCTGTCGTATTGGCGCCCCGCGCCCCGCTGCCTACCCTGCGGACCAGTCGTCAACGGTTCACCACCCAGGAGGGGCAAGCCCATGTTCAAGACCACCCGCCGTACCTTCGCGCTGCGCACGATCGGAGCGGCCTCGCTGGCCGCGCTCGGCGTGCCGGCCGCCAAGGCCGCCGACACGATCAAGGTCGGCGTCCTGCATTCGCTGTCGGGAACGATGGCCATCTCGGAATCGGTGCTGAAGGACACCATCCTGATGGCGATCGACGAGATCAACGCCAAGGGCGGCGTGCTCGGCAAGAAGCTCGAGCCGGTCGTCGTCGACCCGGCATCGAACTGGCCGCTGTTCGCCGAGAAGGCGCGCCAGCTCATCAGCAAGGACAAGGTCGCGGTCGTGTTCGGCTGCTGGACCAGCGTCTCGCGCAAGAGCGTGCTGCCGGTGTTCGAGGAGCTCAACGGCCTGCTCTTCTACCCGGTGCAGTACGAGGGCGAGGAGCTGAGCAAGAACGTCTTCTACACCGGCGCCGCGCCGAACCAGCAGGCGATTCCGGCGGTGGAATACCTGATGAGCAAGGACGGCGGCAACGCCAAGCGCTTCGTGCTGCTCGGCACCGACTACGTCTACCCGCGCACGACGAACAAGATCCTGCGCTCGTTCCTGCACAGCAAGGGCATCACCGACGCCGACATCATGGAGGAGTACACCCCGTTCGGGCACTCCGACTACCAGAGCATCATCGCGAACATCAAGAAGTTCGCGAGCGAGGGCAAGAAGACCGCGGTGGTCTCGACGATCAACGGCGACTCCAACGTGCCGTTCTACAAGGAACTGGGCAACCAGGGCCTGAAGGCCACCGACGTGCCGGTGGTCGCGTTCTCGGTCGGCGAGGAAGAGCTGCGCGGCGTCGACACCAAGCCGCTCGTCGGCCACCTGGCGGCGTGGAACTACTTCATGTCGATCAAGAACCCGACGAACGCCGAGTTCATCAAGAAGTGGGCGGCCTACGCGAAGGCGCACAACCTGCCCGGCGACAAGGACAAGCCGATCACGAACGACCCGATGGAAGCCAGCTGGATCGGCATCCACATGTGGGCGCAGGCGGTGAACAAGGCCAAGAGCACCGACACCGACAAGGTCATCGCCGCGATGGCGGGCCAGACCTTCAAGGCGCCGGACGGCTTCACGATCGAGATGGACCCGAAGAACCACCACCTGCACAAGCCGGTGTTCATCGGCGAGGTCCGGGCCGACGGCCAGTTCAACGTGGTCTGGAAGACGCCGGGCCCGATCAAGGCCCAGCCGTGGAGCCCGTACATCCCCGAGGACAAGGGCAAGCCCGACTACCCCGTGGTCGTGAAGAAGTAAGCATGACGACGCGCCCGACGGCGATGGCCCTGCGGGCGCTCCTCCCTTCGATGCCCGGTCGGCGCTGGCAGCGGCTGCTGCAGGCGCTGGCCGGCGCCGCGCTGATGGTCTGCGCGGGCGCCGCCTTCGCGCTCACGCCCGAGCAGGCGCTGCGCATCGCGCAGGGCGACAGCGACGCGCGCATCGCGGCGCTGAACGAGGCGGTGGCCAGCCACGGCACGGCGCCCGATCCCGCCCTCGAGGCCTACCTGAAGACCTTGCTCGCCGACGAAGTGCATGTCAACGCGACCCGGGCCTACGTCGTCGACGCCGATGGCAAGGCCGTCGACGCCGTCACCGGCGCGGCGGCGACGCTGCCCGACGATGCGCAGTCGGTGATCAACAACAACCGGCTGCGGCGCGAGATGCAGATCGCGATCGCGTCGCTGCGGCTGTTCTCGCCCAACATCGAATCGCGCCGCAAGGCGGTGGCAGAGCTCGAGGACGAGGCCGACGAAGGCCGGCTCGGCCTGATCGAACGCGCGATCGCGCACGAGACCGACCCCGGCCTGAAGGCGCGCCTGGCGCTGCTGAAGGCGGCGGTGCTGATCTCGTCGAAGGACGCGGGCAAGCGCCTGGCCGCGGCGAAGCTGCTCGCCGACGGCGACCAGCCGGCCACGCAGTCGCTGCTGATCGACAAGCTCGCCGCCGAGAAGGACCCCGCCGTCCATGCGGCGATCGCGGCGTCGCTGGCACGCGTGCAGTCGCGCCTGGCCTGGGGCGACCGCCTCGGCCTGCTCTTCACCGGCGCGAGCCTGGGCTCGATCCTGCTGCTGGTGGCACTCGGCCTGGCCATCACCTACGGGCTGATGGGCGTGATCAACATGGCGCATGGCGAGCTGATGATGATCGGCGCCTACGCGACCTACGTCGTGCAGAACCAGTTCCGCCACTGGCTGCCCGGTGCCTTCGACTGGTACATGCTGGCCGCGGTGCCGGCCAGCTTCCTCGCCAGCGCGCTCGTCGGCGCTGCGCTCGAGCGTAGCGTGATCCGCTGGCTCTACGGCCGCCCGCTCGAGACGCTGCTCGCCACCTGGGGCATCAGCCTGATCCTGATGCAGACCGTGCGCACGATCTTCGGCGCGCAGAACGTCGCGGTCGAGAACCCGCACTGGCTCTCGGGCGGCGTGCAGGTGCTGCCGAACCTGACCCTGCCCTACAACCGGATCGCGATCCTCGCCTTCGCCGCGCTCGTGCTGCTCGGCGTCGCGCTGCTGATCGGCAGGACGCGGCTGGGCCTGTTCGTTCGCGGCGTGACGCAGAACCGGCGCATGGCGTCCTGCGTCGGCGTCGACACCGCGCGCATCGACACCTATGCGTTCGCGCTCGGCGCGGGCATCGCCGGCCTGGCGGGCTGCGCGCTCAGCCAGGTCACCAACGTCGGGCCCGACCTGGGCCAGAGCTACATCGTCGACTCGTTCATGGTCGTCGTGCTCGGCGGCGTCGGCCAGCTCGCCGGCACCGTCTACGCCGGCCTCGGGCTGGGCGTGCTGAACAAGCTGCTCGAAGGCTGGTCAGGCGCGGTGCTGGCGAAGATCATGGTCCTCGTGTTCATCGTGATCTTCATCCAGAAGCGGCCGCAGGGCATCTTCGCGCTCAAGGGACGGAGCGCCGAACCATGAGCCCCCCCCGCAACGCCTTCGGCGTACCCCCCCAGGGGGGCGCCGCCACCGGCCCGGCGGAGCCGGTTCCGCGGCGGCTGCTCGGCCCCGCCGGGTGGACCGCGGTGCTGGTGGCCGTGATCGTCGTCGCCGTCGTGATGCCGCTGCTGGCACTCGCCGTCCCGCGCGGCAGCGCGCTGCACTTCAGCGACTACTACGTCAGCCTCACCGGAAAGATCCTCTGCTACGCGATCTGCGCGCTGGCGATGGACCTGATCTGGGGCTACACCGGCATCCTCTCGCTCGGCCACGGCCTGTTCTTCGCGCTCGGCGGCTACGCGATGGGGATGTACCTGATGCGCCAGATCGGGCGCGACGGCAGCTACCAGAGCGACCTGCCCGACTTCATGGTGTTCCTGAACTGGAAGTCGCTGCCCTGGCACTGGGCGCTGAGCGACAGCTTCGTCGCGCAGACGCTGCTGGTGCTGGCGGTGCCCGGGCTGCTCGCCTTCGTGTTCGGCTTCTTCGCGTTCCGCTCGCGCATCAAGGGCGTCTACTTCAGCATCATCACGCAGGCGCTGACCTACGCCGCGATGCTGCTGTTCTTCCGCAACGAGACCGGCTTCGGCGGCAACAACGGCTTCACCGACTTCAAGCGCATCCTCGGCCAGCCGATCGCGACGCCGGGCATGCGCGTGCTGCTGTGCGGGCTGTCGGGGCTGGTGCTGATCGGCTTCTACGTGATGGCGCGCGCGATCGTGCACAGCAAGTACGGGCGCGTGCTGCAGGCGATCCGCGACGCCGAGAGCCGGGTCATGTTCACCGGCTACAACCCGGTCGCCTACAAGCTGAGCATCTGGACGCTGAGCGCGATGATGTGCGCCGTCGCCGGCGCGCTCTACGTGCCGCAGGTCGGCATCATCAACCCGAGCGAGATGACGCCGTCGGCGAGCATCGAGATCGCGGTCTGGGCCGCGGTCGGCGGCCGCGCGACGCTGATCGGGCCGATCCTCGGCGCCTTCTTCGTCAACTTCGCGAAGAGCTGGTTCACGGTCGCGTTCCCGGACTTCTGGCTCTTCTTCCTCGGTGCACTTTTCATCGCGGTCACGCTGTTCATGCCCGACGGCATCGTCGGCCTGGTCCGGCGCCGCAAGGAGCGGCGCCCGTGACGCCCGACCTGATGCGCTCGGGCACCGAGGCGCTCGCGGCACACCAGGCGCGCGGCGTCTCGGCGATCGCCGGTGCCGAGCCCTACTTCGGCCAGGGTGTCGCGCTCTACGTGCAGGACATCACCGTCAGCTTCGACGGCTTCAAGGCGCTGAACTCGCTCTCGCTCGCGATCGACGTCGGCGAGCTGCGCTGCATCATCGGCCCGAACGGCGCCGGCAAGACGACGATGATGGACTGCATCACCGGCAAGACCCGGCCCGACGCCGGGCGCGTCTTCTTCGGCTCCAACATCGACCTGCTGCGCCTGACCGAGCCCGAGATCGCGCAGATCGGCGTCGGGCGCAAGTTCCAGAAGCCCACCGTCTACGAGCAGCTGGGCGTGTTCGAGAACCTCGAGCTCGCGCTCAAGGCCGACCGCCGCGCTCGCGCCGCGCTGTTCGCGCGCCTGTCGGGCGCGCAGCGCGACCGCATCGACGAGGTGCTGGCGCTGATCCACCTGAAGGACGAGGCCGACCGCACCGCCGGGCTGCTCAGCCACGGCCAGAAGCAGTGGCTCGAGATCGGCATGCTGCTGATGCAGGAGCCCAAGCTGCTGCTGCTCGACGAGCCGGTGGCGGGCATGACCGACGAAGAGACCGAGCGCACCGCCGAGCTGTTCCTGTCGCTCGAAGGCAAGCATTCGCTCGTCGTCGTCGAGCACGACATGAAGTTCGTCGACCAGCTCACCGAAGGGCGCAAGAAGGTCACCGTGCTGCACGAAGGCAGCGTGCTCGCCGAAGGCCGGCTCGCCGAGGTGCAGGCCAACGAAAAGGTGGTGGAGGTGTATCTCGGGCGCTAGCCCGAGATACACCTGCGGTGGAACGCTCCGCTCCCCCGAGCCCCCTCCGGGAGGGGGCTCCAGCATGAGGCACAGGGTCGCAAGCAGATGCTCAGCGTCAACGGATTGAATCAGTACTACGGCGGCAGCCACATCCTGCGCGATGTCGGCTTCGAGGCGCGCCTGGGCGAGGTCACGGTCGTGCTCGGGCGCAACGGCGTGGGCAAGACGACGCTGCTGAAGAGCCTGATGGGCGTGGTGCCGGTGAAGACCGGCCGCGTCGTGCTCGACGGCGCCGAGATCACGAAGGCGGCGAGCTACGAACGCGTGCGCCGCGGCATCGGCTACGTGCCACAGGGGCGCGAGATCTTCGGCCGCCTCACCGTCGAGGACAACCTGCGCATGGGGCTGGCGACGAAGCCCGGCGCGACGCGCATCCCGGCCGAGCTGTTCGAGCTGTTCCCGGTGCTGCAGCAGATGCTGCACCGCCGCGGCGGCGACCTCTCCGGCGGCCAGCAGCAGCAGCTCGCGATCGCGCGCGCGCTCGCCGCGGGCCCCAAGCTGCTGATGCTCGACGAGCCCACCGAGGGCATCCAGCCGAGCATCATCAAGGGCATCGGCCGCGTGATCCGCATGCTCGCCGACCGCCGCACGATGGCCATCGTGCTCGTCGAGCAGTACTACGACTTCGCCGAGCAGCTGGCCGACCAGTACCTGGTGATGGAACGCGGCGAGATCATCGCGCGCGGCCGCGGCGCCGACATGAAGGCCGACGGCGTGCGCGAGAAGATGTCGATCTGAGGCGATCGAGGCCACCGGCGCGGCCGGTCCGCGGCCGACGGCTCGCTGCGGTGCTGTCCGTTACCCGTGCGGTGCTGTCCGTTACCCGTGCGGTGCTGCCCGTTACCCGTGCGGTCGCGCGCTCGGGCGCTGCGGGCAGCGCCCGCGGGCCGGAGAGGCCGCGCCGGGTCCCGGCCC
>MEGM01000155.1:0-2361 GCA_001725505.1 Rubrivivax sp. SCN 70-15 | reverse complement strand
TTCTGGAGGCCCAGAAGAAAGTCACCAAAGAAGAGGGCCTGAATGCAAAACCATGCATTCGTTCTGCACGCCCTGGCCCGTCGCCCCGGCGGGCCACTTTTCACCGCCGAGGTCGACCGAAACACTGGCCCGCTCGACGTTTCAGGCTCGCTGCGCTTCGCCCTTGGCGCACCAACCCGAGGGCGAAGCGCAGCGAGCCCGTGTCGCCGAGCGCGCTGTCGGGCCGGTGGACTGCGGTGGGTCCAGGTGGCCCGCTGGGCCGATCGTCCGTCGCGCGCCGGACGAAGGCATGGTGTTTGTCTTGAGGCCCTTTGCTTTGGTGACTTTCATTTGGGCCAGCAAATGAAAGTTACCCGGCCGCCGGGCCGGGACCCGGCGCGGCCTCGCCAACCCCCGAGCGTCACTCGAAGCACAGCAGCGCAGCAGCGCAGCAGCGCAACAGCGCAGGAGCGCAGGAGCGCAGGAGCGCAGGAGCTGCCACGCCAGTGGCGCCACCCCTCCGCCCTTCAGCGTTTCGCCGCCGCCAGCTCCTCGACGACCTTCATCGTGTTCGCGACATGGTGGTCCGGGCTCAGGCTCGCGTAGGCATAGGCGATCTTGCCGTTCGGCGCGATGACGTAGGAGATGCGGTCCGCCATGCCGGGCATGAAGGCGAGCTTGGCGTCGTATTCGCGGATCACCTTCGAGTCGGGGTCCGCGGCGACCGCGAACTTGTTGCGGCAGGCCTCGACCGAGAAGCGCTTCAATGTGGCGATGTCGTCGTTCGAGACGCCGATCACGGTGGCGCCGAGCGCGTTGAAGCGCGCGGTGGCTTCGGCGAACTCGTGCGCCTCGATCGTGCAGCCCTGGGTGAAGGCCTTCGGAAAGAAGTACAGCACCACCGGGCCGCGCGCCAGCGCATCGGCGAGCTTGAAGCCGAAGGCCTTGCCGCCGAGCGCGGCCTCGGTGCTGAAGTCCGGGGCCGCGTCGCCGGGCTTGAGCGCGGCCTGGGCCGCGGGGCCGGCCAGCGCCAGGCCGAGCAGGAGCGGGATCGCCGATAGCTTCATGCACACCTCCGTCGAAAGGCCCCGAGTCTGCCCGGGAGCGATAGACCCCGTCGGCAACGCGCGCGCCGGCCCCAGAATCCGCGCTGAGCGCCGTCCCGTAGGAAGCTGCATGAGCCCGAACCCGCTGATCGTCACCGTCGCGCCGAACGGCGCCCACAAGCAGGCCGCCGACCACCCGGCGCTGCCGCTCACGCCACAGGCGCTGGCCGCCACCGCGCGCCGCTGCCTGGACGCCGGCGCGGCGATGCTCCACCTGCACATCCGCGACGCGGCCGGCCGGCACAGCCTTGACGTCGACGGCTACCGCGAGGCGCTGCGCGTGGTGCATGCCGCGGTCGGCCCGAACATGGTGCTGCAGGTCACCAGCGAGGCCGCGCGTGTCTACGACGCGCCGGCACAGATCGCGATGGTGCGCGCGCTGCGCCCGGAGGCGGTGTCGGTCGGGCTGCGCGAGGTCGACCAGCCGGCCATCGGCGACACCGGCCTGGCCGACTTCTTCGGCTGGCTCGCGCGCGAGCGCGTGATGACCCAGGTGATCCTCTACGACGCCGTCGACCTTCGCCGCTGGCAGGCGCTGCGCGCGGCCGGCACGGTGCCCGACGCGCCCTGGTTCCTGCTCTTCGTGCTCGGCCGCTACAGCGCGACGCAGACCTCGGACCCGCGCGACCTGCTGCCCTTCGTCCAGGCACACAACGGCGCCGAGCCCTGGGCGGTGTGCGCCTTCGCAGCGGTCCGCGCCACCGCTGCATCGAGGGCTGCGCGGGTAGGAATAACTGCCTTCTTCGCCTGTGCCGGGAAGAGGCGCGCAGTGTCGGCGTCGAACCGCGCGATGATCTCGACATCGTCTTCGCGCTGGCTCGCCCCGGCGAAGAGCGCGGCGTACTTCGCCGCATCGTCGTCTGCGTAACGCAGCTCGGCGCGACCGAGCGTCGAGCTCCCGTTGTTACCGACGACGATCGCGAGACGCGTCTCCGTCGCCCATGCGATCGCCGGCAGGAAGAACACGAGGACGAAGGCAGTCGTGATCATGGCGAGGCGCATAATCAAGGGACCTCCACGCTGGTGGTGATGACGAGGGCGCCCGGATAGTGGGCCTCGAGCTGCTCGGAGGAGAGCTCGCCCCGCGGAGCCTGTTCGATGTAGTCGACGCTCTCGCTCCGCTGGAGCACGATCGCGACGAGCCGTGCCCGGCCGGACGCCGGTCGATCGAGGCGCACCATCGAGCCGAGGACGCGTGGCGTCACGGTGACCGGCAGCGCGATGGAAGACGGAGGCGGTGCGCCGGGCTCGTACGACGGGTAGATCCAGTGACGTT
>MEGM01000154.1:7454-16300 GCA_001725505.1 Rubrivivax sp. SCN 70-15 | reverse complement strand
GCTCTGCGCGGTGGCTGCGCGAAGCGGCCCGACAGCGCGACCACGCGAGAGGCCGGCGGGGCGTCGAGCTGCGTCGATTCGAGGCTCATGATCGCGCCCTGCGAAAAGCCGATCAGCGTCGTCTGCGCGGTCGACACGCCGGCCTGGTCCTGCCAGCGTTGCACGGTCTGCACGAAGCCGGGCATGGCCGCGGCCACTCGCGCCGGCCGGTCGGCCTCGGTGATGCCCTGGACCGAGAACCACTGCCAGCCCCGGCCCGCGGCCTCGGGCGCCTGCACGCTGACGATCAGTGCGTCGGGCAGGTGCGGCGACAGCGCTTCGCCCAGCGGCAGCAGGTCGCGCGCGTTCGAGCCGACGCCGTGGAAAAGCAGCACCAGCTGCCGGGCGGCCGCGGGTTGCTGGACGATCAGGTCGTGGGTGTTCATGGGGTCCTCGTCGATCAGGCGTCGCCGAACACGAAGCTGTCCATCGACAGCACGCCGTGGGTGATGCCGCCGTCGATCACGGCGGCCGGCAAGGCCGCAGCCGCGGCGCCGGCCGCGACCAGCAGCGGCCAGAAGTGTTCGGTAGTCGGATGCGCACGCTTCGCATGCGGGGCCCGCGACAGCGTCTGGCGCAGCTGCGCGCTGTCGCCGCGGACAACCGCGTCGCGCACCCAGGCCGCGAACTCGGCGGCGTAGCCTTCTGCACGGCCCGGTCCAGAGCGGAATTCGGTCAGGTTGTGCGTCAGGCTGCCGGAGCCGACGATCAGCACCCCTTCGTCGGCCAGCGGCGCCAGCGTCGCACCGAAGGCCCACGCGCTGTCGGCGTCCAGACGCGACGGCAGAGACACCTGAAAGGCCGGCACGTCGGCTTCGGGGTAGAGGTGCCGCAGCGGCACCCAGGCGCCATGGTCCAGGCCGCGACGCTCGTCGGGCTGCGGGTTCCACCCGGCCTCAACCAGCAGATCCAGCCCACGCTGCGCCAGCGCCGGATGGCCGTCGACCGGGTAGGTGATCTCGTAGAGCGCGGGATCGAAGCCGCCGAAGTCGTGGATCGTCTGCGGGCGGGCCGCGAAGCCCACGCGCGGGCTTGGCGTCATCCAGTGCGGCGACACCACCAGCACGGCTTGCGGCCGCGGCAGGGCCCGGCCCAGCGCCGTCAGCTTCGGCCCGGCCAGGCCGGGCTCGATCGCGAAGGTGGGCGCGCCGTGCGAGACGAACAGGCTCGGCAGGCGGGTCATGATCAGGATGCTCCTGGATTCGTGCTTGAAATGAGCGAGGTGATCAGCGCGCGGAGCGCGCTGCCAGCGCCGAGTCCACCGACAGCTTGCCGGCGCCGCTGAGCAGCAGCGACACCGACGCCGCCAGCAGCGCGAGGGCGTACTCGTAGCCGTTCTTGTCCAGGAACAGGCCGTTCTTGACGTGCACCGAGAAGATCGCAACCAGCATCGCGAAGGCCAGCGCCGCGGCGGCCGGCCGCACCAGCACGCCGAACAGCAGGGCCAGGCCGCCGAAGAACTCGGCGCTGCCGGCCAGCAAGGCCATCAGGTAGCCGGGCGTCAGGCCCAGCGAGGCCATGAACTGGCCTGTGCCTTCCAGGCCGTAGCCGCCGAAGGCGCCGAACAGCTTCTGCGCGCCGTGCGCGATGAAGATGATGCCGATGGGGATGCGCAGGGCCAGCGGGCCGAAGCCGGCGTCGGTGCCCAGCACGCGTTGGGTCAGTGACGTGTTGACGTTGCTCATGGTGATGTTCCTGAAGGGTTGAATGGGATGACGGTCAGGCCTTGCGGATCCAGGTCGGCGCGATCGCCGTGCCCAGGCCGGCGCCGTAGCCGAGGTAGATGTTCAAGCCGGCCAGCGGCTCGAGGTAACGCGCGTTCTTCAGACCACCGGCGTCGGTGACCGTGAAGCCGATGCTGCCGGCGATGGCGCTGGCGGTCTGCTTCGCACGCTCGCTGTCGCTGGCAACGAAGACCTCGACCTTGCGGCCGTTGCCGAAGTCCGCGCCGTCGGCCAGGACGGTCGCGAAGACGGTGTTGAAGGCCTTCACGACTTCGGCGCCCGGCACGGCCTTGGCGATCTCCTCGGCTGCCGAGGTGCTGTGGCCGATGGTCAGGCCCATGTAGTCGGCCGTCAGCGGGTTGGTGATGTCGATGACCACCTTGCCCTTCAGGTCGCCGACGGCGTGCAGTGCGCCCACGGCGTCGCCGTAGCCGGTGGCCACGATGACGGCGTCGGCGCCGGCCGCAGCGCCCGCGATGGCCACGGCAGTGGCACTCGGGTTGGCGGCGGCGACCTGCGCGGCCTTGTCGGCGCTGCGCGCCGTCACGCTGACCTGGTGGCCGGCGCGGACGAGTTGCTTGACGAAGGCCGAGCCCATGTTGCCGGCGCCGATGACGGTGATCTTCATGGTGGGTTTCCTCTGAAAAGTGCAACCTGGGCTGCGATGGGAGGACTTTAGGAGTCCCGCATCCAGAGATAAACATCTCCCAGCTGTTTTAACTGTCCCGATTCTTGAGACAATCGACCGCGCGATGGACAGGTTCACCGAAATGCAGGCCTTCGTTGCGATAGCCGACGCCGGCAGCTTCGTCAAGGCGGCCGACACGCTAGAGATCTCGAAGGCGGCGATCTCGCGCTACGTGGCCGAGTTGGAGTCGCGCCTGGGCGTGCGGCTGCTGCACCGCACGACCCGCAAGCTGTCGCTGACGCCGGAAGGCGAAGTCTTCCTGGCGCGCTGCCGCGAACTGCTAGGCGGCGTGGAAGAGGCCGAAGGCGAGATCACATCGCGCAGCGGCGAGGCCAGCGGCCTGCTGCGCATCAACGTGCCGTTCTCCTTTGGCCTGCTGCACCTGGCGCCGCTGTGGGCCGAGTTCATGGCGCAGCACCCGAAGCTGGTGCTGGACGTGACGCTGGCCGACCGCGTGGTCGATCTGGTCGAGGAAGGCTTCGACATGGCCGTGCGCATCGCGCGGCTGCCGAATTCATCGTTGGTGAGTCGGCAGCTCACCTCGACGCGCATGGTCCTCTGCGCGTCACCCACCTACCTGCGCGCACGCGGCCAGCCCGGCCACCCGTCCGAGCTCGCCGGCCACGACGTGCTGGCCTACAGCCTGTTCTCGATGGGCGACCAATGGGAGTTCACCGGGCCCGTGGGCGTGGCCTCGGTCAAGGTGACGCCACGCCTGCGCACCAACAGCGGCGACACCTGCCGAGTGGCGGCCTTGCGCCACCAGGGCATCGTGCTGCAGCCCAGCTTCATGGTCGGGGCCGACCTGCTGGCTGGCACGTTGGTCGAGGTGATGCCGGCGTGGCGCTCGATCGAACTCGGCGTCTACGCGGTCTACCCCTCGCGCAAGCTGGTCTCGCCGAAGGTCCGGCTGATGATCGAGTTCCTGGTCAACGCCTTCACGATGCGCGGCTGGCCGGCGTGAAGCGCGACGCCACCATTCGGCGTTCTTTGGCGGCTGGAGGACGGTGACTGACACCCTGGCTCGGCCCCGCCTGCGCGGCGCCGGCCGTAAGGTGGACGGGCGCCACCGCGCGAGCGCGCCGCAGGCTACAGCCACGTTGCTGCGCGTCCTGCCGACGACAGGTCCAAGCACCGCATTGCCACGAAAAGCTGTGGGGCAAGTTGTGGGGTTTTGGAAGCGACCGAATAAAGATCTCAAAGCACGACAAGCACTTGGCTTCGTACTCGAAGTTCAGGTGCAAAACATCGAATAGCGCGCCGCCTCGCGCCCGGCCGCCCGTTCAGCCCTGCGGGCTGTCGCTCATCCGCTGGCAGTAGGCCTGAAGCTGCTCGGGCAGGTCGGCCGGGCAGACGCCGCACTGGCGGTTGCCCGGAACGGCGTGGTCGATGAACTTCGGGTAGGGCAGGTTCAGTCCAGCCATCAGGCGCTCGAACTCTTCCAGCGTGCGGCCCTGGCCGAGGCGCGGGTTGCGCGCCTTCTCCTGGCCGATCGACGACACGCGGCGACCGCTGTAGTCGTGCCCCGGATAGACGAGCTGCTCGTCGGGCAGCGCGAACAGCTTGCCGGTGACGCTGCGGTACAGGTCCTGCGCGCTGCCGTTCTGGAAGTCGGTGCGGCCGCAGCCGTCGATCAGCAATGCGTCCCCGGTGAAGACGTGGTCGCCGAGCCGGTAGGCGTGGTGCGAGTCGGTGTGGCCGGGCGTGTGCAGCGGCTCCAGCGTCAGGCTGCCCAGCCTCAGCGGCTGGCCCTCGACGACGCCGATGTCGACGCAGGGCAGGCGGTCGAGCGCCGGCGCGGCGATCTTGCTGCCCACGCGCTGGCTGAGCTGCAGCGCGGCCGTGATGTGGTCGGCGTGGACATGGGTGTCGAGCGTCAAGGCCAGCGTCAGACCCAGGCGCTGCAGCTCGGCGAGGTCGCGGTCGATGCTGTTGACGACCGGGTCGATGAGCAAGGCTTGGCCGGTCGACTCGCAGCCGATCAGGTAGGTGTAGGTGCTGGACAGCGGCTCGAAAAGCTGGCGGAAGATCATCGTCGGCGCCTCCTCAATGCGCGGATTCTCGCGGACGCCGCGGCTTGTGGCCCAATGGTTCCTTCAACTCCCTTACCGTCATGACAGCCAATTCCTTCTCCGACGCCGCCGCCACCTGGAACAAGCGCTTCGAGGGCGACGAATTCATCTTCGGCCAGGAGCCCAACGCATACCTGCGTTCGCACGCGGCGCTGCTGGCTCCGGCCGGGCGCGTGCTCTGCGTGGCCGACGGCGAGGGCCGCAACAGCGTCTGGCTCGCCGCGCAGGGCCACCGGGTCGACGCGTTCGACATCGCCGAGCTCGGCGTGGCCAAGGCACGCAAGCTCGCCGCCGCCGCCGGCGTGACGGTGAACTACAGCGTCGCCGACTGCGATGGCTGGGCCTGGCCCGAGGCGGCCTATGACGCGGTGGTGGCGATCTTCGTCCAGTTCGCCGACCCTGCGATGCGCGAGCGCCTGTTCGCGAACATGGTGCGCGCGCTCCGGCCCGGTGGCCTGCTCGTGCTGCAGGGCTACACCCCCAGGCAG
This sequence comes from Rubrivivax sp. SCN 70-15, assembly GCA_001725505.1. Lineage (GTDB taxonomy): Bacteria > Pseudomonadota > Gammaproteobacteria > Burkholderiales > Burkholderiaceae_C > Rubrivivax. Next base: position 11,289 of record MEGM01000154.1, on the reverse strand, counting down.
CTCGAGTACAAGACCGGCGGGCCCGGCATCGAGTCGCACCTTTACACCGAGGCGACGCTGCGCAGCGCCTTCGCGGCGCTCGAGATCGTCGAGCTGAGCGACTACGAGGCCGAACTGACCGAGGGCCGCCAGCACCATGGCCGTTCCGCACTGATCGGGATGGTGGCGCGCAAGCGCTGACGCACCGGCGCGCCGCGCCGCCGCTCAGGCCGGCGTCGCCGCCGGCATGCGCGTCAGCTGGCCGTCCTCGAGCTGGTAGACGGTGTCGAAGCCCTCGATCATCCGGTGGTCGTGGGTGACGGTGATGACCGCCGAGCGGCGTTCGCGAGCGATCCGGCGCAGCAGCGCCATGACCTTGCTGCCGCGCTCGGTGTCGAGCGCGGCGGTGGGCTCGTCGGCCAGGATCAGCGGCGGCTCGTTCGCCAGCGCGCGTCCGATCGCGACGCGCTGCTGCTCCCCGCCGGACAGATTCGCCGGCAGCGAGTCGGCACGGTGCGCGATCTCCAGGTAGCCGAGCAGCTCCTTCGCGCGCCGGCCGGCCTCGCGCCGGTTCGCGCCGTTGAGCTGCATCACCAGCGCCACGTTCTCCTGCGCGGTGAGGAACGGGATCAGGTTGTGCTGCTGGAAGATGAAGCCGATGTTGCGGCGGCGGAAAGCGCGCTCGTCGACCCCGGTCCAGCCGTTGTCGTAGACCTTCTGGCCGTTGATCACGATGCGCCCCGCCGTCGGCTCGAGGATCAGGCTGATCGACAGCAGCAGCGTGCTCTTGCCCGAGCCGCTGGGACCGATCAGCGCCGCCAGTTCGCCCTGCTCGACGGTGAACGAGCAGGGCTTGAGCGCCTGCACGGCGAGCTCGCCGCTGCCGAAGGTCTTGGAGACGTTCTCGACTTCGACGACCGGCATGTCAGTGGTCCGCACCGGGAAGCGCCAGCCTCGCCGCAGGAACCGGAAGCATCAGGCGGACGCCGCGGACGGGCTTCGCCCGGCCGCAGGGGTCGCCCGCTCGAGGGGGAGCGGCGAAGCCGCTACGGGGGTGGTTCATGTCACCCGCCGAGGGCCAGTTGCGGCGGCGTGCGCAACGCATGCCAGATCGCCATGAAGCTGGCGACCACGCCGCCGACCAGCATCACCGTGAAGGTGATCGCGGTGTCCTGCGCCACGAAGGCCAGCGTGCGCGGGAAGTTCGGTGCGATCAGCGCACGCAGCCCGTAGGCGAGCGCGAAGCTGGCCAGCGTCAGTGCCAGCGATTGCTCCAGGATCAGCCGCACGATGACCCAGTTCGGCGCGCCGATCAGCTTGAGCGTGGCGATCGAGCGGATCTTCTCGATCGTCAGCACGTAGACGATGAGCGCGATGATGACGATCGCGACGATGACGAGCAGCGTGCGGAACAGCCCGAGCACGGCCGACATCTTGCTCAGCTTGCCTTCGAGCATCAGGCTGCGTTCCTCGTCGGTGGTGTAGACGTTGAAGTACAGCCAGTCGCGCACGTGCCGCGCGACCGCCGCGCCGTCGGCGCCCGGCGCCAGCCGGACCAGCACCGCGTTGACGGTGTCGCCGGTGGACGACAGCAGCGGCAGCAGCCGGCTCGCCTGCTCTGCGCTGTAGCCGGCACGTTCGAGCCGCTGCAGGTTGGCGGCGCGGGCCGCGACGAGCGCGCGGTTGTCCTGCTGGAACTGCACTTCCTGCGCGTCGGGCAGCGAGAGGTAGACGAGCGGGCTGCCGCCCGAATCGACCGCACCCTGGGTGAGGCCGACCACCGCGTAGACGTGGGTGCCGAAGGTCACGCGGTCGCCCAGCGCCAGGCCGAGCTTGCGGTCGGCCACCATCTCGTAATGCGGCGCCTCGATGCTGCGGCCCTGGACGATGCGACCGGGGCCGCCGAGCCCGCCGTACACGTCGTAGCCGATGAACGTGAGCTGCTGGCTCTGGCCGGCGATGTCGCGCTGCCCGCCGTAGATCACGAGCGGGCTGGCGCGCGCGACGCCGGGCGTCGCGGCGACGCTCTTCCAGGCATCGCTCGGGATGCGCGAGCTCTCGTTGAACGGCCCGCCGCGACCGCGTTCGACGACCCAGAGGTCGGCGCGGGTGTTGTCGATCAGCCAGACGCCGTCGGCGATGTTGCCCTGGTAGATGCCGTTCATCACGAGAACGATCGCGAGCAGCATCGCGACGCCGACGATCGTCGCGACGAACTTGCCGACATGGCGGCGGATGTCCTTCAGCGCGAGGTCCATGGCGACGTCCCGGCCGAGCTCAGCGGCCGGCCGCGGCCCGCGCCGTCACGCGCACGCCGGCCTTCACGCCCGCGGCCGGCGCGACGACGCGCTCACCGGCGGCCAACCCCTCGGCCACGCTCACCTGGGCGCCGTCGCTGGCGCCGGTCCGGACCGGCCGGAACGCGGTGCGCGAGCCGGCGACGACGAGCAAGCCCTGGCGGCCCTGGCGGTCGCGCGTCAGCGCGCTCGCCGGCACGACGATGCCCTGCGCCTCGCCGGCAACGATCGTGACCTCGGCTTCCTGGTCGATCGCGAAGCGCGCCGGCGGCGTGTCGAACGCGACGTCGACCTCCAGCTCGCGCGTCGCCGCATCGGACTCGCGCGCGATGCGTGCCACCTTGCCGGCGAGCGTCTCGCCGGTGCGCAGCCGGATGTGCGCCGGCTGCCCGACCCGGACCTGGCCGACGATCGACTCGTCGACCTGCGTCGCGACCCAGAGCGACGCCGGATCGACGATGCGCAGCAGCGGGCTGCCCGGCACGACGGTGCTGCCGACCTCGACGAGGCGGGCGACGATCACGCCGTCCATCGGCGCGGTCAGGCGCGTGAACGAGATCTGCGTGTCGGCATAGCGCAGCTCCTGCGCCTGGGCCTGCAGGTCGGCCTCGCGCGCCGCCTGCGCCGCGCGCGCGCTGTCCAGCCCGGCGCGGGCAGCGCGCAGCGCGGCGTCCGACGCGTCGAGCACGGCCGCAGAGACGAAGCCCTGGTGCAGCAACTCGGCGTCGCGGCGCTGCTTGCTGCGCGCGAGCTCCAGATCGGCCTCGGCCTTCGCGACGCCGGCCTTCGCCGCGTCCAGCGCGCGCGCCAGCGAGACCTGCTGGCCGCCGGCGACGCCGCGCCGCGCGGCGAGATCACGGTCGTCGAGCCGGACCAGTTCCTGTCCGCGCCGGACCGCGTCGCCGACGTCGACGTCGATGCGCGCGACGGTGGCCGTGATGCGCGAGCTCAGCGTCACCGGCACGCGCGCCTGCACCGTGCCGGGGCCGAGCACGCGCAATGCCACCCTGCCCTGCGCCGCTTCGACGATCGGCACTGCAATCGCGCGCCCGAAGCGCAGCCAGGCCGTCCCCGCCACGAGCAGCAAGACGACGGCGGCGGCAAGCGCCGGGACGAGGACTCTGCGACGGGTCATGGCGTGGGTCGGGTGGCGGTTCGTGGGCGAGCGCGGCGGGATCCGGCGCCGCGGCCGGATTCGAACCGCGATTATCGGGCTGCCAGCGCGCCCAGCCCGCGGCCGAAAGCCGGCCGTGCTTGACCTGGCGCAACGAAGTGCGGCAGCGGTTTGGCACCGGCGCGCCGTCAGCGCGCGGCGAGCGTGAAGCCGACCCGCGTCACGCCGCCCGCAGACTCGGCCAGCGTACGCCCGGCGTGCATGCGCGCGATCGCGGCAACGATCGCCAGGCCCAGGCCGTGATGCTGCTGCTCGTCGCAACAGCGCGACGCGTCGGCGCGGAAGAAGCGGTCGAACAGCCTGGGCAGCGCCTGCGCGTCGATCGCCTGGCCCTGGTTCTGCACGACGACCTCGACCTGGTCCGGCAGATCGGCGGCGATGCGCA
>MEGM01000154.1:0-7435 GCA_001725505.1 Rubrivivax sp. SCN 70-15 | reverse complement strand
GCGCGTCGCGTTGCCGAGCAGGTTGGACAGCGCGCGCTTGAACAGTGCCTCGTCGACCGGGACCACCGCATCGCCCTCGATGCGCAGCGCCAGCCCCGCTTCGTCGAGCGGCGCCTCGTGGAACTCGACCACGTCGCGCGCGAGCGCGGCCAGGCTCACCGGCTCGCCGCGCCGCGCGAGCGCGCCGCGGTCGGCCTGGGACAGGAACAGCATGTCGGTGACCATCGCCGACAGGCGCTGCATTTCCTCGAGGTTGGAGACCAGCGTCTCGCGCAGCGCGTCGGACGAGCGCTCGCGCGACAGTGCGACCTCGGTCTGCACGATCAGGTTGGCCATCGGCGTGCGCAGCTCGTGCGCGACATCGGCATTGAAGGCCTCGAGCTGGACGTAGGCACGCTCGAGCCGGTCCATCAGCGCGTTGAACTGCTCGATCCACGGCACCAGCTCCTCGGCCGGGTCGGGCAGGTTCAGACGCTGGTCGAGCCGGCGCGCCGAGATCGCGCGTGTCTGCGCCGCCAGCGTGACGAGCGGGCGCAGGTCGCGCCGCACCAGCCAGCGGATCGCCAGCCCGGTGAGCCCGGCGCCGACGAGCGAGGTCACCACCAGCGTCAGGGCCAGGCCGCGCAGCAGCTCTGCGTCGTGACCGGTGTCGACGACGAGATGACCGCGGACGACGCCGCCGGGAATGCGAGCCGCCGAGACCTGGAAGCGCTGCTCGACGCTGTGCCTGAACGTCGACGCCGGCGCGTCGCGGAAGATCAGCGTGCCGTCGGCGCGGACGAGCTCGAGATAGGTGCCGTCGCGCATCGGCCCGACCATCGACAGTTTCTCGAGCAGCCCGGCCTCGCCGCCCGAACTGGCGTTGCGCACGAACTCGGCGAGCACCTTGGTCTTGCCTTCCAGCGCTTCCTCCTGCGCCGATTGCAGCCGCATCGCGGTGGCCGAGTAGATGACCGCGCTGACGACTGCCAGGCCGACCAGCGTCAGCAGCGCGAGCGCCCAGGACAGCTGGCGGCCGATCGACGGTGCCCGGCGCGGCTTCACGCGTCGCGCTCCTCGAGCACGTAGCCCATGCCGCGAACGGTATGCAGCAGCTTGGCCGGGAACGGGTCGTCGAGCTTGGCGCGCAGCCGGCGCACCGCGACCTCGACGACATTGGTGTCGGAATCGAAGTTCATGTCCCAGACCTGTTCGGCCAGCGTCGTGCGCGACAGGATCTGGCCGCGCCGGCGCAGCAGCAGCGTGAGCAGCTTGAACTCCTTGGCCGTCAGGTCCAGCCGCTGCTGGGCGCGCGTGGCCCGGCGAGCGATCAGGTCGAGCTCGAGGTCGCCCAGGCGCAGCTCGGCCAGCGGCTGCGCGCCGGCCGGCCCGGACCGGCGCAGCAGCGCACCGACCCGCGCCAGCAGCTCGGAGAACGCGAACGGCTTCACGAGGTAATCGTCCGCCCCTTGCTCGAGTCCGCGCACGCGGTCCTCGACCTTGTCGCGCGCGGTGAGCATCAGCACCGGCGTATAGCGGCTCTGCGCGCGCAAGGCCGCGAGCACGCCGAAGCCGTCGACACCGGGCAGCATCAGGTCGAGCAGCACCAGGTCGTAGTCGCCGCCGGTGGCCAGGCGCCGCCCCTCGATGCCGTCGCGCGCGACATCGACGACATGCCCGTTCTCGCTCAGGCCCTTGTGCAGGTACTCGGCGAGCTTGGCTTCGTCCTCGACGACGAGAAGGCGCATGACGGCAGCTTGCGTAGGGGTTGCGGACGCGGTCGATCGTCGCATCTTTCGGCCGCGCGCTGGATTACGAATTTGTCATCCGGGCGTTCGCGTCGCGTGGCTTTCGGTTTCCAGAATTGGACTCGTGGACGGCAGCAACGCCGTCCGCTTCGAACCCCAAAACACACCGGAGCGCAGCATGAAGACCTTCTCGATCCTCGCCATCGCCACCCTGTCCCTCGCCGCTGCCGGCAGCGCGCTGGCCCAGGAAGCCCGCTTCCATATCCCGCAACCAATCACCTCGGACGTGAGCCGGGCGCAGGTCGAGGCGCAGCTGGCCAAGGCGCGCGCCGACGGCACCCTGCCCTTCGGCCAGGCCGACGTGCTGCCGATCGAGCACGGCCACTCCGACCTGACGCGCGCCGAGGTCCGCGCGCAGACGCTGAAGGCGCTGGCCGACGGCCAGTTCGCGATGCTGAACGGCGCCGGGAGCAACGACTTCTCGGTCCCGACGATGTCTTCGCGGGCCGGCAGCGCAGGCGCGATGAAGAGCTGACCCGCGGCGCCTCCTAGAATCGGGGGCGATGGAAACCCCCGGCAACCTGTTCGTCGTCGCCGCGCCCAGCGGGGCCGGCAAGTCCAGCCTGGTCAAGGCGCTGCTCGAGCTGGACTCGCACCTGGTCGTTTCGGTGTCGCACACGACGCGCGCGCCGCGCGGCCAGGAGCAGCAGGGTCGCGAATACTGCTTCGTCGACGAAGCCACCTTCCGCGCGATGGTCGAGCGCGGAGAGTTCTTCGAGTGGGCGCAGGTCCACGGCCACCTGTACGGCACCTCGCGCAAGGCGATCGAGGAGCGGCTGATGCGCGGCGAGGACGTCGTGCTCGAGATCGACTGGCAGGGCGCGCTGCAGATCAAGCAGCTGTTCCCGCACGCGGTGCTGATCTTCATCCTGCCGCCGAGCTGGGACGAGCTGCGCCAGCGCCTGCAGCGCCGCGGCGAGGACGGCCCCGAGGTGATCGAAGTGCGCATGGTCAACGCGCGCGAGGAAGTGGCCCAGGCCCGGCACTTCGACTTCGTTATAATCAATGCCTTGTTCGAGACTGCGCTGTTCGACCTGAAAACGGTGGTTCACTCGCAGCGTCTCAAATACATGGCACAGCGGCGCAACCGGTCGCAGGTCTTTGCCGCCCTTAACCTGATCTGAACCTGGCTGGAACCCCGCAAATGGCCCGCATCACCGTCGAAGACTGCCTGCAGAAGATCCCGAACCGCTTCCAGCTCGTGCTCGCCGCGACCTACCGCGCGCGCATGCTCAGCCAGGGCCACGCGCCCAAGATCGAGACCAAGAACAAGCCCGGCGTGACCGCGCTGCGCGAGATCGCCGCCGGCGAGGTCGGCCTCGAGATGCTGCGCAAGGTGCCGATCTGAACCGGCGCTGAGACCCCCGATGAAGGGCGCCCTGGGCGCCCTTTGTTTTTTCCGGCGCAGCCTGGCGGTGCTCAGTGCGCCAGTTCGCGCAGCAGCGCCTCGACGCCACCCCAGGCGATCTGGCCGCCGATGCACAGCAGGATGAACGCCATCAGCTGCTGGATGCCGTTGATCGCCGTGTGCGAGAGCTTCTCCCCGAGCCGCGGCGCGTAGCGGTAGCAGACGTAGACCAGCGCGGCCTGCAGTGCCGCGCCGAGCAGGATGCCCAGGTGGGCGAGCAGCGTCGCCTCCAGCGTCGGCCCGGTGGCGTGCGCCGACAGCGTCAGCAGCACGACGATCACGCCGGGACCGACGGTGAGCGGGAAGGTGTAGGGGTAGAACGCCTGCTCGAGCACGGCCGAGGCATCGCCGCCCGACGCGCTGCCCGCCGGCGCGCGGTCGCTGCCCGCCAGCGTGCGCCAGCCCATCGCGGCCAGCGTCAGCCCGCCGCCGAGCTGCAGCATCGGCAGCGAGATGCCGAAGAAGTGCAGCAGCCACTGGCCGATCAGCTCGACCACGAGCACGAAGCCCATCATCATCGCCGCCACCTGGCCCGCGAGCCGACGGAAGACGTCGGCCGGCTGCGGGCCGACCAGCGCCAGGATCAGCAAGGCCGTGCCGAACGGGTTGACGAGCGGCATCAGCGCCGCAAAGGTCTGCGGCAGCGTGGACAGGTTCCCCAGCATCCTTGGCGTCATGTTCGATCCGCAGCCCGGCAAGCTCGCGACTATACGGACGGCCGTTCGCGCGCGTTCGTGACCCGGCCAGGTCGGCAATGCGGGTGTCGGCGTGGGGCCGGTGCAATCCGCGCTAGATTACGGCCATGGGGATCCGCTCGCTGGCCGCCGAACTGCTGCCTGCCGCCTTGCACGGGCTGCAGCGGGCGTCGTCCGGCCCGCCGGCCGCGCCCGCCGCCGAAGCGGCGTCGTTCGCCGGGCTGACCGAGAAGCTGGCCTACCTGTCGAAGGCGGACCTCAAGCTCGTGCGCGAGGCCTACAAGTTCGCCGACGAAGCGCACCTGGGCCAGTTCCGCGCCAGCGGCCTGCCCTACATCACGCACCCGCTCGCGGTCGCCGGGCTGTGCGCCGACTGGAAGCTCGACGCGCAGGCGGTGATGGCCGCGCTGATGCACGACACGATCGAGGACCAGGGCGTCACGAAGACCGAGCTGATCGAGCGCTTCGGCGCGCCGACCGCCGACCTCGTCGACGGCCTGACCAAGCTCGACCGGCTGCACTTCAGCACGCGCGAGGAGAGCCAGGCCGAGTCGTTCCGCAAGATGCTGCTCGCGATGGCGCGCGACGTGCGCGTGATCCTGATCAAGCTCGCCGACCGGCTGCACAACATGCGCACGATGAACGCGATGGCGAGCGACAAGCGCCAGCGCATCGCGCGCGAGACGCTCGAGATATACGCCCCGATCGCGCACCGGCTGGGCCTGAACCAGACCTACCGCGAGCTGCAGGAGCTGTCGTTCGAGCACCTCTACCCGTGGCGCCACGCGGCGCTGGCCAAGGCGGTGCAGCGCGCGCGCGGGCATCGGCGCGACATCGTCGAGCGCGTCGAGAAGGACGTCGAGCGCGCGTTCGCGGCGCAGAGGATCAAGGTCCAGGTCAGCGGGCGCGAGAAGACCGTCTATTCGATCTATCACAAGATGCGCGAGAAGCACGCCGGCTTCGCGCAGGTCAACGACATCTTCGGCTTTCGCATCGTCGTCGGCACGCTGGCCGAGTGCTACCTCGCGCTGGGCGTGCTGCACCAGCTGTACAAGCCGGTGCCGGGGCGCTTCAAGGACTACATCGCGATCCCGAAGGCCAACGGCTACCAGTCGCTGCACACCACGCTCGTCAGCCCGCTCGGCACCGCGGTCGAGTTCCAGGTGCGCACCGAGGCGATGCACGCGGTGGCCGAGAAGGGCATCGCGGCGCACTGGCTGTACAAGGACGGCGGCAAGGAAGCCGGCGCCGCCGCCGACGCGCAACGCCTGGGCGCGATGTGGCTGCAGAGCCTGCTCGACATCCAGGACGAGACGCGCGACGCGGCCGAGTTCCTCGAGCACGTCAAGATCGACCTGTACCCGGACGCGGTCTACGTCTTCACGCCGCGCAGCAAGATCCTGGCGCTGCCGCGCGGCGCGACGCCGGTCGACTTCGCCTACGCGATCCACAGCGACGTCGGCGACCACATGGTCGCGGCCAAGATCAACGGCGAGCCGGTCGCGCTGCGCACCGAGCTGCGCAGCGGCGACGTCGTCGAGGTGCTCACCGCCCCCGGCGCGAAGCCGAACCCGGGCTGGCTGAACATGGTGCGCACCGGGCGCGCGCGCAGCAAGATCCGCCATTACCTGAAGAACATGGAGACCGAGGAGTCGCGCGCGCTGGGCGAGAAGATGCTCGGCCAGGCCTTGCGCGCCGAAGGGCTTCAGCCGCCTTCGGCCGACCCGTCCGACGCCGACGCGGCCGCGCTCTGGCAGCAGCTCACGCGCTGGAGCGGCAACCGCAGCCGCAGCGAGCTGCTCGTCGACATCGGCCTCGGTCGCAAGATCGCGATCATCGTCGCGAAGCGGCTCGCGCAGCTGATGGTCGAACGCGGCAGCAAGCCCGACGCGGTCACGCTCACGCTCGGCCGCTACGGCCACGACGACGCGGCGGCGACGCAGGGTGTGGTCTTCGTCGACGGCAGCGAGGGCGCGTCGGTGCAGCTCGCGAGCTGCTGCCGGCCGATCCCGGGCGACCAGATCGTCGGCTACCTCGGGCGCGGCGAAGGGCTGACCGTGCACACCGCCGACTGCGCCGTCGGTCGGCGCCTGTTCGAGCGCGACAGCGAACGCTGGATGCCGGTCGAATGGGCCGAGGAGCTGACGCGGCCGTTCGAGACCAGCATCGTCGCGCTGCTGAAGAACGGCAAGGGCGTGCTCGCGCAGGTGGCCGCCGCGGTCGCCGCCGCCGAGGCCGACATCACCCACCTCGACATGGGCGACGAGCCGGCCTCCGAGACCACCGAGCTGCGCCTGCTGCTCAGCGTGCGCGACCGCGTCCACCTGGCCGAGGTGCTGCGCACGCTTCGCCGGGTGCCGGTGGTGCTGCGCGTCTGGCGCGTCAAGCCCGGCTAGCGTTCCGGCGCGGGGTAGCGGACCTCGACGACCTCGATCCTCTCGACGCCGCCCGGCGTCTGCAGCAGCACCTCGTCGCCCGCGCGCGCCTTCAGCAGCGCGCGCGCGATCGGTGCGACCCAGCTGACCTCGCCGCGCAGGCTGTCGGCCTCGTCGATGCCCTTGATCGTGATCGTGCGCTCGTCGCCATTCGCGTTCGCGTAGGTCACCGTCGCGCCGAAGAAGACCTGGTCGCTGCCGTGGTGCGCCGACGGGTCGGCGACCTCGGCGATGTCCAGGCGCTTGGTCAGGAAGCGGATCCTTCGGTCGATCTCGCGCAGCCGCTTCTTGCCGTAGAGGTAGTCGCCGTTCTCGCTGCGGTCGCCGTTCTTCGCCGCCCACGAGACGACCTCGACGATCTTCGGCCGCTCGATGTCGAGCAGCGTCATCAGCTCGTCGCGCAGCCGGCGGTAGCCGGCCGGCGTGATGTAGTTGCGCGCGCCCGCGGGCAGCGCGGGGAGCCCGGGCAGGTCGTCGTCGTCCTCGTCGCCGGCCTCGGCTTCCTTCGTGAAGGCCTTGTTCAACGCACCGTCTCGACCTTGACCAGCGCAGCGCCGAACTCGTCGTCGCAGGGCCCGGCGCTCGGGCAGACCGCGCGCCCGGCCAGCGGCGGCAGCGTTCCGGTGACCGCGGCGGCGAGCCGCTGCGCCTCGGCGCCGGTCGGGAAGGTCCGGAACGGCCCGTCGGCCTGGGGATTCATCGCCGAGAAGTCGCGCTGCCGGTTCGACACCAGCACGAGCAGCTCGCCCGGCCCGGGCGGCTCGGTGGTGTCGAAGGTGATCGGCCGCTGCGGCAGCGACATCGTCTGGCCCTTGCGGATCTTGAGCGCGCCGACGACGGTGTTCGGGTAGAGCTGGGTCAGCGCGCCGTCCGAGCCATAGGCGAGCACGTAGAGGAAGCCTTCGCGGCCCGAGCTCACGCTGAACGAGAGTTCGTCGTGGCCGATGCGCAGCTGCGACTTGGCTGGCTGCGCGCGAACGTCGAAGCCGGGCGACTGCGCCTGCACGACGGGGAACAGTCCGAGGTCCTGGTGTTCGATCTGCAAGCCTGAGCATTCACGAGGAGTAACCATCATGCTGAACCGTCTGAGCAACCCGCTGGCGCTGGCCG
>MEGM01000153.1 GCA_001725505.1 Rubrivivax sp. SCN 70-15 | reverse complement strand
GCGCCGCGGCCGGCGCGCCCAGCGCGACCAGCGGCGAATCGATCAGCCGCTCGGACAACAGCCCGCGCCACTGCCCGCTGCCCTGGCGCAGTGCGGCGTGGACGTCCTCGCGCTGCAGATCGACGAGGTTCTGCGAGGTGTGGATCTCCAGCGCGATGTCGGGGTGGCGCTCGCGCCAGCGCGCCATGCGCGGCAGCAGCCAGCGCTGGCCGAACGAGGGCAGCAAGGTGATGCGGATGCGCTGCGCCTCGCCCGCGGCGAGCGCGGCAGCGGCACGCAGCCCGTCGTCCAGGCGGTCGAGCGCCGGCTCGACGGCGCGCTGCAGCGCTTCACCGGCGGCGTTCAGCACGACGCGCCGGCCGCGGCGGTCGAAGAGCTCGAAGCCGATCTGGGCTTCGAGCAGCTTGATCTGCTGGCTGATCGCGCTGTGCGTCAGGTGCAGTTCCTCGGCCGCCTGGCGCAGGTTCTGCAGGCGCGCGACGGCGCGGAAGGCGGGCAGGGTCTGGAGCGGCAATCGGGCCATGCTGGTAAGCATAGCTTGACGATCCGTCCAGAAACCATCGATTTTCAGCCAATCATGCCGCCAATATGCTTTCCAGCACTGGAATCGAGGCGGGAGAGCGACATGACGACGATGACCCATGGCGCCGGCATGCCGGCTTGGCGGCGTGCCGCGTGGCGCCGCCTGCTGGCCGGCCTGGATGCGCTGGCCCGGGCCTGGCGCGAGCGCCTCGCGCGGCGTCGACGCGATGCCGAGTTCCTGGATCCGGGGCGGCTGAGCGAGCGCATGTTGCGCGACATCGGGGTGCCGCAGCGGCTGGATGAGCGCGGCCCGGGCGCGCCGCGCTGGGACCTGGAGCGTCCGCGCTGGTGACGCGGCGGGGCGGCAGCGGCGGAGGCGCCGGCCCGGCCTCAGACCCGTGTCGAGGCCAGCCCGGCCGTGCTGCGCAACCGCTCGATCAGTGCCGGTGCGATGCGCGTCAGCGGCAGCACCTCGTGTGCCGCGCCATGCGCGATGGCCTCGCGCGGCATGCCGAAGACGACGCAGCTGGCCTCGTCCTGGCAGACGTTCCAGCTGCCGGCGTCGCGCATCTCCTTCATCGCGCGCGCGCCGTCGGCGCCCATGCCGGTGAGCATCACGCCGAGCGCGTTCGGGCCGACCACGCGCGCAGCCGACTGGAACAGCACCTCGACCGAAGGCTTGTGGCGGTTCACCGGCTCGCCGTCGCGAACGCGCGCGACGTAGTTCGCACCGGATCGCTCCACCGACAGGTGCAGCCCGCCGGGCGCGATGTAGGCATGGCCGGGCAGCACGCGTTCGCCGTCGCTCGCCTCGGCGACGCGGATGCGGCACAGGCCGTCCAGGCGCGCCGCGTAGCTCTTCGTGAAGCCTGGCGGCATGTGCTGCGTGATCATCACTGCCGGCGCATCGGCGGGCAGCTGCATCAGCACCTCGCGCGTCGCCTCGGTGCCACCGGTCGACGCGCCGACGAAGATCAGCTTCTCGGTCGACAGCCGGCCGATCGCGCTCGGCGCCGGCGTGGCCGGTGCGCCGGCGGCCGGCGCCGCGGGCGCGGCGAGCCGGTGCACGCGCGCGCGCGCGGCGGTGCGGATCTTGTCGGTGATGTCGACGCCGAGCTGGCGCAGCCCGTCGGCGACGCCGATCTTGGGCTTGGCGACGAAGTCGACCGCGCCGAGTTCGAGCGCCTTGAGCGTGACCTCGGCGCCGCGCTCGGTCAGCGTCGAGACCATCACCACCGGCATCGGGCGCAGCCGCATCAGGCGCGAGAGGAAGTCGATGCCGTCCATGCGCGGCATCTCGATGTCCAGCGTGATGACGTCGGGGTTCAGGCTGCGGATCATCTCGCGCGCGGCGATCGGATCGGCCGCCGCGCCGATGCACAGCATGTCGCTCTGGCGATTGATGATCTCGGCGAGCAGCCCGCGCACGAGCGCTGAGTCATCGACGACGACGACGCGGATCTTGGACAACTTGGGTCTCCTGGACGTGTTGCGGCCGCGTCGCGGCCGCGCGCGAGGCGGCCTTCTCCTGCGCCTGCAGCATCTCGGTGTTGGTCGAGGCCAGGCGCTTCACCATCGCCTTGCCGCTGGCGGGCAGGAAGCAGACCTTGCGCGGGTAGATGTCGAGCACGTCCTTGCTGACGACGGTGATGCGCTCGGTGCGCAGGTAGTCGAGCACGAAGCTGGTGTTGCGCTCGCCGACGTTGATGCTGTTCATGCCGCTGATCACGGCGCCGCCGCCGAAGACCTTGGCCTCCATCGTGCTGCGCGTCGCGCCGGCCTTGATCATCTCGTTGATCAGCAGCTCCATCGCGAACGAGCCGTAGCGCCCTTTGTCGCCGGCGCCGCCGCCGTCGGGCAGCATGAAGTGGTTCATCCCGCCGATGCGGCGCTCGCGGTCCCACAGGCAGGCGGCGATGCACGAGCCCAGCGTGGTCATGATCAGGATGTCCTCGTCGTGGACGAAGAATTCACCCGGCAGCACCTTGACCGCGTCGTTGCGGAAATGCGCGTCGTAGAAGAAGAACGAGGCTTCGCCGCCGCGGCGCGGCGCGCTCTTCAGGCGCTCGAGCCGGGGCGCATCGCTGGCGGCGCGAGCGGCCACGGCCGGCCGGGAAGAGGCGAGTTGCATGGGTCGGATATCGGCTCTCGGCGCGGGCGACTTGAGCCGCCGCGGGGTGCTCAGACGCGTTCGTAGACCGTCTTGCCGCGCAGCCGGAACAGGTCGCGCGAATCGGTGAAGTTCTCCGAATGGCCCACGTAGAGCTGGCCGCCGGGCTTCATCGCCGCATGGATGCGTTCGAGCACCTTGCGCTGGGTCGGGTTGTCGAAGTAGATCATCACGTTGCGGCAGAACACGATGTCGAAGGCCTCGCCCAGCGCGGCCCAGCTCGGGCTCATCAGGTTGAAGGGCCTGAACTCGATCAGTCGTGACAGCTCGGGCTTGACGCGGATCTGGCCGGCGTTGGCCGCGGTGCCGCGCAGGAAATGGCGGCGCAGCCGCTCGGGCGACAGCCCGCGTGCGTCGGCGGCATAGACGCCGCGCTGCGCTGTGGCAAGCACCTTGGTGTCGATGTCGCTGCAGACCAGCTTCACCGGCGCGGCCGCGCCCAGCGTCTCGACCACCGTCATCGCGAGCGAGTATGGCTCCTCGCCGGTGGAGGCGGCGTTGCACCAGATCCGTACCGGATGGCCGGCGCGCGCGCGCAGGTCGTCGACCAGCACCTGGAAATGGTGCTCCTCGCGGAAGAACGCGGTCAGGTTGGTCGTCAGGCAGTTGACAAACTCCTGCCATTCGGATTCGTTGCCGCCGCGCTCGAGGCCCTGCAGGTAGTCGGCGAACGAGCGCTGCCCGGTCTCGCGCAGCCGGCGCGACAGCCGGCTGTAGACCATCGCCTGCTTGCCGGCGTGCAGGCTGATGCCGGCGCGCTGGTAGATGAGCTGGCGGATGCGTTCGAAGTCGGCGCCCGAGAGCGTGAATTCGGGCTCGGCGGCGACCGGGGAGACAGCGGCGTTCATGGCCGGCAGTTTGCGGGCCGGCGGCCCTGCGCGAGGGGGCGAGTTGGCGCCCGAAAGCAGCCCAGTTTCCGCCCGGGCCGCGCGCGACGCACTGCTAGACTGCCCCGTCAAATGGACCGCCTGCCGACGCCGCTGCCGAACCCCGCATCCCCGCTGCGGCTGGATCGGGCCTTGCAGCTGCTCGCGCAGTCGGGGCAGCCGGCGCCTCCGGGCGAGGTCGGCAGCGCGGCCTGGCTGCAAGGCGTGATCGACGCGCTCGTCGAGCTGTCCAGCCGCGACGCGCTCACCGGGCTGGCGAACCGGCGCAGCTTCGACCTGGCGCTGGACATCGACCATTTCAAGCGCGTCAACGACCGCTACGGCCACATCGCCGGCGACGCCGTGATCCAGGCCGTGGCTGCCGCGCTGCTCGATAGCGTGCGGCCGATGGACCTGGTCGCGCGCATCGGCGGCGAGGAGTTCGCGATCATCCTGCCCAGCTGCGCGAGCGCCTTCGGCGAGACGGTGGCCGAGCGCATCCGCCGCCGCGTCGAGCGCATGCCGGTGACGGTCGGCGCGGGCCAGCAGATCACGGTCAGCGTCAGCGTCGGCGGCGCGTTCGCGCCGCAATGGGTGCGCTCGACGCCTGCACTCTGGGCCGAGCGCGCCGACCAGCAGCTCTACCGCGCCAAGGCGATGGGGCGCAACCTCGTCCAGCTGGAGCCGGCCGCGGTCTCGATCGTCAGCACCGAAGAGAAGCGACTGCTCTTCGATTCCACAGGATTCCAGGACTTCGAATGAGCGACGCCACCCCCGGCCCGCGCCGCTCCCGCATTGCCGCCATCACCAGCGGCAAGGGCGGGGTCGGCAAGACCTTCGTCGCGGCCAACCTCGCGGCCGCGCTCGCCCGCCAGGGCCGGCGCGTGCTCGTGCTCGACGCCGACCTCGGCCTGGCCAACCTGGACGTGGTGCTGAACCTGTACCCGAAGATCACGCTGCACGACGTGTTCACCGGCAAGGCGACGCTGGCCGAGGCGATCCTGCCCGCGCCGGGCGGCTTCTCGGTGCTGCTCGCCGGCTCGGGGATGGTCGAGTACTCGCGCATGACGCCCGAGGTGCGCGAGCAGCTGCAGCATGTGATCGACGAGGTCGCGCCGAACTACGACCACGTGCTGCTCGACACCGGCGCGGGCATCTCCGACGTCGTGCTCTACACCGTCTCGCTCGCCGACGAGGTGATCGTCGTCGCGACACCCGAGCCGACCTCGATGACCGACGCCTACGCGACGATCAAGGTGCTGGCGACGACGCAGGGCCGGCGCGAGATGCAGGTGCTGGTCAACCAGGCGCGCCGCCCCGGCGAAGGGCGCGCGGTGCGCCAGCAGCTGCAGCTCGTCGTCGACCGCTACGTCAACCCGGGGCTGGACAGCCCGGTGCGGCTGTGCCTGCTGGGCGAGCTGCCGAGCGACCCCGCCGTGCGCGAAGCCGTGCTGCGCCGCGAGCTGCTGTTCGAAAGCCTGCCCGGAACCGCCGCCTCGGTCGCGATGGTGGCGATCGCGACCCGGATGCTGCAATGAGCGACGCGACGCCCGCAGCGGCCGGCGAACCCACGCCGTTCGAGCGCCTGGGCGGCGAGGCCGGCGTGCGCGCGCTCGTCGACCGCTTCTACGACCTGATGGACCTGGAGCCGGGCTACGCCGAACTGCGCGCGCTGCATCCGGCCACGCTCGACGGCTCGCGCGACAAGCTGTTCTGGTTTCTCTGCGGCTGGCTCGGCGGGCCCGACCTCTACGTCGAGCGCTTCGGCCACCCCAGGCTGCGCGCGCGCCACCTGCCTTACGCGATCGGCATCCGCGAGCGCGACCAGTGGATGGCCTGCATGCGCCAGGCGATGACCGAGCGCGAGGTCGACCCGGCCCTGGCCGAGCGTCTGGCCCAGGCCTTCTTCGGCACCGCCGACTGGATGCGCAACAAGGGCGGCTGAGCGCGCCCGCCGCGCCAAGAATGGAAAACGGCGGCGCTGCCACGCAGGCAACGCCGCCGTTCTGCCGGCGACACCCGTCTAGGCCCGGGTGCAGCCGTCAAAACCTTACTGGCACTCGCCCGGGGGCACCGCCTTGCCTTCCTTCTTGGCCATTTCGCACTCGGCCTTCACCTCGGCGCGGGTCTTGGCGGACTTGGTCGTGTCCGACTTCGGATTCGCTGCCGTCTCGCCGGGCGTCTTCGGAGCGGCCTTCGCCTCGGCCTTGACCGCGGCGCGGGTCTTGGTCGACTTGGTTTGCGCCTTCTCGGCCGCCACGTCGCATTCGCCGTGGAGTTCCTTGCCTTCCTTCTTGGCCTGGGCGCATTCGGCCTTGACTTCCTCGCGGGTCTTGGCGAAGGCAGGCTGGGCCATCGCGGCATAGGCGCCGAACAAGGCGACGACGAGGGTGGACATGAGCGACATCTTGAATTTCATTGCTTTCTCCTTCTGGGGGTGGTCGGATCGATCTTCTGTTCAAGACGCCTGCCGGTCCGGTTCCGGTATCGCTGCGTCTGCGCGCCTCTTCAAGAGCGGTATGGGGCTGATGCTATGAAGAGCGCCGATGCCCTCATTGATTTGGCTCAACGCCAGTAGGGCATGTTGGCCGGATCCGACAAATGGGTCGACCGGACGCCGGCGGCAGCCGCCTCAGCGCCCGGCCGAGCCGGCAAGCAGCACGATCAGCGCGCCCGCGCCGCCCTGCGGCCCGCTGGCCTGGGCGAACGCGATGACCTCGGCGCATTGGGCGAGCCAGCGCTGGACCTTGCCCTTCAGCACCGGCTGGCGGCCGGGCGAGCCGTGGCCC
Source organism: Rubrivivax sp. SCN 70-15 (assembly GCA_001725505.1). Taxonomy (GTDB): domain Bacteria; phylum Pseudomonadota; class Gammaproteobacteria; order Burkholderiales; family Burkholderiaceae_C; genus Rubrivivax. The sequence continues at coordinate 4,532 of MEGM01000153.1, read as the reverse complement.
TTGCCGTGCACGACGCGCAAGCAGCGCTGGCCGCGCCGGGCGGTGTCGCGCACGAAGGCGGCGAGCTGCTCGCGCGCCTCGTCGCGGCGCAGGCCGTGCAGGTCGACCTGGGCCTGGATCGCCCAGTGCCCGCGGCGCAGCCGCGTCACCACGTCCGGGCCGACGCCGCTGCGGCGAAAGCTCAGCCCGTCGTCGGTGAGCAGCAGTGATTCGACGTCGACCTCGTCGGACAGCGCCTCGCGCAGCGCGGCGCGCTCGTCGGCCTGGCGCTGGCGCGGCTCGGGCGCCGGCCGCGGCCGCGCCACGAGCGCGCGTCGGCCGGGCGGCAGCGGCGTCACCGCGCCGACGCTGTGCGCGAACAGGCGATGCTCGCGCTCCAGCGCCTGGCGTGCCGCACGTTCGCGCTCGGCGCGCTCCTGTGCCTGGCGCTCGCGTTCGCGCAGCGCCTCGCGCAGCGGACCCAGGTTGTGCAGCCCCGAGGCCTTCACAGCAGCCCCCGTTCGGCGAGCGAGACCACCTGGCCGCGGCCGACCACCAGGTGGTCGAGCACGCGCACGTCGACGAGCTGGAGCGCGCTCTTCAGCGTCTGCGTCAGGTACTCGTCGGCGCGCGACGGCTCGGCCACGCCCGACGGGTGGTTGTGCGCCAGGATCACCGCGCCGGCGTTGAGCGCGAGCGCGCGCTTCACGACCTCGCGCGGGTAGACGCTGGTCTGCGCCAGCGTGCCGGTGAACAGCTCCTCGAACTGCAGCAGCCGATGCTGGCCGTCGAGAAAGAGCACCGCGAACACCTCCTGCGCGCGCTCGCCGAGCTGCAGCGCGAGGAAGTCGCGCGCCTTGCCCGGCGCGTCCAAGACCGGCGCCGTGCGCAGGCCTTCGGCGAGTGCGCGGCGCGCCATCTCCATCACCGCCAGCAGCTCGGCGCGCTTGGCCGGGCCCAGGCCCTTGATGGCTTTCAGCGTGTCCGGCGTCGCGGCGAGCAGCCCGGCGAAGCCGCCGCAGGCCTGCAGCACCTGGGCCGCGAGCGCGAACACGCCGTGGCCGCGGTAGCCGGTGCGCAGCAGCAGCGCGAGCAGCTCGCTGTCGGCCAGCGCCCCGGCACCGCGCGCGAGCAGCTTCTCGCGCGGGCGCTGTTCGGCGGGCAGGTCCTTCAGGGGCATCGCGGGGCGCTCGTAGAATCCGGGTCCAGTCTATCGCCCCCGTCAACGCCATCGCCGCCGCCGTGCCCACCGTCCAGCCCGGGTCGTTCCTGACCCTGCATTACCGCCTCTCGGGGCCCGACGGCGCCGACGTGGTGAACACCTTCGGCGGCCAGCCGGCCACGCTGTCGCTGGGCAGCGGCCAGCTCGCCCCGGCAATCGAGGAGCGGCTGCTCGGCCTGGACGAGGGCGCGCACGAGCGCTTCGAGCTGCCCGCCGGCGCCGCCTTCGGCGAGCGCAACCCCGCGCTGCTGCAGCGCGTGAAGCTGGCGCTGCTGCACGAGCTGGGCGACCCGGACGCGAGCTATTCGGTCGGCGACGTCGTCCGCTTCCCGACGCCCGACGGCGAAGGCGCCTACGCCGGCGTCGTGCGCGAGGTCGGCACCGACTGGCTGCTGTTCGACTTCAACCACCCGCTCGCCGGCCACCCGGTGCGCTTCGAGGTCCAGCTCGTGGGGGTGCTCTGATGGCCGAGGGCGCCCACCTCGAGGAGCTGCTGCTCGCCGAGCCGCGCGGCTTCTGCGCCGGCGTCGACCGCGCGATCGAGATCGTCGAGCGCGCGCTCGTCAAGTTCGGCGCGCCGATCTACGTGCGCCACGAGATCGTGCACAACAGCTACGTCGTCGCCGACCTGCGTGCAAAGGGCGCGATCTTCATCGAGGACCTCGCCGAGGTGCCGCCCGGCGCGACGCTGATTTTCAGCGCGCACGGCGTCAGCAAGGCGGTGCGGGCCGAGGCGGCCGAGCGCGGCTTCCAGGTCTTCGACGCGACCTGTCCGCTCGTGACCAAGGTCCACGTCGAGGTCGCCAAGCTCGCGCGCGAGGGCTTTGAATTCGTGATGATCGGCCACAAGGGCCACCCCGAGGTCGAAGGCACGATGGGCCAGCTCAGCGACGGCATCTACCTGGTCGAGGAAGTGGCCGACGTTCAGCATGTGCGGCCGCGCACCGACAAGCTCGCGGTGGTGACGCAGACCACGCTGTCGGTCGACGACGCGGCCGCCATCCTGGCCGAGGTCAAGCGCCGCTTCCCGCAGGTGCGCGAGCCCAAGTCGCAGGACATCTGCTACGCCACGCAGAACCGGCAGGACGCGGTCAAGGTGCTGGCACCGGCGGTCGACGTGGTCATCGTCGTCGGCAGCCCGACCAGCAGCAACAGCAACCGGCTGCGCGAGCTGGCCGAGCGGCTGGGCACCGAGGCGCACATGGTCGAGGGCCCGGCGGACCTGCTGCCGGCGTGGTTCGAGGGCCGGCGACGCGTCGGGCTGACGGCCGGTGCGTCGGCGCCCGACGTCGTCTTGCAGCAGGTCATCGCGCGGCTGCGCGAACTGGGCGCGGTGAGCATCCGCAAGATGGACGGCGTGAAGGAGTCGGTGCATTTCCCGCTGCCGCGTGGCCTGGGCGACCGCAGCATGAGCGAGGTCGCCGCGTCCCGATCCTGAAGCCGCGCTGATTCGTCACCCACGACGACGGCGCCGATGCAGGCGCCGTTTTGCTTGAATCCCCGAACAAGGATCACGACATGCTCGACATCAACCTGCTGCGCCGCGACCTCGATGCCGTGGTCGCGAACCTGGAACGGCGCAAGACGCCGCAGCCCTTCCTGGACGTCGAACGCTTCAAGTCGCTGGAGGCCGAGCGCAAGCGCATCCAGACCCAGACCGAAGAGCTGCAGGCCCGGCGCAACGCGCTGAGCAAGCAGATCGGCCAGCTCAAGAGCAAGGGCCAGGACGCCTCGGCCGTGATGGCCGAAGTCGGCGGCGTCGGCGACGCGCTGAAGGCCGGCGCCGAGGGGCTGGAGGCGCTGCAGGCCGAGCTGCAGACGATGCTGATGTCGATCCCGAACCTGGTGCACGACAGCGTTCCGGTCGGCGCCGACGAGAGCGCCAACGTCGAGGTCCGGCGCTGGGGCACACCGCGCAGCTTCGACTTCACGCCCAAGGACCATGTCGACATCGGCGCGCCGCTGGGCCTGGACTTCGACACCGGCGCCAGGCTCTCGGGCTCGCGCTTCACCTTCCTGCGCGGGCCGGCGGCGCGGCTGCATCGCGCGCTCGCGCAGTTCATGCTCGACACGCAGACGCTCGAACACGGCTACACCGAGTGCTACACGCCGTACATCGTGAACCGCGAGATCCTCGAGGGCACGGGCCAGCTGCCCAAGTTCGAGCAGGACCTGTACCAGGTGCGTAGCGGCGACCCGGCGGTGGACGTGGGCATCGGCGCGCTTCTGCCCGCGCAGTACCTGATCCCGACCTCGGAGGTGACGCTGACCAATACCGTGCGCGAGCAGATCCTCGACGCCGCGGCGCTGCCGATCAAGCTCACCGCGCACAGCCCCTGCTTTCGCTCGGAGGCCGGCAGCGCCGGGCGCGACACGCGCGGCATGATCCGCCAGCACCAGTTCGACAAGGTCGAGATGGTGCAGATCGTCCACCCCGAGCACAGCGACGCCGCGCTCGAGCAGATGGTCGGCCATGCCGAGGCGATCCTGAAGAAGCTCGAGCTGCCGTACCGCGTCGTGCTGCTGAGCAGCGGCGACATGGGCTTCGGCTCGACCAAGACCTACGACCTCGAGGTCTGGCTGCCGGCGCAGGACACCTACCGCGAGATCAGCTCGTGCAGCAACTGCGATGCCTTCCAGGCCCGGCGCATGCAGGCGCGGTTCCGCCCGCTCGTCAACGGCCAGCCCGGCAAGCCCGAGCTGGTGCACACGCTCAACGGCTCGGGCCTCGCGGTCGGCCGTGCGCTGGTGGCCGTGCTCGAGAACCACCAGCAGGCCGACGGCTCGGTGCGCGTGCCGGCGGCGCTGCGGCCCTTCCTCGGCGGGGCCGAAGTGCTGCGCTAGAATGCGCGGCTTCGCCAAGAGCGAGACCACGCATCAGGAAAGGTGGCAGAGTGGTCGAATGCGCCGGACTCGAAATCCGGTGTCCGGGTTCTCCCGGACCGAGGGTTCGAATCCCTCCCTTTCCGCCAACACAGGCCTGCCCGCCCGCGCCGCGGGCGAGCAAGGCACCGGGAGCCCCGCCGAACGCGGGGCTCGTCGTTTTCGGGCTCCGGCCAGAGGGACGGCGCGGGGGACGCGCACGGGCCCGACGCGCAGGCCTTCGATCCGCGCCCGCTCCCGATGACCTTCCCGTGAACCGCAGCGCAGCGAAGGCGTCCGGAACGGGCGCGCACCGCCCCGGGCCAGGACGCGCGAGCGCGCCGGTGCCATCGCGCCGGAGCCCGCTGCGAGTGGCCGCCGATGCGCGCGTCCTCGCGCTGCTGTTGTCGCTGGTGCTGCATGCGCTGGTCTTCGCCCTGGCCGGCCACGGCGGGCCCGGGGTCGAGCG
>MEGM01000152.1 GCA_001725505.1 Rubrivivax sp. SCN 70-15 | reverse complement strand
ACGGCGCGGGGGCGGCGGGTGACGCGATCGACGCCAACGAGGCGGCGCCGGACCTGCTCGTCACCGACCAGCGCCTGCCCGACGGCAGCGGCCTGGTGCTGGCGCGCCGGCTGCGCGCGCGCCACGCGGGCGCGCCCGTGCTGGTGATCACCGGCGACACCGCACCGCAGGACATCGCCCAGCTCCAGGCCAGCGGCCTGCCGCTGCTGCACAAGCCGTTCGCGCCCGACGAGCTGCAGGCCCGCGTTCGCGTGCTGGTGCGGCCCGGCGCCGTCAGAGCCTGAGGCCCAGCCGCGCGGCGGCGACGACCGCCTGCGTGCGCGAGTTGACCTGCAGGCGCTCGAAGATCGCCTCGAGGTGCGACTTCACCGTCGACGGCGACAGCTCGAGCGCGCGTGCGATCAGCTTGTTGCTGCCGCCGTCGACGAGCATGCGCAGCACGTCGACCTGGCGCGGCGTCAGGCCGAGCCGGTCGGCCGAGATCGGCTGTTCGGCCGGGCGCGCGGCCAGGGCCGGCACGTAGACGCCACCGCCGAGCACGCTCGCGAGCGCTTCCCGCAGCAACGGCGATTCGCTTGCCTTCGGGATGAACCCGGACGCGCCGGCGTCGATCGCCGCGAGCACGGTCTCGGGTCGGTCGTCGGCCGAGAGCACGACGGTGCGCGTCGCCGGCGCTGCTTCGCGCAGCGCATGCAGCGTCGCCAGGCCCTGGCTGTCGGGCAGCGCCAGATCGAGCAGCACCAGGTCGACGTCGGGCTCGGCCTCGAGCAGCGCGCGCGCGTCGCGCAGCCGGCCGGCCTGGCGCAGGTCGACGCGCGGATGGTGCAGCGCGATCAGCAGCGCGAGCGCGTCGCGCACCAGCGCATGGTCGTCGACGAGCAGGCATTTCATCGCCCGCGATCGTAGCGAGGCCGGCGCCTTCCGCCATCTGGCCGATGGCCCTTCGGATGCGGGATTCGCAGACTCGGCGGACTACGGCGAGGTCCGCTCGACCCCCGCAGCCGTGGACAACCCGGAGGACGCATCGCCATGAACCCCACCAAGCTCGCTCTGCTGGTCGCGCTGACCGGCTTCGTGGCCGCCTGCGGCGGCGGCAGCAGCGACAGCGGCGCCGTCGCCGCCGCGCCGCCCGCTCCGTCCCCGCCGCCGGCATCGCCGAGCGCCGACGGCACCGGGAAGTTCATCGACTCGGAGGTCGTCGGCCTAGACTACGACTGCGGCGGCGTGACCGGGGTCACTGACAGCCTCGGCCAGTTCCAGTATCTCAGCGGCAAGAACTGCACCTTCTCGATCGGCGGCATCACCCTGGGCAGTGCGGTGGCGGCACCGCTGCTCTACCCGGTCTCGCTCGTGCCGGGCGCCGAGCCCGGCGTTGCCAACGCGGCCGTGACCGACATCGCAAGGCTGCTGCAGTCGCTCGACGACGACGCCGACCCGAGCAACGGGATCGTGATCAGCGCCGCCGTGCGCGCCGCGCTGGCGACGGCGACGCTCGCAGCGCCGTTCGGCGATCCGGGGTTCGCGGCGGCGGCGGGCGCGCTCGTCGGCGCAGCGCTCCCGGGGCGCGCGCTGGTCGACGCGACGGCCGCTGCGGCGCATCTCGACCTGTCGCTGGTCAACCTGTGGAGCGGCGGCTACCAGTGCAAGTACTACGCCGACGTCGGCGGTGCCAAGACCGAGCTCGGCAACGTCGCGATATCGATCGCCGAGGGCGTGATCACCGGCACCGGCACACCGACGTACGGCGGCGGCGGGAGCCCGTTCGAGGTTGGCGGCAGCGTCAGCGCGTCGGGGAGCGCGGCGCTGAACGCGGCCGGTGGCGCGACCTCGACCGGCGCCACGTTCGAAGGCACGTTCACGAGCGACGGAACCGCCGCCGGCACGGGCGCGCACGGCAGTTGGAGCGACCCTGGGATCGCCGCCACCGGCACCACCTGGGACTGCCAGCACGACTAGGGTCCGCACCCGTCGCCGCGCGCGAGGCGCGCCCGGGCGTGCCGACGTCAGCGCGCGAGCGCCTCGCGTGCCGCGGCGAGCGTCGCCTCGATGTCCGGGGCCTGGTGCGCCGCGCTGACGAAGCCGGCCTCGTAGAGCGCCGGCGCGAGGTAGACGCCGCGCTCGAGCATGGCGTGGAAGAAGCGGTTGAAGCGCTCCTTGTCGGTGGCCATGACCTGGCCGTAGTTCTGCGGCAGCCCGTCGTCGAACGATCGGGTGAAGAAGAAGCCGAACATGCCCCCTTCGCTGTCGCCGACGAAGGGCACGCCGGCGTCGCGCGCGGCCGCCTCGAGCCCGGCGACGAGCGAGCGCGTCGTCGCCGACAGGGCGTCGAAGAAGCCGGGCCTGGCGATCTCGCGGAGCGTCGCCAGCCCGCAGGCGGTGGCCACCGGGTTGCCACTCAGCGTGCCGGCCTGGTAGACCGGGCCCAGCGGCGCGAGCCGGCTCATCACGTCCTTGCTGCCGCCGAAGGCTGCCAGCGGCATGCCCCCGCCGATGACCTTGCCGAACACGCTCATGTCGGGCCGGAAGCCCGGGATCAGTCTCGCGTAGACGCTCTGCGCGCCGCCGAGCGCGACGCGAAAGCCCGTCATCACCTCGTCGAAGACGAGCAGCGCACCGTGCTTCGTGCACAGCTCGCGCAGCCGCGTCATGAACGGTACCGACGCGCGCACGAAGTTCATGTTGCCGGCGATCGGCTCGATCATCACGCAGGCGATCTCGCCGCCCTGGCTCGCGAAGGCCTCGTCGAGCCGGGCCAGGTTGTTGTACTCGAGCACCAGCGTGTGCTGGACGACCTCGGCCGGCACGCCCGCGCTCGTCGGGTGGCCGAAGGTCGCCAGCCCGGAGCCGGCCTTGACCAGCAGCGCGTCGGCATGGCCGTGGTAGCAGCCCTCGAACTTGACGATCTTGCTGCGCCCGGTGGCGCCGCGCGCGAGACGGATCGCGCTCATCCCGGCCTCGGTGCCGCTGCTCACCAGGCGCAGCTGCTCGACGCCGGGCACGAGGGCGATGATCGCTTCGGCGAGTTCGATCTCGCGCTCGGTGGGCGCGCCGAAGCTGAAGCCCTCGGCTGCCGCCTTCTGCACGGCCTCGAGCACGGCCGGGTGACCGTGGCCGAGGATCATCGGCCCCCAGGAGCCGATGTAGTCGATGTACTTGCTGCCTTCGGCGTCCCACAGGTAGGCGCCTTGCGCACGGCGGATGAAGCGCGGCGTGCCGCCGACGGCGCGGAACGCGCGCACCGGCGAGTTGACGCCGCCGGGAATCACGCGCTGCGCGCGTGCGAACAGGGCTTCGTTGCTCGTCATGGTCGGAGGTCCGTTCAGTGCACGCGGCGCGGCGTGCCCTGGGTCTTGGTGTCGTCGAAGCCGTTGTCGGGTTCGTCCGGGCCGGGCTCGGCCTCGCCGTCCTCGGCCGGCGGCAGCGCCCAGAAGAAGCGGTCCGGCACGATGCTGCCCATGCCGGGGCGGAAGCCCGCGTCCAGGCTCTGGTCGAGGAAGGACAGTGCCTCGCCGACGGCGGCCTGCAGTTCGCTGCCGGCGGCCAGCAGCGCGGCCAGCGCCGCGGCCAGCGTGTCGCCGGCGCCGACGAAGCCGGCGTCGAAGCGCTCGAACTTCTCGCCCGTCAGCGCGCCCTGCGGCGACGCGAGCACGTTGTCGATGTACTGCTCGGTGCCCTTGCTCGCCAGCATCACGCCGGTGACGAGCACGTAGCGCGTGCCGTGCTCGCCCGCGGCCACCGCGAGCTCGCGCGCCGAAGGCGGGCGCTCGCTGTCCCAGTCGGGGAGCAGGAAGTCCTGCAGCGTCTTGTGGCTGCCCACCAGCACCTCGGTGGCGGGCAGGATCAGCTCGCGGAACGCGTCCAGATAGGGCTGCTGCTGGTCTTCCTCGAGCCACGACAGCCCCGGCATGTAGGCCACGAGCGGGATGTCGGCGTAGTCGGACAGCACCTCGGCGACGGCGCTGATGTTCTCGGCGTTGCCGAGGAAGCCGACCTTCCAGCCGGAAATCGTGACGTCCTCGAGGATCGTGCGCGCCTGCTCGACGACGATCTCGTCGTCGATGTCGTGGTGGTCGAAGATGTCGGCGGTGTCGCGCATCACGATCGATGTAACGATCGGCAACGCGTGCGCGCCCATCGCCGAGATCGTCGCGATGTCGCCGGCCAGGCCGCCGGCGCCGCTGGGGTCACTGGCGTTGAAGCTCATCACGCAGGCCGGCGCGGCCGGCTCCTGCGCCGGATCTTGCGGCTCGGTGGCCGGTTGGGGTTCGGGATTCATGGGTTCGCCCTTTGCGCTGCCGGCGAAATCGGCCCGGCAAGGGGCTCGCGCCGAACCTCTAGCGACATCTGAGGAATGGTGTGTATGTCCTCACAAATCCACGTTTTTCCGAGGATGTGGGTGGCTACAATCGCCGACCATTGTAGTGAGCGACCGTGCCAACGTGAGTCAACCCCGAACCTGGATGTGCCTGATCTGCGGCTGGATCTACGACGAGGCCGTCGGCGATCCCGATCACGGCATCCCGCCCGGCACCGCCTGGGCCGATGTTTCGATGAATTGGACCTGTCCTGAATGCGGTGCCCGTAAAGAAGATTTCGAAATGGTCGAAATCTGAGGCAGCGGGGCGCGCCGTCGCGTCGTTGAGGAGGAATCTGCGTGGACAGTGAAGTGCCGGAATCCGGGCAGCCCGGAGCCAAGGTGCTGGTCATCGACGACAGCAACACGATCCGGCGCAGCGCCGAGATCTTTCTGCGCCAGGGCGGCCACGAGGTGCTGCTCGCCGAGGACGGCTTCGACGCGCTGGCGAAGGTCAACGACCATGACCCCGAACTGATCTTCTGCGACATCCTGATGCCGCGGCTCGATGGCTACCAGACCTGCGCGATCATCAAGCGCAACCCGCGCTTCGCGCACGTGCCGGTGATCATGCTGTCGTCCAAGGACGGGCTGTTCGACAAGGCGCGCGGGCGCATGGTGGGCTCCGAGGAATACCTGACCAAGCCCTTCACCAAAGACCAGTTGCTGCGCGCGGTGGAATCCTTCCGCCGCGTGGCGAGCTGACCGCCCGGTCTGGCGCGCGCCGCCGCGGCCCGAACCGACCAGGACGAACCCGATGGCCATCCAGAAGATTCTGGTAGTCGACGACTCGAAGACCGAACTGCACCACCTGTCGGACGTGCTCGGCAAACACGGCTATGCCGTGCGCACCGCCGAGAACGGCGAGGAGGCGATGCGCCGCCTCGCCGAGGACAAGCCCGACCTGATCCTGATGGACGTCGTGATGCCGGGCCAGAACGGCTTCCAGCTCACGCGAAGCATCACGCGCGACCCGCGCTATGCCGGCGTGCCGGTGATCATGTGCACGAGCAAGAACCAGGAGACCGACAAGGTCTGGGGCATGCGCCAGGGCGCGCGCGACTACATCGTCAAGCCCGTCAACACCGAAGAGCTGATCGCCAAGATCAAGGCCTTCGACTGATCCTTCATGGCCAACCGCGAAGCCCTGCGCGAACTGCAAAGCCGGCTGGCGCAGCGGCTGCAGGCGGCGCGCACCGAGTCGCGCAGTGCGTCCTGGCTCGCCGTCGAGAGCGCCGGCCAGGGGCTGCTCGTCGCACTGCCGAGCGCGGGCGAGATCTTTCCGTTCGGCCGCGTGCTGCCGGTGCCGCACACCCAGCCCTGGTTCGCCGGCGTGGCGAATCTGCGCGGCGGGCTGCACGGCGTCGTCGATCTCGCGGCCTTCCTCGGCCTGCGCCCGACGCTGGCCGCACCCGAGTCGGTGCGCGAGTCGGCGCGCCTGCTCGCGCTCAACCCGGCGCTGGGCAGCCACAGCGCGCTGCTCGTCGAGAAGCTGGCCGGGCTGCGCAGCGCCGAGCAGCTGAGCGCCGAGCCCCCTGCCGAGGGCGCGCGCCCGCCGTTTGCCGGGCCCGCGTGGCGCGACGCCGACGGCCGCGTCTGGCAGGAGATCGATCTCGCCGCGCTGGCGCAGCACGAACGGTTTCTGGCCATCGCGGCCTAAGAGTGTGAGAGGCCATCCCATGAGCTTGCTGGACAGGATTGCGGGCACGGCCCGCGCGAAGCAGCCCGAGGCCGCGATGTCGCCGGCGGCCCGTTTCGACGAGCTGGCGCTGCCGGAGAACCCGATGGAGGCGACGATCCGCCTCGGCCCCGGCACGCTCGCCCCGCCGCCGGACGCGGCCGCGCGCGGCGGTGCCGATTCGTCGATCATTTCCGAGGCCGCGCCGTCGGAGCTGGCCGCCGACTTCAGCGAGACGCGCATGCCGTCCGACGCCGCCGAGGCCGCCGCGGGCAGCGGGCTGCCGCTGATCGGCGCCTGGCCGGTCGCGCGCCAGCAGCGGCTGCTGCTGAGCCTGTTCGGCGTCGGCCTGGCCGGGCTCGTGATCGCCGGCATCGTCGCCGTCGTCGCCGGGTCGCGCAGCGCGGCCGAGGTCGGCGCCGCGGGGCAGGCGCAGACGCAGTCGCAGCGGCTCGCGAAATCGGTCTCGCAGGCGCTGCTCGGCAACCAGGCGGCGTTCCCGGAGCTGAAGGACAGCGCTGCCGAGCTGGTGCGCAACCTGCGCGGTCTGAAGGACGGCTCGGGCGACGTGCCGCAGGCGCCGGCGTCGATGCAGGGCGAGATCGACAAGCTGCTGCCGCTGGTCGACCGCGCCGAGAAGAGCGCGGGCGTCGTTCTCGGCCAGCGCAAGACGCTGACCGAGGTCGGCCAGGCGCTGCGCAAGATCAACACCCAGTCGAGCGACCTGCTCGAGACGGCCGAGACGGTGTCGTCGCTGAAGCTGCAGAGCGGCGCCTCGCCGGCCGAGCTGTCGGCGGTGGGCCAGCTGGTGATGCTGACGCAGCGCATCGGCAAGAGCGCGAACGAGTTCCTGACGATGGAGGGCGTCAACGCCGAGGCGGTGTTCCTGCTCGGCAAGGACCTGAACTCGTTCCGCGAGATCGCGCAAGGGCTGCTCGACGGCAACCCCGAGCTGCGCCTGCCCGGCACCAAGGACGCGCAGACGCGCGAGCGGCTGCAGAAGCTGCTGACGCAGTACGAGCAGACGCGCACCCAGGCCGGCACGATCCTCGGCAACCTGCAGGGCCTGGTCGCGGCGCGCGAGGCGCAGACCGTGATCGTGGGCGACAGCGAACCGCTGCGCCGCGGCCTAGACCAGCTCCAGACCGGACTGGCCGGCGCCGGTGCCGGCGGGCCCGGCACGCTGCTGCTCGGCGTGCTCTCGCTCGCGCTGCTGGCCGCCGGCGGCTTCGGGCTGCTGCGCCTGTTCGTGGTCGACCAGACGGCGCGCGCGCGCGTCTCCGACCGCCAGCGCCTCGAGGCCGAGCGCCAGGAGCAGGAAGCCAAGCGCGTGAACGACGCGAACCAGGCCGCGATCCTGCGCCTGATGAACGAGCTGCAGACGGTCGCCGAGGGCGACCTGACGCAGCAGGCGACGGTGACCGAGGACATCACCGGCGCGATCGCCGATTCGGTGAACTACACGGTCGAGGAGCTGCGCTCGCTCGTCTCGCAGGTGCAGAGCACGGTGGCGCGCGTGACCGACACGACGCAGCAGGTCGAGCAGACCTCGACCGAGCTGCTCGCCGCGTCGACCGAGCAGCTGCGCGAGATCCGCGAGACCGGCGAATCGGTGCTGCAGATGGCGGGCCGGATCAACGAGGTCGCGGCGCAGTCGCAGCAGACGGCGCAGGTCGCGCGCCAGTCGCTGCAGGCCGCCGAGACGGGGCTGACCGCGGTGCAGAACACGATCGGCGGCATGAACGCGATCCGCGACCAGATCCAGGAGACCTCCAAGCGCATCAAGCGCCTGGGCGAGAGCTCGCAGGAGATCGGCGAGATCACCGAGCTGATCAGCGACATTACCGAACAGACCAACGTGCTCGCGCTGAACGCCGCGATCCAGGCCGCGAGCGCCGGCGAGGCCGGGCGCGGCTTCAGCGTCGTCGCCGAGGAAGTGCAGCGCCTGGCCGAGCGCTCGGGCGACGCGACGCGGCAGATCGCGGCGATCGTGCGCACGATCCAGACCGACACCCAGGACGCGGTCGCCGCGATGGAGCGCAGCACGCAGGGCGTGGTCGAGGGCGCGCGCCTGTCCGACGCCGCCGGCTCGGCGCTCGGCGACATCGACCGCGTCACGCGCGAGCTCTCCGAGCTGATCGCGCAGATCTCGTCGCAGGCGCTGCGCGAGGCCGATTCGGCCAACGTCGTCGCCGCGAACATCCAGCACATCTTCGCCGTCACCGAGCAGACCGGCGACGGCACGCGTTCGACCGCGCAGATGGTGCGCGAGCTGTCGCGCACGGCCGAGGAACTGAAGGCCTCGGTAGCGCGCTTCAAGGTCGCTTGACCGCGCCGCCACGGAAGCGAGCATGAACGCACCCATGAACGTCCAGCCCGGCAGCGGCGCCGGCGACGACCTCAGCGCGCTGGCCTGGGTCCACGGCGAGCTGCGCCGTTCGCTCGAGAACGCGCACAAGGCCTTGCGCCGCCACCTGAAGGAGGCCGAGGCGCTGGGGGGCTCGGACGTCGATGCGGTCGACCCGGCGGTGCTGCGCGGCGCGCGCGTCCAGCTGCACCAGGGCGTCGGCGCGCTCGAGCTCGTCGGCCTGCCCGCGCCGGCACGGCTGCTGCGCGCGAGCGAATCGGCGGTGCAGCGCCTCGCGGCGCGGCCCAAGCTGCTCGATGCGGACGCGGTCGAGACGATCGAGCGCGCGTCGTTCGCGCTCCTCGACTACCTCGCGCGCCTGCTCGCCGGCAAGCCGGTCTCGCCGGTCGCGCTGTTCCCGCAATACCGTGCCGCACAGACGCTGGCCGGTGCCGAGCGCGTCCATCCGGCCGACCTCTGGCTGCACGACTGGGCCTGGCGACGCATCGCGCACCGCGATGGAGGCGCTGGCGCTGGCGCTGATGCGCCAGCCCGATCCGGCCCTGATCGCGCAGATGAGCGACCTGTGCGCCGCGCTCGGCGCCGGGCTCGAAGGCGCGTCCGGCGCCGGCCGGCGAGCGGCCACGCTGTGGCAGCTCGCGGCGGCCTTCTTCGAGGCCCAGGCCCGGGGTCTGCTCGCGAGCGACGTCTACACCAAGCGCATCGCGTCGCGCCTGCTCGCCCAGCTTCGCCAGCAGGTGAAGGGCGAGGACGAGCTCTCCGAGCGACTGGCGCAGGACCTGCTCTTCTTCTGCGCCCATGCCCGTGCGCCGGCGGACGCGAGCGCCGCGCCGCGACTCGACGCCGTGCGCCAGGCCTGGCAGATCGGCGGCCGCGACGAAGCCGCGGCGGCCGACTACGAGACGCCGCGCCTGGGCCGCTTCGACCCGGCCTGGATCGCGCAGGCAAAGAAGCGCGTCGCCGGTGCGAAGGACGCCTGGTCGGCGGTGGCCGGCGGCGAGCTGCACCGGCTGCAAGGCCTGGCCGAACAGTTCGCGCTCGTCGGCGACTCGCTGCAGCGCCTGTTCCCGTCCGGCGAGGTGCTCGCCGCCGCGCTGCAGGCGGCGGTGGCGCAGACCGTCTCCGGCGGCAGCGAACCGCCGGTGCCGCTGGCGATGGAGGTCGCGACCGCGATCCTCTACCTCGACGCGTCGATCGACGACGGCGAGCTCGACCTGCCTGGGCTCGGCGAGCGCGTGCAGCGCGCCTCGCGAGCCGCATCAACGACGTTCGCGTCGGCGCCGACGCGCAGCCGCTCGAGGCCTGGATGGAGGAGCTGTACCGCCGCGTCAGCGATCGCCAGACGATGGGCAGCGTCGTGCAGGAGCTGCGCGCGTCGCTGTCCGAGGTCGAGAAGCAGATCGACGCCTATTTCCGCGACCCGGCACAGCGCCAGCTGCTGATCCCGGTGCCGGGCCAGCTCTCGGCGATGCGCGGCGTGCTCTCGGTGCTGGGCCTGGACCAGGCCTCGGCCGCCGTGCTGCAGCTGCGCGACGAGGTCGACGCGCTCGCGCAGACCGAGGTCGACGTGCAGCATGCGGTGCAGGCCGGGATCTTCGACCGCCTGGCCGACAACCTGGGCGCGCTGAGCTTCCTGATCGACATGCTCAGCGTGCAGCCGCAGCTGGCCAAGTCGCTGTTCCGCTACGACGCCGCCACCGGCCGCCTGAGCGCGGTGATGGGGCAGAGCGAGCGCACGTCGGTCTTCGCCGAGCTCGAGCTCGAGCCCGCGCCCGCCGCGCCGCCGGCCCCGGTCGCGGCGGCCGTGCCGGCCGTGCCGCCGGTCGCACCGGTCCCGGACAGCGGGCTCGAAGACGACGCCGAGATGCGCGAGATCTTCATCGAGGAGGCGCGCGAGGTCGTCGACGCGGCGCGCGCGTCGCTCGCGCGGCTGATCGAACAGCCCGAGGACCTGGCCGAGATGACGGCCGTGCGGCGCGCCTTCCACACCCTCAAGGGCAGCTCGCGCATGGTCGGGCTGAAGGAGTTCGGCGAGGCCGCCTGGGCCGGCGAACAGCTCTTCAATGCGCGTCTGGCCCAGTCGTCGCGCATGGACCACGCGCTGCAAGCGTTCACCGGCGAGGCGCTCGACTACCTGGCCGGCTGGGTCGAGGCGATCGCTGCCGGCCGCAGCGAGGGCCATGCGGCGCCGGCGGTCGTGCGCGCGGCGGATGCCTTGCGTCTGGACGGCGTGCGCGTTGTCCTCGTGCGGCCGCACGCGGCCGCGCCGCAGGCCGTCGCGCCGGCGGCGCCCGCAGCGCAGGAGCCGGCGCTGGCCTTCCCCGAAGTCACCGCGCCCTGGCCGGAGCCCCTGGCGGCCGCCGAAGCGCCAGCCGCGGCCGGGCCGGCCGAAGCGGCGCAGGCACTGGAGACCTCGCCGGCCCAGCTCGTCGACCGCGTTCCCGATCTGCCCAGCGCGGCCGATCTGGACTTCGGCCAGCCCACCGTGCCGATCGCGCTCGACACCGTGCCGGCGGCCGAGTCCGTGCCGGAGGTGTCCTTCGAGCTCGACCTCGGCGGCCCGGCCGACGAGGCGCCGGTCGCCGTGGCGATGCCCGAGCCGCCGCCGGTGCCCGAGGTGGCCGAGCTGCCCGAACTCGACCTCGCCGGCTTCGACTTCGGCCTGCCAGAGGTCGTGCCCGAGGCCCCAGCCGCCGACGTGCCGATGGCCGACGTGCAGGCGCGGATCGCGGAGCAGGAGACCGAGACCGAGACCGAGACCGAGCGGACCGCACCGGTCGAGCCGGTGCCGGCCGACGCAGGCCTGCTCGCCGCGGACGACGAGCAGGTCAAGATCATCGGGCCGCTGCGCATCGGCATCCCGCTGTTCAACATCTTCCTGAACGAGGCCGACGAGCTCTCGCGCCGGCTCGGCACCGAGCTGGCCGAGTGGGGGCTCGAGCACGACCACCATCCGATCGCCGAGAGCACGGTCGCGCTCGCGCATTCGCTCGCCGGCAGCTCGGCCACCGTGGGCTACGCCGACCTGTCGGCGCTGGCGCGCTCGCTCGAGCACGCGCTGATGCGCTCGCAGGCGGTGGGCCGCGGCCGCGACGGCGAGCCCGAGCTGTTCAACGACGCGGCCGAAGAGATCCGCCACCTGCTGCACCAGTTCGCAGCCGGTTTCCTGCGCGAGGTGCCGGCCGAGCTGACCGAGCGCCTCGCCGACCACGAGCGCTGGCCCGAGGACCTGCCGCCGCCGGCCGCGCCGGCCGTCGAAGCGGTCGAGGTGCCGCTCGAGGCGCCGGCGGCCCCGGTCGAGGAAGAGGCGATCGACGTCGCCGACGCGATCGACACCGAGCTGTTCCCGATCTTCGAGGACGAGGCCGACGAGCTGCTGCCGCAGCTGCAGTCGCGCCTGCGCGACTGGGCCGATCGGCCCGCCGACACCGGCGCGGCCGCGGCCTGCATGCGCACGCTGCACACCTTCAAGGGCGGGGCGCGCCTGGCCGGCGCGATGCGCCTGGGCGAGATGGCGCACCGGCTCGAGACCGCGATCGAGGCGCTGAGCCTGCGCGACGAGGTCGCCACCGCCGACATCGACCCGCTGCTCGCGCGCGCCGACGCGATGGCCTCGGCCTTCGACGCACTGCGCAAGCCCCGGCCCGCGGCCGCGGTGCCGCCCGCGATCGTCGCCCCCGTCGTCGTGCCCGAACCGGTGGTCGAGGTGCCGGCGCCGGTCGAGCCCGCGCCGCCGGCCGAGCCGACTGCAGCCGCCGCCGCGCCGGCGACTGCGACGGTCGCGATCGACTGGCAGCGCTTCGGCGCCGGTGCCGGCACGACCGTGCCGCCGGCCGAGCGCGCGCCGACGGCCGGCAACGCGGTGGTGCGCGTGCGCGGCAGCCTGCTCGACCGGATGGTCAACCAGGCCGGCGAGGTCAGCATCGCGCGCGCGCGCATCGACGCCGACGTGCACCAGCTGCAGGGCTCGCTGAACGAGCTCACCGACAGCCTGGACCGCATGCGCCGCCAGCTGCGCGACATCGAGCTCCAGGCCGAGACCCAGATCGGCTCGCGCATGGAGGCTGCGAAGGCCGCCGCGACCGCGTTCGACCCGCTCGAGATGGACCGCTTCACGCGCTTCCAGGAGCTGACGCGCTTCCTCGCCGAGTCGGTGAACGACGTCGCCACCCTGCAGCGCAGCCTGCAGCGCACGCTGCAGTCGGCCGAGGACGAGCTCGCGGCGCAGGCGCGGCTCACGCGCGAGCTGCAGGACGACCTGCTGCGCACGCGCATGGTCGAGTTCGAGAGCATGGCCGACCGGCTGCACCGTACCGTGCGCCAGGCGGCGAAGGATGCCGGGCGCCAGGTGCGGCTCGAGATCATCGGTGGCGGCATCGAGATCGACCGCGGCGTGCTCGAGCGCATGGCCGGGCCGTTCGAGCACCTGCTGCGCAACAGCGTCGCGCACGGCATCGAGACGCCGGCCGAGCGTGCCGCGGCGGGCAAGGACGCGGCCGGCAGCATCACGCTGACGATCACGCAGGAAGGCAACGAGGTCGGCGTCGAGGTGCGCGATGACGGCGCCGGGCTCGACCTGGCGCGCATCCGCGCGCGGGCGGTCGAGCGCGGGCTGATCGGTGCCGACGCCGAGCCGACCGAGGCCGAGCTCGGCGAGCTGATCTACGCGCCCGGCTTCAGCACCGCGCACAGCGTCACCGAGCTCGCCGGCCGCGGTGTCGGGCTCGACGTCGTGCGCGCCGAGGTCGACGCGATGGGCGGCCGCATCCAGACCACGAGCACGCCGGGGCAGGGCACCGCGTTCCGGCTCCTGCTGCCGCTGACGACGGCAGTGACGCAGATCGTGATGCTGCGCTGTGGCGAGCTGAACGTGGCGGTGCCGTCGACGCTGGTCGAGGTCGTGCGCCGCGCGCGCGGCGACGAGATCGAGCAGGCCTACGCCAGCGGCAGCTACGCCTTGGGCGAGCAGTCTCTGCCGTTCCACTGGCTCGGCGCGCTGCTGCAGGGCGACGCGCGCGGCTCGTCGGCCGGGCGCTCGCAGACGGTGGTCGTGATCCGCAGCGCCGCGCAGCGCGTCGCGCTGCATGTCGACGAGGTCGTCGGCAACCAGGAAGTGGTGGTCAAGAACGTCGGCCCGCAGCTCGCGCGCCTGCCCGGCCTGGCCGGCGTGACGCTGCTGCCTTCGGGCGCCGTGGCGCTGATCTACAACCCGGTCGCGCTCGCGACGCTGTACGGGCCGGCGGCGCGCGCGCGGCTGCGCCATGCCGAGCCGGCGACGCCGCAGCCGGTGGCCGCCGCGGTGGTGCAGGCGCCGCTCGCGCCGCTGGTGCTGGTGGTCGACGACTCGCTCACCGTGCGCCGTGTCACGCAGCGGCTGCTGGTGCGCGAGGGCTACCGCGTCGTGACCGCGAAGGACGGGCTCGAGGCGATCGAGCGCCTCGCCGACGAGCGGCCGGCGGTGATGCTGTCGGACATCGAGATGCCGCGCATGGACGGCTTCGACCTGCTGCGCAACGTGCGCGCCGACAGCCAGCTCGCCGGGCTGCCGGTGATCATGATCAGCTCGCGCATCGCGCAGAAGCACCGCGACTACGCGGCCGAGCTCGGCGTCGACCATTTCCTCGGCAAGCCCTATGCCGAGGACGAGCTGCTCGCGCTGGTGGCGCGCTACGCGGGCGCGGACATCCCGACCTGAACCGGCCTCAGGCTGCGGTCTTGACGACCGCGAAGCGCGCCAGCGTCCGGGCGCGCGCCTCGTCGTGGCGCACCACCGGCCAGGGGTAGTCGCGCCCGAGTTCGAGGTTCGCCGCCGCCAGGTCCACCGGCCGCGCCAGCCAGGGGGCGTGGATCAGCTTGTCCGGCAGCGCCGCGAGCTGCGGCAGGTAGCGCCGGATGAAGCGGCCGTCGGGGTCGAACTTCTCGCTCTGGCTGACCGGGTTGAAGATGCGGAACCAGGGTTGCGCGTCGCAGCCGGTCGACGCCGCCCATTGCCAGCCGCCGTTGTTCGCGGCGAGGTCGAAGT
>MEGM01000151.1 GCA_001725505.1 Rubrivivax sp. SCN 70-15 | reverse complement strand
CTGGCCGCTCCGTGCCAGCGGCCGTATCGCACGGCTCCCCCCACCCCCTCCGCGAGGGGGCGGTGCAAGCGGCCGTTCGGCACGAGCCGGCGTCAGCGCGCCGCGGCGGCGGGCTCGAAGCGCAGCACGCCGTCGGCACCCTCCAGCGCGCGCAGCCGGCCCTCGGACTGCAGCGCGTGCAGGTGGGCAATCGACTCGCCCATCGCGAAGGTCGTCTGGTGCAGGTCGAGCTTGCGCCGGAACAGCACGTCCAGAAGATCGGCGGCGCTCTTCGGCGCCTCGGCGCAGGCGGCGAGCACGTCGGCGTAGCGCTCGTCGTGGTGGGCGCGCAGCTGCGCGATGCGCTCGTGCAGCCCGGTGAAGGGCTTGCCGTGGCTGGGCAGCACCAGCGTGTCGGCCGGCAGCGCGCGCAGCCTCTCGATCGACGCCAGGTACAGCGGCAGCGGGTCGGCCTCGGGCTCGATGTCGATCACGCTGACGTTGGTGCTGATGCGCGGCAGCACCATGTCGCCCGAGATCAGCAGGTTCAGCGCCACGCAGTGCAGCGCGATGTGCTCGGGCGCGTGGCCGTAGCCGGCGATGCAGCGCCACTCGTGCGCTCCGATGCGCAGGACCATGCCGTCCATCAGGCGCCGGAAGCGCCGCGGCACGTCCGGCACCATGCTCGGGTAGTAGCCGCGGCGCGCGCGCACCTGGGCCAGCGCATCGGGGTCGGTCAGGCCGTGGCGGGCGAAGAAGCGCGCCGCGTCGTCGCCGCCGAAGCCGGTGGTCGACTGGCTCGCCAGGCGCGCCGCGTTCCAGTCGGTGGCGCTGATCCACAGGCGGCAGTCACGGGCCCCCGGGCTCGCCTCGCCGGCCGCCCCCCGCGGAGGCTCGCCGTGGACCACGGACCCCGGATCCGGGGCGGCGCGGCTCCAGCGCTCGGTGAGCCAGTGCGCCAGGCCGATGTGGTCCGGGTGCATGTGGGTGACGATCACGCGCAGCACCGGCAGGCCCTCCAGTTCGTGCTCGAAGATCCGTTCCCACGCGGCGCGCGTCGCGTCGTTGGCGATGCCGCAGTCGACGATCGCCCAGCCGGGGCGGCCGTCGGCGTCGACGTTGCGCAGCAGCCAGAGATTGATGTGGTCGAGCGCGAACGGCAGCCCCATGCGCAGCCAGCGCACGCCGGGAGCGACCTCGATCGTCGTGCCGCTCGGCGGCAGCGTGTCGCCGAAGCGGTAGTGAAGGGCGCTTTCCTGAGGGTTGGCCATGCGGGTTCCTGCGCAGCTACATTTACGTTTACGTCAACGTCAGTCTAACCATGCCCGACGCAACGCGCCCCGCGCCCGCCTACACGATCACCGAACTGGCGCAGGAGTTCGACATCACGCCGCGCGCGATCCGCTTCTACGAGGACGTCGGGCTGCTGACGCCGTCGCGCGCCGGCCGCAACCGCGTCTACACGCAGCGCGACCGCACGCGGCTCAAGCTCACGCTGCGCGGCAAGCGGCTCGGTCTGAGCCTGCAGGAGATCAAGCAGCTCGTCGACATGTACGACTCGCCGTCGGACACGACGCAGCAGCTGCAGGCCTTCCTCGGCGTGCTCGGCGAGCACCGGCGCCAGCTCGAGCAGCAGCGCGAAGACATCGAGATCACGCTGGCCGAGATCGCGCAGCACGAGGCGCGCTGCCGCACGCTGCTGGCGGCGCCGCGCGCGCGGCGCGGGCGTGGCGTCGAGATCGGCTAGCATTGACGTTTACGTAAACGTCAACCAACAGAGGAGCGCCCGCCATGAGCCTGCCCGGCCTGAACTTCGTGCTCGGCGAAGACATCGACGCGCTGCGCGACGCTGTGCGCGCCTTTGCCGAGGCCGAGATCGCACCGCGCGCGGCCGAGATCGACCGCAGCGACCAGTTCCCGATGGACCTGTGGCGCAAGATGGGCGAACTCGGCGTGCTCGGCATCACCGTGCCCGAGGCCTATGGCGGCGCCGACATGGGCTACCTCGCGCACATGGTGGCGATGGAGGAGATCAGCCGCGCCAGCGCCAGCGTCGGGCTGAGCTACGGCGCGCACAGCAACCTGTGCGTGAACCAGCTCAGGCGCAACGGCAGCGAAGCGCAGAAGGCGAAGTACCTGCCCAGGCTGATCAGCGGCGAGCATGTCGGCGCGCTCGCGATGAGCGAGCCCGCAGCGGGCTCCGACGTGATCTCGATGAAGCTGCGCGCCGAGGCGCGCGGCGGCGTCTACGTGCTCAACGGCAGCAAGATGTGGATCACGAACGGCCCCGACGCCGACGTGATGGTGGTCTACGCGAAGACCGAGCCCGAGCTGGGCGCGCGCGGCGTCACCGCCTTCATCGTCGAGAAGGGCATGCCGGGCTTTTCGACGGCGCAGAAGCTCGACAAGCTGGGCATGCGCGGCAGCCACACCGGCGAGATGGTGTTCGAGAACGTCGAGGTGCCGGCGGCGAACGTGCTCGGCGCGGTCAACGGCGGTGCGAAGGTGCTGATGAGCGGGCTGGACTACGAGCGCGCGGTGCTCGCCGCCGGGCCGATCGGCATCATGCAGGCGGTGCTGGACAACGTGCTGCCCTACATCCACGACCGCAAGCAGTTCGGCCAGAGCATCGGCGAGTTCCAGCTCATCCAGGGCAAGGTCGCCGACATGTACACGGTGCTGCAGGCCGCGCGCGCGTACTGCTACACGGTGGGCAAGAACCTCGACGCGCTCGGCAGCGAGCACGTGCGCCAGGTGCGCAAGGACTGCGCGAGCGTGATCCTCTGGTGTGCCGAGAAGGCGACCTGGATGGCCGGCGAAGGCATCCAGGTCTTCGGCGGCAACGGCTACATCAGCGACTACCCGCTCGGCCGCCTCTGGCGCGACGCGAAGCTGTACGAGATCGGGGCGGGGACGTCGGAGATCCGCCGCATGCTGATCGGCCGCGAGCTGTTCGCCCAGACGGTGTGAGGCCTGCGCGCAAGGGCGACGATTGTTGCATTGCACAATGCCGAGCATGAGCGCCGACCTGTCCGAACTCTTCGAGAGCAACCGCCTCTGGGCCGCGGCCACCGAGGCGCGCGACGCCGGTTTCTTCACGCGGCTGCTCGCGCAGCAGACGCCGCAGTACCTGTGGATCGGCTGCGCCGACAGCCGCGTGCCGGCGAACGAGATCCTCGGCCTGCTGCCGGGTGACGTCTTCGTGCACCGCAACGTGGCCAACGTCGTCGTCCACAGCGACCTCAATGCGCTGTCGGTGATGCAGTTCGCGATCGACATGCTGAAGGTGCGCCACATCATGGTCGTCGGCCACTACGGCTGCGGCGGCGTGATCGCGGCGCTGAAGGAGCTGCGCATCGGCCTGGCCGACAACTGGATCCGCCACGTCCAGGACGTGCGCAACAAGCACCGCCCCTGGCTCGACGGTCTGGCCGACGACGACGCGCGGCTGAAGGCGCTGTGCGAGCTGAACGTGCTCGAGCAGGCACTCAACGTCTGCGAGACCACGGTCGTGCAGGACGCCTGGGCGCGCGACCAGTCGGTCGTCATCCACGGCTGGGTCTACGGGCTGCACAACGGCCTGCTCGAAGACCTGAAGATGACGGCTGCCGACGCCGCCGGCGCGCGCGCGGCCTACGAGCAGGCGCTGGCCGCGCTGTACGCGCGTCACGCGACGACGGGCTGATGTTCCCGACGCACCTCAGCGACAGCCGGGCCTTCGAGATCGCGCAGGCGATGCGCGACGGCTTCGACCGCCATTACCGGCTGTTCCGCGAGACCAGCGCCGCCGCGAAGCAGCGCTTCGAGCAGGCCGACTGGCACGGCCAGCAGCTCGCGCAGGCGCTGCGCATCGAGTTCTACGACAAGCGCGTCGACGAGGCGGTCGAGCGGCTGCGCGCCGAATTCGCGGTCGAGACGCTGTCGATGGACACCTGGCAGCAGGCCAAGCTGCACTACATCGGGCTGCTCACCAACCACCACCAGCCCGAGCTCGCCGAGACCTTCTTCAACTCGGTGACGTCCAAGCTGCTGCACCGCAGCTACTTCAGGAACGACTTCATCTTCGTGCGCCCGGCGGTCAGCACCGAGTACATCGAGAACGACGAACCGGCGAGCAAGCCGACCTACCGCGCCTACTATCCGAGCAAGGACACGCTGCACGAGACCTGGCGGCGCATCGTCGACAACTTCCAGCTCGAGCGCGAGTTCGAGGACCTGGACCGCGACGTCGCGCAGGTCGTGCAGGCAATGCTCGCCGAGCTGGGCGGTTTCCGGCCGCGTGCGAACTTCCAGATCCAGGTGCTGGCGAGCCTGTTCTACCGCAACAAGGGCGCCTACCTGGTCGGCAAGATCATCAACGGCTTCGTCGAGACGCCGTTCGCGCTGCCGATCCTGCACGGCGACGACGGCCGGCTCGTCGTCGACGCGGCGCTGTTCGGCGAGGACGAGCTGCTGATGATCTTCAGCTACGCCCGCGCCTACTTCATGGTCGACATGGAGATTCCGAGCGCCTACGTCCAGTTCCTGCGCTCGCTGATGCCGCGCAAGGCGCGCTCCGAGCTCTACAACTCGATCGGGCTGCAAAAGCACGGCAAGAACCTCTTCTACCGCGACTTCCTCGCCCACCTGCGCCACAGCAGCGACAGGTTCCGCATCGCGCCGGGCATCAAGGGCATGGTGATGCTGGTCTTCGACCTGCCGTCGTTCCCCTACGTGTTCAAGGTGATCAAGGACTTCTACCCGCCGCCCAAGGACACGACGCGCGAGCAGATCAAGTCCAAGTACCTGCTGGTGAAGCAGCACGATCGCGTCGGCCGCATGGCCGACACGCTCGAGTACAGCAACGTCGCGTTCCCGCGCCAGCGCTTCGAGGACGAGCTCGTCGCCGAGATCAAGCATTTCTGCCCCAGCCTGCTCGAGGAGGACGGCGAGATGCTCGTGATCCGCCACCTCTACATCGAGCGGCGCATGATCCCGCTCAACATCTACCTGCGGGAAGCGACGCCCGAGCAGGTCGCGCAGGCGGTGGTCGAGTACGGCAACGCGATCAAGGACCTGGTCGCCGCGAACATCTTCCCCGGCGACATGCTGTGGAAGAATTTCGGCGTCACGCGCCACGGCAAGGTCGTCTTCTACGATTACGACGAGATCGAGTACCTCACCGACTGCAACTTCCGCCGCGTGCCCGAGCCGCGCAACGAGGAGGACGAGATGTCGGGCGAGGTCTGGTACTCGGTCGGACCCAAGGACGTCTTCCCCGAGACCTTCGGCCCCTTCCTGCTCGGCAACCCCCAGGTGCGCGAGGTCTTCTTGGCCCACCATGCCGACCTGCTCGAGGCGTCGTTCTGGCAAAGTCACAAGGAACGCATCAAGGCCGGTCACGTGCACGATGTGTTCCCGTACGAGCCGTCCAAGCGCTTCGCGCTGCAGCGGCATCCCAACCGGCCCAACGCCCCGAAGGAGGTTTCCCATGGCTGAATCCATCGTCATCGTTTCCGCCGCGCGCACGCCCATAGCCGGGCTGCTCGGCGATTTCTCGTCGCTGCAGGCCTGGGAGCTGGGCGCGGTCGCGGTCAAGGCCGCGGTCGAGCGCGCCGGCATCCCCGGCGACGCGATCGACGAGGTGCTGCTCGGCAACTGCCTGATGGCCGGCCAGGGCCAGGCGCCGGCGCGCCAGGCGATGCGCCGCGCCGGGCTGCCCGACAGCACCGGCGCCGTCACGCTGACCAAGATGTGCGGCAGCGGCATGCGCGCGATGATGTTCGCGCACGACATGCTCGCCGCGGGCAGTGCGAACGCCATCGTCGCCGGCGGCATGGAGAGCATGACGAACGCGCCGCACCTGATGTTCGCGCGCAAGGGCGTGCGCTACGGGCAGACGCCGATGTACGACCACATGGCGCTCGACGGTCTCGAGGACGCCTACGACCGCGGCAAGGCGATGGGCGTGTTCGCCGAACAATGCGTCGCGAAGTACCAGTTCAGCCGCGAGGCGCAGGACCAGTTCGCGATCGCGTCGACGCAGCGCAGCAAGAAGGCCAACGAGGACGGCAGCTTCGACTGGGAGATCGCGCCGGTCACGATCAGCGGCAAGGGCGGCGACAGCGTGATCAAGTTCGACGAGCAGCCCTTCAAGGCCAAGCTCGACAAGATCCCGGCCCTCAAGCCCGCGTTCAAGAAGGACGGCACGATCACCGCCGCCAACGCTTCGAGCATCTCCGACGGCGCCGCCGCGCTCGTGCTGGTGCGCGAGAGCACGGCCACGGCGATGGGGCTCAAGCCGCTCGCTCGCATCGTCGGCCATGCGGTGCATGCGCAGGCGCCGGAGTGGTTCACCACTGCGCCGGTGGGTGCGATCCAGAAGGTGCTGAAGAAGGCCGGCTGGCAGCCGGGCCAGGTCGACCTGTGGGAGGTCAACGAGGCCTTCGCCGCGGTCACGATGGCGGCGATGACCGAGTTCAAGCTCGCGCACGAGATCGTCAACGTCAACGGCGGCGCCTGTGCGCTGGGGCACCCGATCGGTGCCTCGGGCGCGCGCATCGTCGTCACGCTGCTGGGCGCGCTGCGCCGGGCCGGGAAAACGCGCGGCGTCGCGGCGCTGTGCATCGGCGGCGGCGAGGCCACCGCGATGGCCGTCGAGATGCTGTGAGCCGCCGATGACGCCGCTGCTGCCCGGCGCGTCCGGGCTGCTGCTCTTCGCCGGTGCGGTGGCGGTGCTCAATGCGACACCCGGCGTCGACTTCCTGCTCACGCTGAGCCGCACGCTGCAGCGCGGGCCGCGCGCCGGCGCCGCAGCAGCGCTGGGC
The DNA here is from genome assembly GCA_001725505.1 of Rubrivivax sp. SCN 70-15. GTDB lineage: Bacteria > Pseudomonadota > Gammaproteobacteria > Burkholderiales > Burkholderiaceae_C > Rubrivivax. The sequence continues at coordinate 2,144 of MEGM01000151.1, read as the reverse complement.
ATCAACGCCGGCTGCGTCGTGCACGCGTTCGCGGCGGCGTTCGGGCTGGCGGCGTTGCTGGCGCTGGTGCCGGCGGCGTTCACGGTCGTGCAGTGGGCGGGTGCGGCCTACCTGTTCTGGCTCGGGGTCGGCATGCTGCGCCGGGCGGCGCGGCCGGGTGCGGCGGCCGTCGCCGCGGCGACGGAGCCTGCGCCCTCGCGCTGGAATGACTTCCGGGCCGGGCTGCTCACCAACGTGCTCAACCCCAAGGTCGCGCTCTTCTTCCTGGCCTTCCTGCCGCAGTTCGTGCCGGCGGCGTCGCCGAACCGGACCGCCTCGTTCCTGCTGCTGGGCGCCTGGTTCGTCGCGCAGAGCCTGCTGTTCCTGCTCTTGCTGGTGGCCGTGGCGGCACGGCTGACGCGACTGGGATCGTCGCCGCGGCTGCGGCGCGGGCTCAATGCCGCCGGCGGGCTGCTCTTCATCGGGCTGGCGCTGCGCCTGGTGCGCGCCCGGCCCCTGGCTGGATAAACCGATGCTGCTCTCAGAAGACCACCGCGCCGTGCAGGACGCCGTGCGCGCCTACGTGCAGGACCGCATCGCGCCGAAGGCCGCCGAGTGGGACAGGACGCGGCATTTCCCGAAGGCCGAACTCGCCGGCCTGGCCGCGCTCGGCTGCTACGGCGTCGCGGTGCCCGCCGAATGGGACGGCGCCGGCCTCGACTACCTCGCGCTGGCGCTGATCCTCGAGGAGATCGCCGCCGGCGACGGCGCGACGAGCACCGTCGTCAGCGTCAACAACTGCCCGGTCTGCTCGATCCTGATGGCCTTCGGCAACGCCGAGCAGAAGGAACGCTTCCTCAAGCCGCTCGCGCGCGGCGAGATGCTCGGTGCCTTCTGCCTGACCGAGCCGCATGTCGGCTCCGAGGCCGGCGGGCTGAAGACCACGGCGGTCCGCGAAGGCGACGACTACGTGCTGAACGGCGTCAAGCAGTTCATCACCAGCGGCAAGAACGGCGACCTCGCGATCGTGATGGCGGTCACCGACAAGGCCGCGGGCAAGAAGGGCATCAGCGCCTTCGTCGTGCCGACCGCCACGCCCGGCTACGAGGTCGCGCGGCTCGAGGACAAGATGGGCCAGCACGCGAGTGACACGGCGCAGATCCGCTTCGAGAACTGCCGCGTCCCGGCCGCGAACCGGCTCGGCGACGAAGGCCAGGGGCTGAAGATCGCGCTGTCCGGGCTGGAGGGCGGGCGCATCGGCATCGCGTCGCAGTCGGTCGGCATGGCACGCGCGGCCTTCGACGCGGCGCTCGCCTACAGCAAGCAGCGCGAGAGCTTCGGCCGTCCGATCTTCGAGCACCAGGCGGTGCAGTTCAAGCTCGCCGAGGTGGCGACGCAGATCGAGGCCGCGCGCCAGCTGATCTGGCACGCGGCGAGCCTGAAGGACGCCGGCCGGCCCTGCCTGAAGGAAGCCGCGATGGCCAAGCTCTTCGCCAGCGAGATGGCCGAACGCGCCTGCTCCGACGCGATCCAGGTCTTCGGCGGCTACGGCTATGTCAGCGACTTCCCGGTCGAGCGCATCTACCGCGACGTGCGCGTGTGCCAGATCTACGAAGGCACGAGCGAGGTCCAGAAGATCCTCATCGGCCGCTCGCTCGCGTAGCGCGGCTCGCCGGCCTGGCCGCGGGCATTACATTGCGCCGCATGACCGAGACCGAGGCACGCCAGGTGCTGCTGGTGCAGGCCTTCGAGGCCGGCGCCGAGACCCCGCTGTGGACCGACGCCGACCGCCAGTGGGCGACGCGCCACGCGCTGCAGTCCGCTGCCGATGCGCCCGCCGAGCGCTTCGTCGTCGAGCGCGCCGGCCACGCACTGCAGCGCCTGCTGCCGCGCGACCCGGCCGCGCGGCGCTGGCTCGAGCGCCGGCGCTGGCGCCCGCAATGGGTGGCGCTGACGGCGCTGCTCGCGTTCGTGTTCGGCGCCGCGGTCGACCACATCGGCGCCGCGCAGCGCGTCGACCTGCTCGCGCCGCCGGTCTGGGCGGTGCTGGCCTGGAACCTGGCCGTCTACCTGGCCTTGCTGATCCCGCACCGCGCGACCGGGCTGCGCCGCTGGCTCGTGCGCCGCTGGGCCGCCGGCGCGGCGGGCTACGCACTGCGCTGGAC
>MEGM01000150.1:19439-28402 GCA_001725505.1 Rubrivivax sp. SCN 70-15 | reverse complement strand
TGGTGCTGGCCCAACCCCGGCTGCGCTTTGCGCCTAGATTGGGCCTGTTCCGGGGCCTCACGCGGGTGCGATTCATATCTTCACAGGCTCTCAGTACGCGATGCCGACGCTCAGCGTCAGGCGGCCGGCGTGCAGCGCCGGTGCCCAGGCCCAGTCGAGGTTGAGCGGGCCGACCGGGCTGCGCCAGCGCAGCCCGACGCCGGTGCCCACGCGCGGCCTGAGGCTGCGCCAGCTGTCCGCCGCGTTGCCGGCGTCGATGAACACCGCGCCCCAAAGGCTGGGCATCGACGCGGCGAGCGGGTGCGCGAACTCGAGGCTGGTCGTGAGCAGCGAGTTGCCGCCGGTGACGGTGCCGTCGGCGAGCAGCGGCCCCAGGCTGCGGTAGCTGTAGCCGCGTACCGAATCGTCGCCGCCGGCGCGGAACAGTTCGAGCTGGGGCACCGCGACCGCGTCCTTCTTGAACACCTGGCCGAGCTCGACGCGCGCCTGGCCGTACCACTGGCGCCCGAGCGGCCGGTAGGCGGTGAGCCGGCCGTAGAGCCGGGTGAAGAGCCCGGCCGGCGAGGCGGTGCCATGGGCGCGGCCGAAGCCGCCCTGGGCCGACAGCGTCCAGCCGTCGGTGGGCAGCACGACGCTGTCGAGGTCGCGCCAGATGAGGTGGTAGTTCGCGACCACGGCCGCGGCGCTGAGGAACGAGGTGTCGGTGGTCCGCGCCGAGCGCTCGACCTGCGCGTAGTACAGCCGCTCGATGCGTTCGCTGCTCTGCGCGCGGCCCAGGCGCAGGCTTTGCGAGAGCACGAGGTCGGTGCTCGAGCGCAGCCAGTCGACGGTGCCGCCGAGCAGCGGGCGGTACAGCCCGACGCCGGACTGGCCGCTGATCTCGCCGTCCCACGCGCGGTGCAGGCTGCCCCATTCGACCTTGTTGCGTGCCGTCGCCGGGTGGCCGAAGATGCGCCGGATCTTGTGCTCGGCCGACATGCGCGGGCCGGTGTTCGCGCTGATGCCCAGGCCGATCGTCCAGACCTGCAGCGGCGCCTCGCGCAGGCGCACGCGCACCGTGGCCGCGCCGGCCTGCGCCGGGTCGGTGTCGAGCGAGACGACGACGCCGTCGAACAGGCCCGACTTCTGCAGCCGGTCCTGGAAGTCGAGCAGCCGCTTGTCCGTGACCGGCGCGCCGGGCGGGAAGTCGGCCAGCTTGCGCACCGTGTCGGCGTCCTGGATCACGAGCCCCTGGATGTCGAGCTGGCCGAAGCGGAACAGCGGCCCGCTCTCGGCGACGACGAACAGGCGCGCCTCGTGCGTCGCCGGGTCGATCTCGGCAGCGGTGCCGTTCCAGCCCGCGGTCGCGTAGCCGTCGGCGCGCAGCTGCGCCAGCGCGGCGGCCTTCGCCTCGGTCCAGTCGGCGTTGCGGAAGGGCTTGCCGGGCGGCAGCCGCCAGTCGCGCCGCAGGTCGGCGAGCACGGTCTTCGCGTCGGCGTCGCCGGCCTCGACCGCGCGTTCGAGCGCGCCGTCGACGACGACCGTCACGCGCGAGACGTGCACGCGCGGGCCGGGGTCGAGCCTGAGCTCGACGCGGCGCGCGCCGGGCTCGCGCACGAGCGTGATCGTCGGGTCAAAGTAGCCCTCGGTCTGCAGCAGCGAGCGTGCCTGCGCCGGCGCGGCGTCGATCAGGCGCGACCATTCGTCGTCGTCGATCGTCTCGCTGCCGCTCAGGCTGCCGACCCGGGCCAAGTCGAGGTTGCGCTCGAGCAGCGTCTTCAGCGCGGCCGGTGCCTGCACGTCGAGGCTGGTGGACGCGGCCGACGCGGCGTCCGCCGGCACTGCCGGCTTCAGCGCCGCACAGCCGCCGAGCCACAGGATCGCCAGCAGCGCTGCGGCGAGGCCGCCCTTCATTTGCCGAGCAGCCGCATCGCCCCTTCCAGGCCGGTGAGCGTGAGCGGGAACATGCGCTGGTTCATCAGCTGCTGGACGATCGCGATGCTCTGCCGGTACTGCCACACGCCCTGCGGTTCGGGGTTGACCCACGCGAACTTCGGGAACGCGTTCGTGAGCCGCTGCAGCCATTCGGCGCCCGGCTCCTCGTTGTTGTACTCGACGCTGCCGCCGGGCTGAAGGATCTCGTAAGGGCTCATCGTCGCGTCGCCGACGAAGATCAGCTTGTAGTCCTTGTTGTACTTGCGGATCAGGTCCCAGGTCGCGAACTTCTCGCTGAAGCGCCGGCGGTTGTTCTTCCACATGAAGTCGTAGACGCAGTTGTGGAAGTAATAGAACTCGAGGTGCTTGAACTCGGTCTTCGCCGCCGAGAACAGCTCCTCGACACGGTGGATGTGCTCGTCCATCGTGCCGCCGACGTCCATCAGCAGCAGCACCTTGACCTTGTTGTGGCGCTCGGGCACGAGCTTGATGTCGAGCAGCCCGGCGTTGGCCGCGGTGCTGTGGATCGTGTCGTCGAGGTCGAGTTCCTCGGCCGCACCCTCGCGCGCGAAGCGGCGCAGCCGGCGCAGCGCGACCTTGATGTTGCGCGTGCCCAGCTCCTTGGTGTCGTCGTAGTCCTTGTAGGCGCGCTGGTCCCAGACCTTGACCGCGCTCCTGTTGCGGCCCTTGTCCTGGCCGATGCGGATGCCCTGCGGGTTGTATCCGTAGGCGCCGAACGGGCTCGTGCCACCGGTGCCGATCATCTTGCTGCCGCCCTCGTGGCGTTCCTTCTGTTCCTCGAAGCGGCGCTGAAGCGTCTCCATCAGCTCGTCCCAGCCCATCTTCTCGATCGCGGCCTTCTCCTCGGGGCCGAGTTCGAGCTCCAGGGTCTTGCGCAGCCATTCGAGCGGCAGGTCCTTCGTGAAGTCGGTGAGCAGCTCGACGCCCTTGAAGTAGGCGCCGAAGGCGCGGTCGAACTTGTCGAAATGGGCCTCGTCCTTGACGAGCGCGGTGCGCGACAGCACGTAGAAGTCGTCGACCGAGGGGCCGATCACGCCGGCCTGCAGCGCTTCGAGCAGGGTCAGGAACTCCTTCACGGATACCGGCAGCTTGGCCGCACGCAGGGTGAAGAAGAAGTTGATCAGCATGACATTCGTCCGATGACGCTATTGTGAGCCTTCCCGAGGGTCGGCTCCGCCCATGCCGACCATGTCCAAAGCCGCGTTGCTGCTCTCCGTGATCCTGCTACAGCAAGTGCTGTTCGGCCTGCTGTGGACGGTGGCTGCGCGGCTGCGCCTGGCGCGGCCGGCGGCGCTGCAGTGGGCGCTGGCCGCCTGGCTTCTCGCCGCCGGCATGGCGCTCGTGCTGCTGCGCGGGCAGGCGCCGGCGTGGCTGACCGTGGCGGGGGCGAACACGCTGCTGATCGCGTCCTTCGTCGCGTTGCGGCGCGGCGTCCAGCGCTTCGCGCGCTGTGCGCCCACCGACCGCGAGCACGCGCTCGTGCTGGCGCTGGCGCTGGCCGGCGCCGGGCTGGCGGCCGTCGTCGCGAGCCGGGCCAGCCTGCTGCCGGCGGTGATGCTGGGCGCGGCGGGCATGGGCTGGACGCTGCTGCGCGCGGCGCACGAGGTGCGGCGCCGGCTGGTCGGGGAGTTCGGCCGCACGGCGGCAGCCTGGTGCGCGACACCGCTGGCGCTGGTGGCCGCGCTGATCGTCGGCCGCGGCGTGATGGCGCCGTTCGAGCGGGAGCTGTTCACGAACTACGTCACCCGCCCCGGCGGCGGCAACGTGCCGGTCGCTTTCAGCTCGCTCGCCTTCGGGCTCGTGCTGCACGTGAACCTGACCGCGCTCGTGCTGCTGCGCCTGGTGCGCCGGCTGCAGTACCGATCGGACCACGACATGCTCACCGGGCTGCTCGGCCGGCGCCCGATGGAGCAGCGGCTGCGCACCGAGACCCAGCGTCAGCGCCGCTTCGGCGGCCGCTTCGCGATGCTGTCGATCGACATCGACCATTTCAAGCAGGTCAACGACCGCTTCGGCCACGCCGCCGGCGACGCGGTGCTCGTGCGCGTCGCGCAGACGCTGCGCGAGGCCGCGCGCGAGGTCGACAGCGTCGCGCGCATGGGGGGCGAGGAATTCTGCGTGCTGCTGCCCGGCGCCGACCGCGCCGGCGCCGAGGCGGTGGCCGCGCGCATGCTCGACGCGGTGCGCGCGCTGCGCCACCCGGAGGCGCCCGATCTGGCGCCGGTGACGGTCAGCATCGGGCTGGCGCTGGTGGACGCGCCGGCCGAGCCACTGCAGGCGGTGCAGCGCCGGCTCGACCAGGCCTTGTACGGCGCCAAGGCCGCCGGCCGCGACCGCATCCAGTGCGCCGCCGCGCCGACGTCGGCCGATCCGGCGGTCTGCGCCTGAGCTGCGCCCGAGCGGGCGCGATGCTCGCGCGGCGGGGTTCAGCGCTTGCGCGGTGCGCGCGCTGCCTTCGCGGGCGCGCCCTTGGCGCGGCCGGCCGTGCCGGCGTGCTGCTGCAGCCAGGCCAGGAATTCGCTGTACCACTGCTTCGAGTTGCGCGGCTTGAGCACCCAGTGGTTCTCGTCCGGGAACCAGAGCAGCCGCGCCGGCACGCCGCGCGCCTTGAGCGTGTTGTAGTAGGCCAGGCCTTGGGCGTCGGGCACGCGGTAGTCGAGCGCGCCGTGGATCACCAGCGTCGGCGTCGCCATCGCGCCGGCCGAGACATGCGGACTCTGCGCGTGGATCCTGGCCAGGTCGTCCCAGTACCAGGCGCCCAGCTCCTTGGCGTGCCAGGTGTAGGCGTCGTCGGCGAACATCGCGGCCCAGTCGAAGCAGCCGGCGTGGCAGACGTAGGCCGCGTAGCGGCCGGGCGGCACGTGGCCGTTCATCCACGCGACCATGAAGCCGCCGTAGCTGCCGCCGGTGGCGTAGACGCGCGACTTGTCGGCCCAGAGCTTGCCGAGCAGCCAGTCGGTGCCGGCCTCGACGTCCTTCAGCTCGAGCTCGCCCCAGCGGTGCGTGATGCTGTCGAGGAACGCATAGCCGAAGCCCGACGAGCCGTGGTAGTTGACGCAGGCGACGACGTAGCCCTGCGCGGCGAAGGTCTGCACGTTCCAGCGGTAATGCCAGGCGTCGCCGAACGCGGTGTGCGGGCCGCCGTGGATCAGCTGCATCACCGGGTACTTCTTCTTCGGGTCGAAGCCGGGCGGGTAGGTGACCCACATCTGCACCTCGTCGCCGACGCCGCCGCCGGCAGCGCTCGCACCCTGGATCCATACCTCCTCGGTGCGGCCCAGCGCCAGGCCCTTGAGCAGCGCGTCGTTGAAGTGCTCGATCCGGCGCGGCGCTTCGCCGGGCAGATGCGCGCGCAGCAGGGCCGGGTGGTCGACCGCGTCGGCCAGCGTCACCAGCGTGCCCGCGGCCTTGTCGTAGCCCTGCACGGTGCCGCCGTGGACGACGACCTCGGCGCGCCGGTCCGGCAGGTCGAAGCGCCACAGGTGCTGGCGGCCCTGCTGCTCGGCGCGCAGCAGCACGGCCTGGCCGTCGTCTTCCCAGTGCAGCGGCGCATGCACCTCGTGGTCCCACTCGCCGCTGACCACCTCCCAGGCGCCGCCGTCGCGCGCCCAGACCGCGAGCTGGCCCGGCATCGTGTGCTTGAGGCCCTGGTGGCTGGCGATGAACGCGATGCGCTCGCCATCCGGGCTGTAGCGCGGGGCACCGAAGTCCCAGTCGGCGTCGCGCGCGATCACCGCGATGCGGCCGCTCTTCAGGTCCAGCTCGGCGAGCGCGAAGCAGTTGCCGACCTTCTTCTCGGGCGCGGGGTCGAACGCGAACACGAGGCGCCGGCCGTCGGGCGAGACGTCGAAGGCGTTCGCGTCGGGATCGGTGCGCGTCAGCTCGTAGGGCGTGCCTTCGAACAGGTCGCGCACCTTGCCCGGCGCACCGTCGCGCGACAGCTCGAGCAGGTGCAGGTGCGCCACCCGGCCCATCGGCAGGTGGTGGTCCCAGTAGCGGTACTGGGCCTCGCTCGTCGCGTAGCCGCTTTCCTTGCGCTCCTTGAATTCCTTGGCCTTCGCTGCCTGCGCCTTGGGGCCCTTCAGCTCGGGCCAGACCCACGAGACGAAGGCGAGCCGGCGCCCGTCGGGGAACCAGCGGAAGGCCTCGACGCCGGTGGCCACCGTCGCCGCGCGGCGCGCCTCGCCGCCGTCGGGGGCGATCAGGTAGAGCTGCGCGGCCTCGTCCTTTCTGCCCTGCTGCTCGCGCTTGGCGACGAAGGCGATCAGGTCGCCATGCGGGCTCCACTGCGGCTGGCCGTCCTTCTCGCCGCAATGGGTGAGCGCGCGCGGCGTGCCGCCCAGCGTCGACAGCAGCCACAGGCTGCTCGTCGACTCGTTGTCGTCCATCGAGAAGCGCGTCACGGCAGCGACCGCCTGCGCGCCGTCGGGCGACAGGCTGGGGTTGCCGATGCGCTCGATCTTCCAGAGTTCGTCGACGGTGATCGGCCTGGTTTTCATCGCGGGGGTCTGGGTTGGGCGAGTTGCCATTCGAGGTGCGCCTTCACCGCCGGCCACTCGGGGGCGGTGATGCTGTAGACGGCGGTGTCGCGCAGGCTGCCGTTCGGGCTGCGCTGGTGCGCGCGCAGTATGCCGTCGAGCTGGGCGCCCAGGCGTTCGATCGCGCGCCGGCTCTGCTGGTTCAGCCGGTGCGTGCGGAACTCGACCGCGATGCAGTCCAGCGCTTCGAACGCGTGCGCGAGCAGCATGCGCTTGGCGTCGGTGTTGAGCGGGCCGCGCTGCGCGCTCTTCGCGATCCAGGTGCTGCCGATCTCGACGCGGCGGTTCACCGCGTCGACGTTCATGTAGGTCGTCATGCCGGCGACGCGGCCGACCGCGTCGAGCACGGTGAACGGCAGCATCGTGCCGGCGCGCTGCAGGCCCAGCCGGCGCACGATCTCGGCGCCCATGCCCTCGGGCGAGGGCACCGCGGTGTACCAGAGATTCCAGAGTTCGCCGTCGCGGACGGCTTCGGCGAGCGCCGCCTCGTCCCCGGCGCTGAGCGGTCGCAGCGTGGCGTGTTCACCGTGCAGCTCGACGGGTGCCGGCCAGCCCATCGCGCTCAGCGGTGCTGCCTTTGCATGAAGACGAGCTTCTCGAACAGCGTCACGTCCTGCTCGTTCTTCAGCAGCGCGCCGACGAGCGGCGGCACCGCGACCTTCTCGTCCTGGCTGTGCAGCGCGGCGAGCGGGATGTCCTCGGCGACGAGCAGCTTGAGCCAGTCGAGCAGCTCGCTCGTGCTCGGCTTCTTCTTCAGCCCGGGCAGGTTGCGCACGTCGTAGAAGGTCTTCAGCGCGGCGCCGAGCAGGTCCTTCTTCAGCGTCGGGAAGTGGACATCGACGATGGCCTGCATCGTCGGCGCGTCGGGGAACTTGATGTAGTGGAAGAAGCAGCGGCGCAGGAACGCGTCGGGCAGGTCCTTCTCGTTGTTCGACGTGATGAACACCAGCGGCCGGTGCCTGGCCTTCACCAGTTCGCGCGTCTCGTAGACGTAGAACTCCATCCGGTCGAGCTCGCGCAGCAGGTCGTTCGGGAACTCGATGTCGGCCTTGTCGATTTCGTCGATCAGCAGCGCCACCGGCTGCTCGGCGGTGAAGGCCTGCCAGAGCACGCCTTGGACGATGTAGTTGCGGATGTCGCGCACCTTGCGCGCGCTGTCGGCGTCGGCGAGCTGGCTGTCGCGCAGCCGGCTCACCGCGTCGTATTCGTACAGGCCTTGCTGCGCCTTCGTCGTGCTCTTGACGTGCCACTGCAGCAGCGGCATCTCGAGCGCCGCGGCGACCTCCTCGGCGAGCATCGTCTTGCCGGTGCCGGGTTCGCCCTTGACGAGCAGCGGGCGCTGCAGCGTGATCGCCGCATTCACTGCGAGCATCAGGTCCTGCGTGGCGACGTAGGTGTCGGAGCCCTGGAATTTCATCGCGCGTGATGCTTCGGCCGAAGGTGGCGGGGAAGTATAAGCCGGCCCCTATAATTGCAGGATCACTCTGCACCGCGCTCGATGATGACCAAAGCGATCACCCTGTTGCTGGCGCTGGCCGGCTTCCTTCCGCTGGCCCAGGCCCAGGACGCCCAGGCCGGCCAGGCGAAGGCTTCGATGTGCATGGGCTGCCACGGCATCCCGCGCTACCAGGCCAGCTTCCCGCAGGTCTACAAGGTGCCGAAGATCTCGGGCCAGGGCGCACAGTACATCGTCGCCGCGTTGACCGAGTACAGGAAGGGCGAACGCCACCACCCGACGATGCAGGCCATCGCCGGTTCGCTGAGCGACAAGGACATGGCCGACCTCGCGGCCTACTTCTCCACCGACGTGCCGGCCTCGATGCGCAAGGTCGTCGCCGAGACGCCGCCGGCGGCGCCGGCCGAGGTCGCTGCGCTGATCGCGCGCGGTGCCTGCACCTCGTGCCACGGCGTCAACTTCGACAAGCCGATCGCGCCGACCTACCCGAAGCTCGCCGGCCAGCATGCCGACTACCTGTTCGCCGCGCTGCGCGCCTACGCGTCGCCGGACCATGCGCTCTTCGGTCGCAACAACGCGATCATGGGTGCGCAGGTCAAGCAGTTCAAGGAATCGGAACTGAAGGCGATCGCCACCTACATCGGCAGCCTGCCGGGCGACATCCACACGGTGCCCGAGTCGCGCTTCCGCTGACGCGCGCAGCGGCGGCCGGCCGCTCAAGTCGGCGCAGCGCGCGCCGACAACGAAGGTGACGGGCGGGCCTGGCCCCGCCCGAGCCTCCCATCACCACCGGCCATGCTGAAGAAGATTGCGACCTCGGAGCTGCGGCTGGGCATGCACCTGCACGGGTTCGAGGCGGCGTGGATCGACCACCCGTTCTGGCGCACCCGTTTCGTGCTCGACGATCCGGCCGATCTGGCGAAGATCGCGCACAGTGGCGTGCGCGAGTGCTGGATCGACGTCGATCTCGGCCTCGACGTGGCCGTGGCCGAACCGCTGCCGCGCCCCCAGCCGCCGGCGCCGGCGCCCGCCCC
>MEGM01000150.1:0-19375 GCA_001725505.1 Rubrivivax sp. SCN 70-15 | reverse complement strand
CGCGCCGCCCCGGCGCGCACCGACCGAGATGCGCGACGAGCTGCAGAAGGCAGCGGCGGTCTGCAAGCGCGGCCGCGCGGCCGTCGCGACGATGTTCGCCGACGTGCGCCTGGGCCGCGCGCTCGAGCCCGAGCAATGCCTGCCGCTGGTCGAGCAGGTCGCCGATTCGGTCTACCGCAACCCCGGCGCGCTGGTCAGCCTGGCGCGGCTGAAGACGCGCGACGACTACAGCTACATGCACTCGCTGGCCGTGTGCGCGCTGATGGTCGCGCTCGGCCGCCAGCTCGGGCTGGACGACGACGCCTGCCGCCATGCCGGGCTGGCCGGGCTGCTGCACGACATCGGCAAGGCGCTGATGCCGCTGGACGTGCTGAACAAGCCTGGCAAGCTGACCGATGCCGAGTACGACATCATGAAGACCCACCCCGAGCGTGGCCACGCGCTGCTGCTCGAGGCGCGCGGCGCGGGCGACGCGGCGCTCGAGGTCTGCCTGCACCACCACGAGAAGTTCGACGGCAGCGGCTATCCGCACGGGCTGAAGAGCGATCAGATCTCGCAGCTCGCGCGCATGGGCGCGGTCTGCGACGTCTACGACGCGATCACCTCGAACCGGCCCTACAAGGCCGGCTGGGACCCGGCCGAGTCGATCGCGCGCATGGCCTCGTGGAAGGGGCACTTCGACGACAAGATGTTCGCGCTCTTCGTGCGCAGCGTCGGCATCTACCCGACCGGATCGCTGGTGCGCATGGAGTCCGGCCGGCTCGGCGTCGTCGTCGACCAGAACCGCGACGCGCTGTCGTCGCCGGTGGTCAAGCTGTTCTTCTCGACCAAGTCGAACATGCCGATCGCGCCGGTGAGGCTCGATCTGGCGCGGGGCGCGACGAGCGACCGCATCGCCGGCCGCGAGTCGCCCGAACGCTGGGGCTTCAAGCAGATCGACGACCTCTGGATGGACCCCGAACTGCGCCTGGCGTCGCGCTGAACGGGCGCCGCGGCCGCAGCTCAGGTTTTCCCGCAAGCCTGCGGGCACGCGGCTTGCCTACACTCGCGCGGCCGCCCTCGCGGGCGGTGCCGCGCAGGCCCAGACGCTGCGCTGGGCCAGCCAGGGCGACCCGATGACGATGGACCCGGATTCGCAGAACGAGGGTCTGACGAACACGATGAACGGCCAGGTCTACGAGCGTCTCGTCTCGCGCGACCGCGACCTGAACATCGTGCCCGGCCTGGCGACGAGCTGGGAGCAGAAGGGGCCGCTGCTCTGGGTCTTCCACCTGCGGCCCAACGTGAAGTTCCAGGACGGCACGCCGTTCACCGCCGACGACGTGGTCTATTCGATCAAGCGCGCCGCGGAGCCGACCTCGCAGATCGCGGTCTACGCGAACGCGGTCGGCACGCCGGTGGCGATCGACCCGCTGACGGTCGAGTTCCGCCTCGCGAAGGTCGACCCGATCTTCCTGCAGCACATGGACGCGCTCTGGATCATGAGCAAGTCTTGGTGCGAGAAGAACAAGGTGCTCAAGCCGCTGGACTTCAAGAACAACGAGGAGAGCTACGCCTCGTTCCACGCCAACGGCACCGGACCGTACATGCTCGTCAGCCGCGCGCCGGGCGTGAAGACGGTCTACAAGCGCAACCCGAACTGGTGGGGCCAGCCGCTGGGCAACGTGCAGGAGATCGTCTACACGCCGATCTCCAATGACGCGACCCGTCTTGCCGCGCTCGTCTCGGGCGAGGTCGATTTCGTGCTCGACCCCGCGCCGCGCGACGTCGAGCGGCTGCGCCATACCGCCGGCGTGAAGATCATCGACGGCCCCGAGAACCGGATCATCTTCATCGGCATGGACCAGGGCCGCGACAAGCTGCTCTACGCCAAGGTGCCGGGCGACAAGAACCCGTTCAAGGACGTGCGCGTGCGCCGCGCGCTGTACTACGCGATCGACATCGACACGATCAAGAACAAGCTGATGAACGGCCAGAGCTACCCGACCGGGGCCGTGACGCCGTCGCCGCTGGGCACCTACAACGACCCGAAGCTCGAGGCCCGGCTGCCGTTCGACCTGACCAAGGCGCGCGCGCTGATGGCCGAAGCCGGCTACCCGGACGGCTTCGAGGTCACGCTCGACTGCCCGAACAACCGCTACATCAACGACGAGCGCATCTGCGTCGCGCTCGCCGGCATGTGGGCGCAGCTGAAGATCAAGGTCCACGTCAACGCGATGCCGCGTGCGACCTACTTCCCGAAGATGGAGAAGATGGACACCAGCATGTACATGCTGGGCTGGGGCGGCGCGGTCACCGACGCCGACATCATCATGACGCCGGTGCTGCGCAACCGCGGGCCGGGCGGCGTGGGCCTGTTCAACTGGGGCAACGTGAAGGACGACAAGTTCGACGCGCTCGTCGTCGCTGCCGGCAACGAGGCCGACCCGAAGAAGCGCGAGGCGATCGTCAAGGAGGCGCTCGCCAGGTACGAGGACCAGGTCCACGTGCTGCCGCTGCACCGCCAGGTGATCCCCTGGGCCGCGCGCAGCAACGTCGACGTCGTCCACCGCGCCGACAACTGGCTCGAGGTGAACTGGATCAAGATCAACAAGTGATCCGCCGTGCGGGGCCGGCGCATCGGCGCCGCCTCGCGCGTCGTGCGGCGGCGTCAGGCGGTCGCGCGCCGGCGCACGGCCTCCAGGTAGGCGGCGCCGTCCGGCGGCAGCCCGCTGCGCTGCGAGGCCCAGACCATCTCGCCCAGAGCTTCCATCACCTCGTGGTGCGCGGCGTGCAGCGACGCGCGCCGCGCCGCGAGCAGCGCCACCGCCTGGCGGATGCCGGTCGGCTGGTCGATGCTGCACTGCTCCTCGATCGTCAGGTGCATCGCCAGGTGCAGGAACGGGTTGCTGCGCCCGTCCTCGACCGCGTAGACCGCCGCCAGTGCGGCCGCCTCGTCGGCCAGTTCGGCGTGGTATTCGGGGTGCTCGGCGATCCAGCGCGCGGCGATTGCCTCCATCGGGTCGAGCACGCGGCCGTCGCGCTGCTTCGCGTGCGCGGCGCAGAAGAATCGCCGCACGTCGTTCTGGGAGGGCTGGAACATCCGAGAATTGTCGCCTTTCCCCGTCCACGACCTTCGCGATGCATCTCACCACCGAACAGCTCTTCACCGAAGCCCGCACCCAGAACGGCTACCTCGACGAGGCGGTCTCCGACGCGACGCTCGAGCGTCTCTACGACCTGCTCAAGTGGGGCCCGACCGCGGCCAACTCGTGCCCCGCGCGCTTCACCTTCGTGCGCTCGGCCGCGGCCAAGGAGCGGCTGATCGCCTGCATGAACCCGGGCAACGTCCAGAAGGTGCGCGAGGCGCCGGTGACGGTGATCGTCGGCATGGACATGGCGTTCTTCGAGAAGCTGCCCAAGCTGTTCCCGCATGCCGACGCACGCAGCTGGTTCGTCGGCAAGCCCGCGGCGATCGAGGCCACCGCGTTCCGCAACTCCAGCCTGCAGGGCGGCTACATGATCCTGGCCGCGCGCGCGCTCGGGCTGGACTGCGGCCCGATGAGCGGCTTCGACGCCGAGAAGATGGACGCGAGTTTCTGGTCCGGCACCGCGGTGAAGACCAACTTCGTCTGCGCGCTCGGCCGCGGCGACCCGGCCAAGGTGTTCGCGCGCAACCCGCGCCTCGCGTTCGACGAGGCCTGCCGCCTTGAGTGAGGTCCGTGAGGTCCGTGAGGTGCGCGAGGTCCGCGACGCCGCGCCGCGCCGCGCCTGGCCCGAGCTGGCGGCGCTCGGGCTGTGGCTGCTCGCGACGATCGCGCTGCGCCCGCTGCTGCTGCCCGACGAAGGCCGCTACGCCGGCGTTGCCTTCGAGATGCTGCACGGCAGCGCCCTCGTGCCCACGCTCGACGGGCTGCCGTTCTTCCACAAGCCGCCGCTGCTGTACTGGCTGGACCTGGGCGCGCTGCAGCTGTTCGGCGTGCATGCCTTCGCGGCCCGGCTCGGCCCGGCGCTGCTGGCCTGGCTGCTCGGCGCGGCGACCTTCTGGCACCTGCGCCGCTGGCACGGGCCGCGCGTGGCCCGAATCGGGCTGGCGGTGCTGGCAACGAGCCCGCTGTTCTACGTCGGCGGCCAGTACGTCAACCACGACATCGGTGTCGCCGCCTGCATCACGCTGGCGGTGCTCGCGGTGGTGCGCGCGGTCGACGACCCGCAGCGCACCGATCTGCGCTGGCTCGTCCTGGGCTGGGCGCTGTGCGCCGTCGGCGTACTTGCCAAGGGACTGATCGGCATCGTGCTGCCGGCCTTCGTCGTCGGCCCATGGCTGCTCGCGCAGGGCCGCTGGCGCCAGGTGCTGAGCCTGCTGCACCCGCTGGCGCTGCTCGCGTTCGCGCTCGTCGCGCTGCCATGGATGGCGCTGATGCAGTCGCGCTACCCGGGTTTCCTCGACTATTTCATCGTCGACCAGCATTTCCGCCGCTTCACCGGCACCGAGTTCAACAACCGGCAGCCGTTCTGGTTCTTCGTCGTCGTGCTGCCGCTGCTGATGCTGCCGTGGAGCCTGTGGGCCTGGCCGGCGCTGCGCCAGCGCGGCGCGCGCGCCGGCTTGTACCTCTGGTGGATCGTCGCCATCGTCGGCTTCTTCTCGCTGCCCTCGTCCAAGCTGGTCGGCTACGTGATGCCGGCGCTGGCGCCGGCGGCGGCGCTGCTTGCGCTGGCGCTCGCTGCGCGTGGCACGCCGTGGCGGCGCGTGGCCACCGGCGCGGCGGTCTTCTGCGTCGGCCTCGTGCTGCTGCTGGCCTGGAAGGCGCCGGGGTCGAACCGCGACATCGGCCATGTGCTGGCCGCGCGCTGGCAGCGCGGCGACCGGCTCGCGTTCGCCGGCTACTACTTCTACGACGTGCGCTTCTACGCCGGCATCGAAACACCGGCGATCGTGCTCTCGGACTGGGACGACCCGAAGATCGCGCAGCGCGACGACTGGCGCAAGGAACTGTTCGACGCCACCCGCTTCACGGCCGACGCCGGCCGCAGCGTGCTGTGGACCTGGAGCCGCGTGCCCGAGCTGCCCTGCCACGGCGGCCGGCTGTGGATCGTCGCCCGCCCCGGCGACGAGGCGCGGCTGGCCGCGCTGCCTGGATTGCGCACCGTGGTCCGGGGCCGCAATTCGCTGCTGCTGCAGGCGCCGACGCAGCAATGCAGTGCGGGTTGATGCGGATCAAGGGCCGCCGATGCAGCGGCTGTGCCGGCCTTCAAACTGCGCCGCCCCGGCCGATAAAGCCCGGGTCACGCGATTCGTTTCGAAGGGTCTTGAATGCGCCAGAACCTGCCCGTCTCGGGCCGAGAATTCCCGTTTCCCGCCGGCCAGACGCTGGTTTCCGTCACCGACCTCAAGGGTCGCATCACGTACTGCAACCCCGCCTTCGTTCGCGTCAGCGGCTACGAGCCGCGCGAGCTGCTCGGCCAGCCGCACAACCTGGTCCGCCACCCGGACATGCCCGCGGAGGCCTTCCGCGACCTGTGGGCCACGGTCGAGGCCGGCCGCCCATGGACCGGGCTGGTGAAGAACCGGCGCAAGGATGGCGACCATTACTGGGTCCGCGCGAACGCGACGCCGGTGTTCAACGGCGATCGCATCGTCGGCTATCTGTCGGTGCGCAGCCAGCCCGAGCGCGCCGAGGTGGACGCCGCCGAGGCGCTCTATGCGCGCATGAACGCCGATGCGGCGGCGGGGCGCAGGCGCTTGGCGCTGCGCGCCGGCCGCCTGGTCCGGCGCGATCCGGCGGGCCGCGTGCTGCAGGCGCTGCGCCCCGGGCTGCGCGGCCAGGTGGCTGGGGTGGTCAGCCTGGCTGGCGGCGCTGGCGCCGCCGCCGCGCTGGCCGGTGGGCCGGCGCCGGCGCTGGCGCCTCTGGTGCTCGCGGTCGCGGCCGCGGCGAGCTGGGCCGTGCTGCGGCTGACGACGGCGCCGCTGCGCGCGGTGGTGGCCGACGCGAACCGGCTCGCTTCCGGTGACCTGACGGCCTCGGTGGCCACCGGTGCCGACGGGCTGCTGGGCGCGCTGCAGCAGGCGCTGGCGCAGCTCGCGGTGAACCTGCGCACGGTCTCGGGCGACGTGCGCGGCGAGATCGAGCAGCTGCGCGGCGCGATCCACGAGATCGCCGCCGGCAACCAGGACCTGTCGTCGCGCACCGAGGCGCAGGCGAGCAGCCTGGAGCAGACCGCGGCGTCGATGGAGGAGATCGCCGGCACCGCGCGCCACAGCGCCGCGTCGGCCGAGCAGGGCGCGCGCATGGCGCATTCGATGACCGAGCTGGCCACGCGCAGCCAGCAGGCGGTGCAGCAGGTGCAGCAGGCGATGCAGGGCATCGCCGCGTCGGCGGGCCAGATGGGCGAGATGGTCCACGTGATCGAGGGCGTCGCCTTCCAGACCAACCTGCTCGCGCTGAACGCGGCGGTCGAGGCGGCGCGCGCCGGCGAGGCCGGGCGCGGCTTCGCGGTCGTCGCCGGCGAGGTGCGCACGCTGGCCCAGCGCAGTGCCGACGCGGCGCGCGAGATCAAGCGCATGATCAGCGAATCGGGCGAGCGCATCGCGGCCGGCGACGCGCAGACCCGCCATGCCGCCGAGCGCATGAGCGAGTCGCTGCAGGCGGTGCAGCAGGTGCGCGGGCTGCTCGACGCGGTGGCGCATGCGGCCGGCGAGCAGCAGGCCGGGGTGGCGCAGATCAGCGAGGCGGTGACGCACATGGACGGCATCACGCAGCAGAACGCGGCGATGGTCGAACAGCTCGCCGCGTCGGCCTCGGCACTGGGCGAGCAGGTCGCGAGCGTCGTCGACACGATGGGCCTGCTGCGCCTGCGCACCGGCGAGCCGACGCTGGCCGAGCGCGATGCCGTGGCGCTGCGCCGCGAGGCCCGCGATGTCGGTCGACCCGGAGCATCGCGTCCCGCGCCTGCCGCCGCCGCGCGCGTCGACGAGGACGCGCTGGAGACGGTCTGATCGAGTTCAAGCGCTCGCCCGCCTTCGGCCGCTACCTCGCGGTCGGCGCGGCGGCCACGGCCGCCCATTGGGGCGTGCTCGTGCTCGCGGTGCAGGCAGCGGGCATCGCCGCCTGGCTCGGATCGGGGCTCGGCGCGGTGGTCGGCGCACAGGTCGCGTTCTTCGGCAATCGGCGCTTCACCTTCGACCACGCCGGGGCCTGGGGGCCGGCGTGGTGGCGCTTCATGGGCACCGCGCTCGCCGGCGGCCTGCTCGGGATGGTGATCGTCGGCGCCGGCGTCGCGCTCGGCCTGCACTACCTGCTCGCGCAGGCGCTGGCCACCGGCACGAGCGTCGTGCTCACCTTCGCCGTCAACCGGCACTGGACGTTCGCGGGCTGAACCCGCGCGCTAACCCTGAGCCGCAGGCTTGGCCTTCGGCACGCGGCCCATCAGGAAGAACTCGTCGTTCGGGCGCATCGCGGTCAGGTTGGCCATCCGGTTTGACAGGCCGAAGAACGCGGTGATCGCGCCGATGTCCCAGATGTCCTCGTCGTCGAAGCCGTGCGCGCGCAGCGCGGCGAAGTCGGCGTCGTCGATCTCGTGGGCGGCATTGCAGACCTTCATCGCGAAGTCGAGCATCGCGCGCTGGCGCGGCGTGATGTCGGCCTTGCGGTGGTTCACCGCGACCTGGTCGGCGACGAGCGGCTTCTTCTCGTAGACGCGCAGGATCGCGCCATGCGCGACCACGCAGTACAGGCAACGGTTCGCGGCCGAGGTCGTGACGATGATCATCTCGCGCTCGCCCTTGGTCAGCGAGCCCGTCTCCTTGAGCAGCAGCGCGTCGTGGTAGGCCATGAACGCGCGCCACTCGGCCGGGCGGTGCGCGAGCGCGAGGAAGACGTTGGGCACGAAGCCGGCCTTGGCCTGGACCTCGAGGATGCGCGTGCGCAGGTCCTCGGGCAGGTCCTTCAGCTCGGGCACCGGGTAGCGCGAGATCGTCGTCATGCGGGTCGTCTCCTTCAGGTCTTGAACTGGATCGCGTGCAGCCGCGCGTAGAGCCCGCCGGCGGCGAGCAGCTCGGCGTGCGTGCCCTGCGAGGCGGCCGGCGTCGAGCACGAGCACGCGGTCGGCGTGCTCGATCGTCGACAGCCGGTGCGCGACGACGATCGTCGTGCGCCCCTGCATCAGCCGGTCGAGCGCGTCCTGCACCGCGCGCTCGGACTCGCTGTCCAGCGCCGAGGTCGCCTCGTCGAGGATCAGCACCGGCGCGTCCTTCGCGATCGCGCGCGCGATCGCGAGGCGCTGGCGCTGGCCGCCCGAGAGCTGGCTGCCGTTGTGGCCGATCAGCGTGTCGGCGCCCTGCGGCAGTGAATTCACGAAGTCGAGCAGGTTCGCCGCGCGCAGCGCGTCGACGACCGCCTCGCGCGTGAGCGTGGCGCCGAGCGCGACGTTGGCCGCGACCGTGTCGTTGAACAGCACGACGTCCTGGCTCACGAGCGCGTACTGGCGGCGCAGCGCATCGATGTCCCAGTCCGCCAGCGCGACGCCGTCGAGCGTGATGCGGCCGGACGTCGGCTCGAGGAAGCGCGGCAGCAGGTTGACGAAGCTCGTCTTGCCGGCCCCCGACGGCCCCACCAGCGCGACGATCTCGCCGGCCCGCAGCTTCAGCTCGAGCCCGGCGAGTGCCGGTGCGCTGTCGTCGCGGTAGCGCAGCGAGACGTCCTCGAAGCCGATCTCTCCGCGCGCGCGGCCGCCGTCGTGCGTGCCGCCGGCCTCGCGCGGGCTGAGCTCGATCAGGTCGAGCCCGCGCTCGACCGCGGCGAGGCCACGCGTGATCGGCGCCATCACGTCGGACAGGTGCTTGATCGGCGCGACCAGCATCAGCATCGCGGTGATGAAGGCGACGAAGCTGCCGACCGTCGCGCCGCCGCTGCTGCTCTGCCACAGCGCGACCGCGATCACCGCCGACAGCGCGCAGGCGGCAAAGACCTGCGTCACCGGCGTCATCGTCGCCGACGCGACGACCGACTTCAGCGTCAGCCGGCGCAGCCGGTCGCCGCGCTCGAAGAAGCGCGCCGCCTGCGCGCGCGCGGCGCCATGCAGGCGCACGATGCGCCACGCGAGCACGTTTTCCTCGACCACGTAGGCGAGCTCGTCGGTGGCGGCCTGGCCGTCGACGGTGAGGCGGTGCAGGCGCCGGCCGAGCTGGCGCATCGCGAACGCCACCGCCGGGAACAGCAGCGCGACGAACAGCGTCAGCTGCCAGTTGAGCCAGAGCAGGTAGGCGAGCAGCGCGACCAGCGTCAGCGTGTCGCGCACCAGCGTCAGCAGCGAGCTGACGAGCAGCATCGTGCCGCCCTGCACCTCGTAGACGAGCGTGTTCGTCAGGCTGCTCGCCGAATGCCTCGTGTACAGCGCCGGCGCGGCCACGAGCAGGCGCCCGAACATCGCCTCGCGCAGCTGGAGCACGGCGCGGTTGGCGGTCCAGGCCAGGCCGTACTGGGCGACGAAGCCGGCCACGCCGCGGAGCAGGAACAGGCCGATGATCGCGACCGGGATCATCCACAGCGGCAGCTGGCCGGCGCCGAAGCCCTTGTCGAGCAGCGGACGCATCAGCGCCGGGATCGCGGGCTCGGTGGCAGCGCCGACGACAGAACCGACGGCGGCGGCGACCAGTCCGCGCCGGCTGGCCTGCAGGTACGGAGCCAGGCGCCTGAAGCGCTGCAACAAGGTAGGCATCGAGGGGCGATTATCGGGGCCGGGCGCGGGCGGCCCCGGCGGGCTGCCTACAATGCCGCCGCAAGCCGCTGCCGTCCTGCACGGCTGCAACCCAAGCCTGCCAGAGTGAACCAAAACCGCGTCCACCGGTCCATCGGCCCCATGGGGTCCCGCCGTCGTTTCCTGGCCAGCCTGAGCGCCGGCGTCGCGCTGCCGGCGGCGGCGCAGTTCCGCATCGAGATCAGCGGCGTCGGCGCGACGCAGCTGCCGATCGCCGTCGCGTCGTTCCGCGGCGAGGATCAGGCGCGCGTCTCGATCGCCGCGATCGTGCGCGCCGACCTCGAGCGCAGCGGCGTGTTCCGGCCCAGCGATTCGCCGGTCGCGCTCGACGAGACCAGCATCGTCGTCGCCAGCGACTGGCGCGCGCGCGGCGAGGACGCCGTCGTCGCCGGCTCGGTGACGCGGCTGGCCGACGGCCGCTGGGACGTGCGCTTCCGGCTCTGGGACGTCGTCAAGGGCGTCGACGTGCTCGGCCAGAGCCAGACCGTGCCGGCCGGCGACCTGCGCCTGGCCGCGCACCGCATCGCCGACGCGGTCTACCAGAAGCTCACCGGCGAGCGCGGCGTGTTCGCGACGCGCATCGCCTTCGTCGTCAAGACCGGCAGCCGCTTCGCGCTGCACGTCACCGACGCCGACGGCGAAGGCGGCCAGATCGCGCTCGCGAGCCCGCAGCCGATCATCTCGCCCGCCTGGTCGCCCGACGGCAAGGACCTCGCCTACGTCTCGTTCGAGGCGCGCAAGGCGGTGGTCTGGGTGCAGAACCTGGCCAGCGGCCGGCGCCGCGTGCTCGCCGACTACCGCGGCTCGAACAGCGCGCCGGCGTTCTCGCCCGACGGCCAGCAGATCGCGGTGACGCTGACGCGCTCGGGCATCTCGCAGATCTACCTGATCCCGCGTGCGGGTGGCACGCCGCAGCGCCTGACGAACAGCGGTGCGATCGACACCGAGGCGGTGTTCTCGCCCGACGGCCAGGCTATCTACTTCGTCAGCGACCGCGGCGGCAGCCCGCAGATCTACCGCATGCCGGCCACGGGCGGGCGCGCCGAGCGCGTTACCTTCGACGGTGACTACAACATCAGCCCGGCGATCAGTGCCGACGGCAAGCTGCTTGCCTACATCGCGCGCGCGAACGGCGCGTTCAAGCTGACGACGCTGGACCTGTCCAGCGGCGGCGCGGTGCAGACGCTCACCGACACCACCGACGACGAGAGCCCGAGCTTCGCGCCCAACGGCCGGCTGCTCGTCTACTCGACGCGCGTGCAAGGGCAGGGCGTGCTGATGACGACCACGCTCGACGGCAAGATCAAGACACGCCTGCTGTCCACCGGCGGCGAAGTGCGCGAACCGGCCTGGGGCCCGTTCGGCCGCTGACCCGGCGCGCCGAACGTGCCTTCCCTCCCGACCCCATGATGGAGAACAACCGATGACCCACCCCACCCGCGCCGCGCTCGCCGCCGCGCTTGCCGCGCTGGCGCTGCTCGCCGGTTGCGGCACGACGACCTCGCTCGACGAGAAGGCCGCGCCGGTCGAGACACGCACGCTCGGGCTGAAGACGCCCGCCGCACCCGGCAGCGGCGCCACGGCGAGCGGCACCACCGCGCAGTCGCAGGTGGCAACGGTCGACCTGGCGGCGCAGCAGGCCGCCGAAGCGGCGGCGAAGGCGCAGCGCGTCGTCTATTTCGACTTCGACAGCTTCGCGATCAAGGACGAGTACAAGCCCGTGATCGAGACCAACGCGAAGCTGCTGGTCGCGCAGCCCGGCCGGCACATGGTCGTCGAAGGTCACACCGACGACCGCGGCGGCAGCGAATACAACCTCGCGCTCGGCCAGAAGCGCGCCGAAGCGGTGGTCAAGGCGCTCGAGCTGCTCGGCGCCAAGGACCCGCAGCTCGAAGCGGTGAGCTTCGGCAAGGAGCGGCCGGCGGTGGCCGGCACCGACGAAGCCGCGCGGGCGAAGAACCGCCGCGCCGAACTGCGGGACCGCTGACCATGCGCACCCGACTGATCCAGCCCGCGCTGCTGCTGAGCTGCCTGCTCGGCGCCGGCGTCGCCC
Organism: Rubrivivax sp. SCN 70-15; assembly: GCA_001725505.1. Taxonomy (GTDB): domain Bacteria; phylum Pseudomonadota; class Gammaproteobacteria; order Burkholderiales; family Burkholderiaceae_C; genus Rubrivivax. Next base: position 7,587 of record MEGM01000150.1, on the reverse strand, counting down.
ATGCGGGGCTGTTCGACGACGACGAGGCGCGCAAGGCGATCCTCGATCTGCGCGAGCGCGTCTCGCAGGCGGACCAGCGCAACGCCGACCAGGCGGCCGCGATCAAGCAGATCTCCGACCAGCTCAATGCGCTGCGCAGCAGCCTGCTCGATCTGAACAACCAGATCGAATCGGTGCGCGGCGACGTCGCCAAGCTGCGCGGCAGCGACGAGGAGGTCGCGCGCAACGTGGCCGATCTGCAGAAGCGCCAGGCCGACGTGAGCCAGGCCTTCGATGACCGGCTGCGCAAGCTCGAGCCGATGAAGGTCACGCTCGACGGCCAGGACATCAGCGTGACGCCGGCCGAGAAGCGCGACTACGACGCCGCGATGGGCAGCCTGCGCAACGGCGACTTCGACAAGGCGGTCACGGCGCTGAGCGACTTCCAGCAGCGCTACCCGGCCAGCGGCTACACCGACTCGGTGCGCTTCTGGCTCGGCAACGCGCTCTACGGCAAGCGCGACTACAAGGACGCGATTGCGGCCTTCCGCAGCTTCATCGCAGCCGCACCGGACCATCCGCGCGCGCCCGAGGCGATGCTCGCGCTGGCCAACAGCCAGGCCGAGACGAAGGACCTCAAGGGCGCGCGCCGGACGATCGCCGAGCTGATGAAGACCTACCCCCAATCCGAGGCCGCGCAGGCCGGCAAGGAGCGGCTGCGATCTCTGCACTAGCGGACACGCTGGGCGCGGATCTGGAGCGCCGCTTCGGCGGCCTGCGCCGGCTCTACGGCGACGCCGCCTACGCGCGGCTGCGCAGTGCGCGCGTCGCCGTGGTCGGGCTCGGCGGCGTCGGCTCGTGGACCGCGGAGGCGCTCGCGCGCAGCGGCGTCGCGCGGCTCGTGCTGATCGACTTCGACCACATCGCCGAATCGAACATCAACCGCCAGGTCCAGGCGCTCGGGGCCACGGTGGGCCAGGCCAAGGGCCAGGCGCTGCGCGAGCGCATCGCCGACATCCACCCAGGCTGCGAGGTGCGCGAGGTCGACGACTTCGTCACGCCGGACAACTGGCCCGGGCTGCTCGACGCACCGGTCGACGTGCTCGTCGATGCCTGCGACCAGGTCCGGGCCAAGGCCGCGCTTGCCGTCTGGAGCCTGGCCGAGCGCGTGCCGCTGGTCTGCGTCGGCGCGGCCGGCGGCAAGCGCCAGGCGCAGCGCGTCGAGGTCGACGACCTCGCAGCGACCACGCACGACCCGCTGCTCGCGAGCCTGCGCCAGCGGCTGCGCAAGCTGCACGGCGCGCCGCGTCACGGCCCGATCGGCCTGCATGCCGACGCCTGCGCCAGCGACGGCAGCCTGAACTGCAGCGGCTACGGCTCGAGCGTGACCGTCACCGCGACCTTCGGCATGGTTGCCGCCGGCGAGGCGATCGAGTTGCTGCTCGCCAGCGCGAGCCTTCAGGGCGGCGCGAAGTTCTGCTTATAATGTGAGGCTCTGCGGACGGGTCGTTAGCTCAGTCGGTAGAGCAGCGGACTTTTAATCCGTTGGTCGCGTGTTCGAGTCACGCACGACCCACCACGTGACCTTCGAGGGATCACACCGGTTTTCGGGCTCTTAGCTCAGTTGGTAGAGCAGCGGACTCTTAATCCGTTGGTCGACAGTTCGAATCTGTCAGGGCCCACCAAAAATGCTAGAAAAATCAACGGCTTGCATCATGCAGGCTGTTGGTCCGTCTGGGGTTGTGACGGATTTGTGCCGCGGTTTGCGAGGCGGTCCGCCCACGGTGCGAGGTGATCGGCTGCAAGATGCGCGTAGCGCTGCACCATCGAGTAGCTCGCCCAGCCTCCAAGTTCCTGCAGGACGTTCAAGGGTGTGCCGCCCTGAACATGCCAACTGGCCCACGTGTGCAGCTTTCTGGTAGTCAACTCGAACTATTCTTGGCTCCACCCGCAGTCGTGCGTTGACGGAGTGCATTCTTCTTCGCGTGGCAGCCGGCCTCAACGGCGACAGCAAGCGTGCGGCGCTCGGTTGTCCGGACGGCGGACTCGCTTCGTCGGCATTGGGTGCAATCGATGGCCATGCGGATCACTACGGCAGCACTTGCCGCCCTTCCCGAGTCGCCCGCACCAGCAAGTCGGGCGTGGCGCGGATGTGCGCCTCAAGTGCCAGCGCAGCCCGCGCTTCCATGCCGGCCATGGCGGACTCGAAGATGTCGCGATGCTCGGCGTGCACGTCGCGTCCACTGTCGGTCAGCTCGATGGCATAGCGGCGGTAGCGTTCGCCATGACGGCTGAGCAGACGCAGCACCTTGTTCGTCCAAGGCGAAGGGTGGGCGGAGATCAGCACCTCGTGAAAGTGGTTGTTGAGTTGCTCCCAGCGCATGCGATGTTCCGCGCGCACCGGCTGCTCGACTGCTGACAATTCGTCGAACGCCTGCTGCAGCCGCGTCCGCCAGGCTTCGTCGCCGTGGCGGATCGATTGCCGAAACGCATCAATCTCGATATGCAGGCGCAGCCGTGTCAGGTCCTCCATGTCTTCCAGCGCGATTGGTGCCACGCGAAAGCCGCGCTGGCCTTCGGCGACCACCAGGGCATCGCTGACGAGCCGCGTGATCGCCTCGCGCAAGGTCCCAGCCCCGACTTGGTAGTGCGCTTTCAAGTGCTCGACGCGCAGCTTCTCGTCGGGTGCCAGGCGCCCTTCGATGATGTCGTCGCGCAGTTGCTCGTAGGCGCGCTCGATCAGCGTGCGCGAGCCGACCTGGCCGATGTCGCGGCCCTTGCCGGCGACAAGTGTGAGAAAAGTTCGCTTGGCCATGGGTGGCGGGGTCAGTCCTGAGCGCGTTCACGCAAGCGCTGCAGGCGGTAGCTGAGCTGCGGGCGGGTGAGGCCGAGCGCGCGCGCGGCAGCCGCCAGGTTGCCTCCGGCGCGGTGCACGGCCTCCTGGATCAGCGCATCTTCGAGGGCATCCAGGCTCAGGCCGCGGCGCAAGACGTCGTCGTAGAGGTCCGGGCTGCCGCTAGGCGCGCCGCGCTCGAGCTGGCCGGCGGCGTTGACGATCACCGGCGGGGCATGGTCGAGCATCGGGAATAGCTCGTGCACGTCGACCGGCTCGCGGGCGCTGGCCAAGATCACGCCGCGCTCGATCAGGTTCTCGAGTTCGCGCACGTTGCCGGGCCAGCCGTAGCCGCGTAACGCGTCGAGCGCGCGGTCGGTGAAGCCGGCAACCGGCTTGCCGTGCAGCGCCGAGAAGCGCTGCAGCAGGTGCGCGGCCAGCGGCTCGATGTCGTCGACCCGCTCGCGCAGCGGCGGGATGCGGATCGGGTAGACGTTGAGCCGGTACATCAGGTCGGCGCGAAAGCGGCCTGCGGCCACCGCGGCCTGCAGGTCGACATTGGTCGCGGCGATCACGCGCACGTCGACCTTGCGCAGCTGCGTGCCGCCGAGGCGCTCGATCTCGCCGTGCTGCAGCACGCGTAGCAGCTTGGCCTGCGCGGGCAACGGCAACTCGCCGAGTTCATCGAGCATCAGCGTGCCGCCGTCGGCGCGCTCGAAGCGGCCCTGGCGCGCTGTGCCGGCGCCGGTGAACGCGCCTTTCTCGGCGCCGAACAGTTCGCTCTCGATCAGCTCGCCCGGCAGGGCGGCGCAGTTCACCGCGACGAAGGGTTTGGCGGTGCGTGAGCTCATCGCATGCAGGGCGCGCGCGAAGCGTTCCTTGCCGACGCCGGTCTCGCCGGTAAGCAGCACCGTCACCTGCGTCGCCGCGGCCTTGCGCAGCAGCGCGGTCGCGGCCTGGAACGATTTCGCGCGGCCGATCAGCGGCCCGAGTTCATCGGCGGGCTGCAGCGTGGAGCGCAGGGTGTCGACCTGGCTCTGCAGGTCTTCGAGGCGCACGATCATCGAGTCGGCCGCGTAGTCGCGCGCCATCGCCTCGGCATCGGGCCATTCGCCGAGCGGGCGACCTTCGATCACGCAATGGGCGTGGCCGCAGGCGCTGCACTTCAGTTCCTTGAACAGCGTCGGCCGGCCCATGAAGGCGCTGGTGTAGCCGGAGGCATAGCCGAGCAGCATCCAGCACACCGGCTCGTCCTGCGGGCCGAAGTCGCGCACATGGGTCTCGACTTCCCAGGAATGGTCCCAGCGGAAGAGGCCGTGGAAGATGCCGGCCGCGACGTCGATCTCGAACTTCTCGGGCGTGACCTGCACCGCGCCCTCGAGCATGTGCAGTTGCGGGCCGACCGCGAACATGTCGAATACCGAGGCATCGCCGCGAACCTGGCGCGCCAGCGCCGCATCGCGCTCGCCGGAGGTGTAGCCGGCGCGCATCAGCAGGCGGCGGGTCTGCTCGCGGCCGATGGTGCGCATGAGCTCGCCGCGCAGCGCGCCGAGCGCAGCCGCATGGACCAACAGCATGCGCTGGTTGGCGAGCCAGATGCGCCCGTCGCCGGCCGAGAAATGGACCATGCGCCGCAGATCGGCGTCGGAGGGCAGGGGCGGCAGCGGGGAGGCGGGCATTTGTAGATTATCGAGATATGAAGTTCGCCTGTCCAATCTGATGCGGGTCGATCCAGGCCTCGATTTCATCAATTCATCACTTTCGATGTGATGCATGTCTCGAAATCCTCATGCTGCACCGCGGCAGAGCCCGATCTGGCTGGTGGGTGAACCCCCGGATGGCGTGCCGAAGGGGCTTTGTCTCTTCCGACATCTTGGTGTTTTCCCTATAATTATCGAGATTTGTCCTGCGAGGCCCCGGAACTGGCACACGCCATGCGTTCTGACGTCGCATGCAAGCCGCGCCGATCCCGACCGCCACCGCGCCGAACCCGCTGCCGGAGTCCTTCGTCTGCGACACCACGCGCCGCTTCGTCCGCGTGACCGAAACGCGCGCCGACGGCCTGGTGGCGTTCGATTTCGCGATTGGCTGGCCCGAGCTGTCGGTGGAGTTGCTGTTGCCCGCTGATGCCTTCGAAGAGTTCTGCGCGACGAACCGCGTCGAGCGGCTCGCGCCCTGATCTGCCACGTTCCCCCAGAGAAATCGACAGGAGACAAGCCTGATGAACATCGACCTGCAAGCCCGTGAGATCACGTCGCTGCGCAACACGTATGCGCACGTGGCGAAATACATCGGCGACGACAAGCCGGCCTCGCGCTACCAGGAAGCGACATACGGCGCCCAGCCGTCGGCCAACTTCCATTACCGCCCGACCTGGGACCCCACGCACGAACTGTTCGACGCCTCGCGCAGCGCCATCGTGCTGGCCGACTGGTACGTGCTGAAGGATCCGCGCCAGTTCTACTACGCCACCTGGACGATGGCGCGCGCCCGCCAGCAGGAGGCCATCGAGGCCAACTTCCATTTTGTCGAGTCGCGCGGCATGGTCGGGAAGATTCCCGACGACGTGCGCTTGAAGGCGGTGCAGGTACTGCTGCCGCTGCGCCATGCGGCCTGGGGCGCGAACATGAACAACGCCTCGGTCTGCGCCTACGGCTACGGAACCGCGTTCACCGCACCGGCGATGTTCCATGCGATGGACAACCTCGGCGTTGCGCAGTACCTCACTCGGCTCGGCCTCGCGCTCGACGACCCGTCGGTACTCGACGAAGGCAAGGCGGCGTGGCTCGGCGACCCGATGTGGCAGGTGCTGCGCCGCTTCGTGGAAGACACCTTCGTCGTGAAGGACCCGTTCGAACTGTTCGTCGCGCAGAACCTCGCGCTCGACGGCCTGCTCTACCCGCTGGTCTACGGCAGCTTCGTCGACGACCACGTCGCGCTCAAGGGCGGTACCGCCGTCGCGATGCTCACTGCCTTCATGCCCGATTGGCACGACGAATCGGCGCGCTGGATCGACGCGGTGGTGAAGACCGCCGCCGCCGAATCGCCCGCGAACCAGAAGCTGATCTCGGGCTGGATGCAGGCCTGGGCCGAGCGGGCGCAATCGGCGCTGGCGCCGGTGGCGCAGCTGGCACTCGGCGACGCGGGGCAGGACGCGCTCGTCGAAGCCCGCTCGAAGCTGGCCGACCGCTGCCGCAAGGCAGGCGTGCCGCTCTGACCCCACCCACTCCGGAGCTCCCCATGTCCAACGTATTCATCGCCTTCCAGCACAACGAGGAGTCGCGCCCGGTCATCGACGCAATCGTCACCGACAACCCGAACGCCGTGGTCACCCATCCGACGGGCCTCGTGAAGATCGACGTGCCCGATCGCCTGACGATCCGCCGCGCCACCATCGAGGAGCAGACCGGCCGCCCCTACGACCTGCAGCAGATCCACGTGAACCTGGTGACGCTGTCCGGCCACATCGACGAAGACGACGACCAGCTCACGCTCAGCTGGCGCCACTGATTCAACCCATCGAGGAGACAACCCCATGGACACCCGTGTCGTGAAGAAGAAGCTCGGTCTGAAGGACCGCTACGCCGCGATGACGCGCGGCCTGGGCTGGGAAACCAGCTACCAGCCGATGGACAAGGTCTTCCCGTACGACAAGTACGAGGGCATCAAGATCCACGACTGGGACAAGTGGGAAGACCCGTTCCGCCTGACGATGGACGCTTACTGGAAGTACCAGGGCGAGAAGGAGAAGAAGCTCTACGCCGTGATCGAGGCGTTCGCGCAGAACAACGGCCAGCTCGGGGTGGCCGACGCGCGCTACATCAACGCGCTCAAGCTGTTCATCCAGGGCGTGACGCCGCTCGAGTACTACGCGCACCGTGGCTTCGCCCACGTGGGCCGCCAGTTCACCGGCGAGGGCGCGCGCGTGGCGGCGCAGATGCAGTCGATCGACGAGCTGCGCCACTACCAGACCGAGACGCACGCGATCTCGCACTACAACAAGTACTTCAATGGCATGCACCACTCGAACCACTGGTTCGACCGTGTGTGGTACCTGTCGGTGCCGAAGTCCTTCTTCGAGGACGCCAACACCGCCGGTCCGTTCGAGTTCCTCACCGCGGTGAGCTTCTCGTTCGAGTACGTGCTGACGAACCTGCTGTTCGTGCCCTTCATGAGTGGCGCGGCGCACAACGGCGACATGTCGACCGTGACCTTCGGCTTCAGCGCGCAAAGCGACGAGAGCCGCCACATGACGCTCGGCATCGAGTGCATCAAGTTCATGCTCGAGCAGGACCCGGCGAACGTGCCGATCGTGCAGAAGTGGATCGACAAGTGGTTCTGGCGCGGCTACCGCCTGCTCACGCTCGTGGCGATGATGCAGGACTACATGCTCCCGAAGCGCGTGATGAGCTGGAAGGAAGCCTGGGAGATGTACGCCGAGCAGAACGGTGGCGCGCTCTTCAAGGATCTGGCGCGCTACGGCATCCGCGAGCCCAAGGGCTGGAAGGACGCCTGCGAAGGCAAGGACCACATCAGCCACCAGGCCTGGGCCACCTTCTACAACTCCGCCGCCGCTGCACCCTTCCACACCTGGATTCCGAAGGAGGACGAGATGGCGTGGCTGTCGGAGAAGTACCCGACCACGTTCGACAAGTACTACCGACCGCGCCTCGAGTACTGGCAGGGCGAGGCCGAGAAGGGCAACCGCTTCTACAACAAGACGCTGCCGATGCTGTGCAACACCTGCCAGATCCCGATGTTCTTCACCGAGCCGG
>MEGM01000149.1 GCA_001725505.1 Rubrivivax sp. SCN 70-15 | reverse complement strand
CGCGCCTGTCAATGCGGGCTTCGCCGATCAGGCGCCGGGCTGCTGCCAGTGCACGCCGTCCTCGGTGAGGATGACGTCCAGCGGCACGTCGTGCGGCTCGGCCTCGAGCCAGGGCACGAAGCCATGCGCGTAGCCCACGCCGACCGTCACCGGCGGCGGCTCGAGCGCAGCCAGCGTGCGGTCGTAGAAGCCGCCCCCGTAGCCCAGGCGCAGCCCGCCCGGGCCGAAGCCCACGCAGGGCACCAGCAGCAACTGCGGCGCGAAGCGCTCGGTGTCCTTGGGCTTGGGGATGCCGTAGGCGTCCTCCTCCATCGGGCAGCCGGGGTACCAGACGTGGAAATCGAGCTGCCGGGTCTCGCGGTCGATCACCGGCAGGCCGATGCGCCGCGTCGGGTCGGCCTCGCTCCAGCGGTACAGCGCCGGCAAGGCATCGAACTCGCCCTTGATCGACCAGTAGGCGCCGATCGCGCGTTCGGTGCGGCCGACGAGCCAGACGCGCAGCACCTCCTGCAGGTGCACCGAACGCTGGTGTCGGTCGGCCATCGACAGTCGCTCGGCCTGCAGTTGCCGGCGCAGCACGCGCTTGTCGCGCGAAGGCTCGATCGGCAGATGGAAGGGCTGACTCATGGTCTGCATTGTGATGCCTGCCCGTGACATCTAGACTGGACCCATGGCCCATGAAGCGCTGCTCGAACACTGCGTCGAACTCCTCGCGCCCCTGGGCCGGGTGCGCTCGCGCCGCATGTTCGGCGGCCACGGGCTGTACATCGACGATCTTTTCGTCGCCCTCATCGCCTTCGAGCGCCTGTACCTGAAGGCCAGCGCCGCGACACGGCCGGACTTCGAAGCGGCCGGCTGCAGCCCCTTCGAATACGAGAGGCAGGGCCGCACCGCCGCTCTGGGGTACTGGACCGCCCCGCCCGACGCGATGGACTCGCCGGACGCGATGCAGCCCTGGGCACGGCGCGCGATCCAGGCGGCGCTGGCCGCCCGATCCCGCGCCAAGGCGGTCAGGCCACGCAGGGCTCGGGGCGCACCAGCGGCCGGCGCAGCCCCGCGCCGACGCTGAAGCGCCGCGCCGGCGCTTCGAGCAGCACCAGACGCGCCTGCGGCCAGCCCTCGGCGACCCATTCGCTGCCCGCCGGCAGCGCGTGGCGCTCGCCCGCGGCCAACCAGACGTCGCCGCCCGCGATGCCGGCACCGCTCCTCGTGAGCCAGGCCCGGCCGGCCGTCACCACCAGCCAGCGCATGCGGCCGGCCGCCGGCACGCGCAAGGCCGTGGACGGGGCCAGCGTCCATTCCCATGGTTCGCCGCTTTGATGTTGATTGCTCATGATGAAACTCCGCAGGAAGTGCCTGAATTCTTCGCCAAGGCCAAGGCAGAGTCCAATCAGGACTTTGCGCATCATTGATAATCCACCGTCATGAATAACATCCGCCAGCGGCCACTCGCGGTGGGCCCGCTGCGGGCCTTCGAGGCGGTCGCGCGCCGGCTCGGCTTCAGCGCTGCGGCCGAGGAGCTCCACCTCACGCAGCCGGCGGTGAGCCGGCAGATCCGCGCGCTCGAGGACGAACTCGGCGCGGCGCTGTTCCTGCGCGGCACGCGCCATGTCGAGCTCACGAATGCCGGCGCAGCGCTGTTGCGCGCGGTGGCGCCGCTGCTCGACCGGCTCGACGCCAGCGTGCGCCAGATCCGCACCGCGCGCGGCCGGCGCCAGGTCGGCGTGACGACCTTCGCCTCGTTCGCGTCGCTGTGGCTGCTGCCGCGGCTGCAGGCCTTCCAGCAGGAGCATCCCGACATCGACATCCGGATTTCGGCGCAGGACGCCTTCGCCGACCCCGACGATGCCGACATCGACATCGGCCTGCGCTACGCGCACCCGGACGACGCGCCACCCGGCTCGGTGCCGCTTTTCGGCGAGGTGCTGACGCCGGTGGCGAGCCCGGCGCTGCGGGGCATCGCGCGGCCGGCCGACCTGGCCCGGCACACGCTGCTCGAGGAGGACGATCACCGCCCGAGCGCCGAGTACCTGAGCTGGCGCCACTGGCTGCGCCTGAACGCGCCGCCCAAGCTCGAGCCGCGCGGCTGGATCTACCTGAACTTCACCTACCAGCAGATCCAGGCTGCGCTCGCCGGCCAGGGGCTGGCTCTGGCCAGGCTGGCGCTGGTGCACGAGTCGCTCGAGCGCGGCGAACTGGTCGAGCCCTTCGGTGCTGCCGGACGCGTCACGTCGCCCTACGCCTACTGGCTCGTGCGCTGGCCGGCGCGGCGCGAACGGCCCGAGCTGGACGCCTTCGAGGCCTGGCTGCTGGCGCAGGCGGCCGTCACGAACCGGGCCCTGGCCGACCAGAGCGCTGAAATGGTCGCCCCCACTGCGCTAAATTCGCGTCGATGATTGCCCGGCCGCGCCGTACATTGAAGGCCATGAAGTCCTTGTGGTTCGCCCTTGCCGCCGCGACCGCGCTGCTCGCGCCGCCGGCGCTGCGCGCTCAGACGCCGGCGAGGCCCCAGGCACAGTTCCAGGCGGGCGACGACATCGTCGTCCAGGCGCGCGAGGCGCTGCGCCGCAACGACCGGCCCCGCCTGGCCGCGTTGCGCGACGCCGCCGTCGCGGCGCGATTGCCACTGGCGCAATGGGTCGAGTATTGGGAGCTGTCGAACCGCCTCGCCACCGCGACCGTGGCCGAGGTCGACGCCTTCTACGCGCGCTGGCCCGGCACCTACGTCGAGGACCGGCTGCGCAACGACTGGCTGCTCGAACTCGGCCGCCGGCGCGACTGGGTCGACTTCGCGCGCGACTACCCGCGCTTCCGCATGGACGACGACCGCCAGGTGCGCTGCTACGCGCTGCTCACCCGACACCTGGCCGGCGAGCACGTGCGCGACGAGGCGCGCGCGGCCTGGTTCGCGCAGCGCGACGTCGACGACGGCTGCCAGCTCCTCGCCAGCACGCTGTTCGACCAGCACCGCCTCGATGCCGACGACGTCTGGCACAAGGTGCAGCTCGCGGTGGAATCCGGCCAGCCGCGCGCCGCGCAGGCGGCCGCCGAGCTGATCAGCCACGCGACCGGCAAGGAAGTCGAGGCCCTGCTCGGCAACCCCGAGCGTTTCCTGGCCGGGCCGCTGGCTCGCCGGCCGGCGAGCCGCGAACTGGCGCTGCTGGCGCTGATGCGCCTGGCCGCGCGCGATCCGCAGGCCGCGGCCACCCAGCTTGAAAAGGTCTGGCAGCGCCGGCTGTACACGTGGCAGGCCTCGCTGGCCTGGGCCGAGACCGCGCGCCGCGCCGCATTGCAGCAACAGCCCGAGGCCGACGCCTTTTACCAGCGCGCCTGGCGACTCGCGCGCCACAAGGCCCTTCCCGGCTGGAGCGACGACACGCTGGCCTGGGCCGCACGCGCCGCGCTGCGCCAGGATGCCGATACGCCGGGGCGCTGGGCGACGGTCGAGCAGGCGATCGCAGAGATGTCCCCGCAGGGCCAGCAGGCGCCAGCCTGGATCTACTGGCGCGCGCGTGCGCTGCAGGCGCTGGCCCGGTCCGACGAGGCGGGCGCGGCCGACCGCGCCGAGGCACGCCGGCTGATGATCTCGATCGCCGGGCCGATGAGCTTCTACGGCAAGCTGGCCACCGAGGCGCTGGGCGAGCGCATCGTGCTGCCCCCGGCGCCGCCGCCGCTGACCACCGCCGAGCTCGACCGTGCGCGCGCCGTCCCCGGCTTCACGCGTGCGCTCGAGCTCATCAGTCTGGGCCTGCGCAGCGAAGGCGTGCGCGAATGGAACTTCACGCTGCGCGACCTGTCGGGCGACCGCGAGTTGCTGGCCGCCGCGCAGATCGCCTGCGACCGCGAGGTCTGGGACCGCTGCATCAACACCAGCGACCGCACGCGCAGCGAGATCGACCTCGCGCAGCGCTTCCCGACGCCCTTCCGCAGCGACGTGGTCGCGAACGCGAACGCGGTCGGCCTCGACGCCGCCGACCTCTACGCGCTGATCCGCCAGGAGTCGCGCTTCGTGACCGACGCGCGCTCGTACGTCGGCGCGTCCGGGCTGATGCAGATCATGCCCGCCACCGCGCGCTGGACGGCGAAGAAGATCGGCCTGCCTTTTCGGCCCGAGATGCTGAACGAGCGCGACGCCAACCTGAAGCTCGGCGCGAGCTACCTGAAGCTGATCTTCGACGACTTCGACGGCTCGCTCGCGATGGCCGCCGCGGCGTACAACGCCGGCCCGGGTCGGCCGCGCCGCTGGCGTCAGGGCGGGCTCGTCGAGGCGGCCGCCTGGGCCGAGAGCATCCCGTTCAACGAGACGCGCGACTACGTGCAGAAGGTGTTGTCGAACTCGGTCGTCTACGCCGCGCTGCTGAACGGCAAGCTGCCGTCGCTGGCGTCGCGGCTGGGACCGGCGATCGGGCCGCGCAGCGCGACCGAGCCGGCCGTCGCCGCCGACCTGCCGTGAGCGCATGAACGACACCATCGTCGTCCTCGGCGGCACGGGCTTCGTCGGCCGCGCGCTGTGCGAGCGGCTTGTCGAGCGCAGCCAGGGTGGCGGCCGCGTCGTCGTGCCTACGCGGCGTCTCGCCCATGGTGTCGCACTGCGCCCGCTGCCGACGCTGGAGCTCGTCGAGGCCGACGTCCACGACGCGGCCGCGCTGACCCGGCTGATCGCCGGAGCCGACGCGGTGGTCAACCTGGTCGCGATCCTGCACGGCAGCGCGGCGCGCTTCCAGCGCGTGCACGTCGAGCTGCCCCGCACCGTGGCGCGCGCCTGCGCGGCTGCCGGCGTGCGCCGCCTGGTCCAGGTCAGCGCGCTGGGGGTCGGACCCCAGGCGCCGTCGAACTATCTGCGCAGCAAGACCGAGGGCGAGGCGGTGCTGCAGGCCCAAGCGCAGGCCGGGCGGCTGGCGTTGACGCTGCTGCGCCCGTCGGTGATCTTCGGCGCCGAGGACCGATTCCTCAACACCTTCGCGGCGCTCCAGGCGCTGGCGCCGCTGATCCCGCTCGCCGGCAGCCACGCGCATTTCCAGCCGGTCTGGGTCGACGACGTCGCCACCGCCATCGCCGCCTGCCTGGACCGGCCGCAGAGCATCGGGAAGACCTACGAGCTCGTCGGGCCCAAGGTTTACACGCTTTCCGAGCTCGTGCGGCTGGCGGGCCGCTGGTCGGGCCACGAGCGGCCGCAGATCGCGCTGCCGGAGTTCGCCGCGCGGCTGCAGGCGCTGGCGATGGAATGCCTGCCCGGGGAGCCGCTGATGTCGCGCGACAACGTCGCCTCGATGCGCGTGCCCAATGTCGCCAGCGGCCAGCTGCCGGGGCTGGAGGCGCTCGGCATTCGAGCGACCGCGCTCGACGCGGTGGCGCCGGGGTATCTGGGCGCCGTGTCCGGCCGGGCCCGCCTCGAGCGGCTGCGCGCTTCGGCGGGTCGCGGTTGATGGCGTTGCGGGTTCCTCGGTCGGGGCCCGAGGCGATCCGCAGTGCCCGACTGCAGCACCGCGTGCCGGCTCGTCCGGTGCGTCGCTGACATCCACCTCGGCCTGTCCAGTCGCCGCCGCTGCGACTCCCGACCAGCGTCATGCCCGCTAGACAGAGGCCCGTGGGCCGTTCCGCGGAACGCGGATCCGTGACGATCCAAAAGTCTATATAATCTAGACAGCTAGATTTTCATGGCGTCCCGCGCCAACCCAGGAGACTGCACCATGAGCACCCTCGGCATCTTCGAAGCGAAGAACCGCCTGTCCGAACTCGTGGAGAGGGCCGCGCGCGGGGAAGAGATCATCATCACGCGCCGTGGCGAGCAAGTCGCGCGCTTGGTGCCTCCTCAGGCACCGGACGCGCTGGCTCAGGCGCGCGCGTTGGCGAGGCGGATCCGCAAGAGCCGCGCCGGGCAGCCCCTGGGCAGCGGCGGAGCCTCCATCCGGGACCTGATCGAGGAGGGCCGGCGCTGATGGCCCAGCAGCCATCAGCAGGCCCGACATCGCCGGGCTGGGTGATCGACGCCTCCGTCACCATGCCTTGGTTCTTCCCGGACGAGGCGACGCCCTTCACTGAAAGGCTGCTCGATGCGCTCGGGACCCAAGTGCTCTGGGCGCCCACACTCTGGGTGCTCGAGTGCACGAACGTCGTACAAAGCGCCCAACGGCGGCAGCGCATCGATGCCAGCCGCCGGGCAGAGATCGCTGGCGAGCTGGATGAGCTGCCGGTGCGCCTTGATCCGCAGACGCCAGACTTCGTGACTCTCGACCGGATGGCCGCTGCGCATGGACTAAGCGCCTACGACGCCACCTACCTCGAACTCGCCCTGCGGCGGTCCCTGGCCCTGATCAGCCTCGACGACCGCCTGATTGCCGCGGCCAAGGCCCTGGGGCATCCCGTGATGAGCGCGCTGCAGGACATGGGCAACTGACCCGGGTTGCCGGCACCTGAACCGACGGGACCGCGTTCGTGGCCAGCGCGATGCCAGGACTGTCGATCGCAGTTCGCCCACGGCCTCGTTAGCATCGCAGACGGCAGCGCGACAATGAAAGGCACGCGATGGCTCTGCAGCTCGTGATCGGCAACAAGAACTACTCGTCGTGGTCGATGCGGCCCTGGGTGCTGATGCGCGCGCTCGGCATCCCCTTCGACGAAGTCAGGCTGCGGATGGATTTCGCCGACGGCTCGGCGTTCCGGCTCGCGATGGCGCACTACAGCCCGGCCGGTCGCGTGCCGGTGCTGCTCGACGACGGCTTCGCGGTCTGGGACACGCAGGCGATCGCCGAGACGCTCCACGAGCGCTTCCCCACCGCCGGCGTCTGGCCGACCGCGCCGCGCCTGCGCGCACGTGCACGCAGCCTGTGCGCCGAGATGCACGCTGGCTTCGGCGCGTTGCGCAGCCACTGCCCGATGAACATCGAAGCCGCGCTGCCCGAGGCCGGCGCGCGCGTCTGGGCCGAGCAGCCCGCGCTGCGCAGCGACGTCGCGCGCATCGAAGCGATGTGGGCCGACGCGCTGTCCGACAGCGGCGGGCCCTTCCTGTTCGGCGCCTTCGGCGCGGCCGACGCGTTCTATGCGCCGGTGTGCACGCGGCTGCGCACCTATTCGCTGCCGGTCTCGGCAGCCACGACGGCCTATGTCGAACGCGTGCTCGCCGCGCCCGGCGTGCGCGAGTGGGTCGACGCCGCGCTCGCCGAGCACGACTTCCTGGCCTACGCCGAGCCCTACCGCGAGCACCGGTGACGGCGCGGTTCTACGTCGTCGGCGGCGCGGTGCGCGACGCGCTGCTCGGCCGGCCGGCGAGCGACCGCGACTGGGTCGTCGTCGGTGCCACACCCGACGAGCTGCTCGCGGCGGGCTACAAGCCGGTCGGGCGCGACTTCCCGGTGTTCCTGCACCCCGAGACCGGCGAAGAGGTGGCGCTCGCGCGCACCGAGCGCAAGTCGGCGCCCGGCTACCACGGCTTCAGCTTCCACGCCGACCCGAGCGTGACGCTGGAGCAGGACCTCGCGCGCCGCGACCTGACGATCAACGCGATCGCGCGCGCCGACGACGGCACGCTGATCGATCCCTACGGCGGCCAGCGCGACCTGCGCGCACGCGTGCTGCGCCATGTCTCGGACGCCTTCGCCGAAGACCCGGTGCGGCTGCTGCGCCTGGCGCGCTTCGCGGCCCGATTCCACGACTTCGGCGTCGCCCCCGAGACGCAGGCGCTGCTGCGCCGGATGGTCGAGGCCGGCGAGGTCGACGCGCTGGTGCCGGAGAGGGTCTGGCAGGAGCTCGCACGCGGCCTGATGGAGGCACGCCCGAGCCGGATGTTCGAGCTGCTGCGCGGCTGCGGCGCGCTGGCCCGGCTGCTGCCCGAGGTCGACCGGCTCTGGGGCGTGCCGCAGCCCCCCGAGCATCATCCCGAGGTCGACACCGGCGTGCACCTGATGCTGGTGCTCGACCAATGCGCGGCACTCGCTGCGCCGCTGCCGGTGCGCTGGGCCTGCCTCATGCACGACTTGGGCAAGGGCACGACGCCGCCCGAGCAGTGGCCACGCCACCACGGCCACGAGGCGCGCAGCGCGGCGCTGGCGCGCGCGGTGGCGGAACGCCTGCGCGTGCCCAACGACTGCCGCGAACTCGCCGACGTCGTCGCGCGCGAGCATGGCAACGTGCACCGCAGCGGCAGCCTCGGCGCCACCGCGGTGGTGCGCCTGTTCGACCGCTGCGACGCCTGGCGCCGGCCGCAGCGCTTCGCCGAGATCCTGCAGGCCTGCGAGTGCGACTCGCGCGGCCGCACCGGTCGCGAGCACGACGCCTACGGCCCGGCCGCACGGCTGCCACCGCTGCTCGCCGCCGCACGTGCGGTGGACAGTGCAGCCGTCGCGGCCGATGGCGCAGCACGTGGGCTCGTGGGGTCGGCGATCGGCACGCTCATCGCCGAGGCGCGCGTGCAAGCGGTACAGGCGCTGCTCGATGCGTCGGCGACGGCCTGTGACTAGGCGCGGTGACGGCAGCAGCCAAGGTACACCTTGACATCCTCTCCACCCAAGCGCTGACGCGCTATGGATGGAGATTCCCGGAGAGGCCCAGCTCCGAGATGGTTCCTGCCAACGGAAGTCCGACAGACCTTCCTTGAGCCGCTGAGCGCGGCGTCCGGGGCGGCGAAGCCGCCCCCTTCACAGGCGTAAGTTCCCCGCAGTGTCCTGGGGTACTCGTCGGGCATCCGCCCGGCTGTATTGCATGGGCCGTGGACAGCATCTGCTGAGCCTTGGCCAGGATGTTCTTCGCCGCATTGCGGTCGGCGTTCTCCGTGTGGCCGCAGGCCACGCAGGCGAACAGCGCCTGGCTCTTGCGGTTTTCCGCGGCCGTGTGGCAGCAGGCGCTGCACGCCTGGCTCGTGTACGCCGACGGTACGGCGCGCGTCAAGGTAGTTGTCGCCTCATTTATGCGGCCAGCGGCTGCATGAGTTCTGTTTTCGAGTGTGCTGCGACGACCGAGTCGCGCTCAGGGTT
>MEGM01000148.1 GCA_001725505.1 Rubrivivax sp. SCN 70-15 | reverse complement strand
GGATAGGCTCGATGGGCAACGACAGCCCGCTCGCGGTGCTGTCGGACAAGAACAAGTCGCTGTTCAGCTACTTCAAGCAGCTCTTCGCGCAGGTGACGAACCCGCCGATCGACCCGATCCGCGAGGCGATCGTGATGTCGCTGAACAGCTTCATCGGCCCGAAGCCCAACCTGCTCGACATCAACGCGGTGAACCCGCCGATGCGGCTCGAGGTGACGCAGCCCATTCTCGACTTCGACGACATGGCGCGGCTGCGCTCGATAGCGCGCCACACCTCGGCCAAGTTCAAGAGCCTCGAGCTCGACATCACCTACCCGCTGGACTGGGGCCGCGAGGGTGTCGAGGCGCAGCTCGCGTCGCTGTGCGCCGAGGCGGTGGACGCGATCAAGAGCGGCCACAACATCCTGATCGTCAGCGACCGCCGGATGGCGCGCGACCGGCTCGCGATCCCGGCGCTGCTCGCGCTGTCGGCGGTACACCACCACCTGGTGCGCGAGGGCCTGCGCACGAGCGCGGGGCTGGTCGTCGAGACGGCGTCGGCGCGCGAGGTGCACCACTTCGCGGTGCTCGCCGGCTACGGCGCCGAGGCGGTGCACCCGTACCTGGCGCTCGAGACGCTGGTCGATCTGCACGCCACGCTGCCCGGCGCGCTCAAGCCCGAGAAGGCGATCGCGAACTACATCAAGGCGATCGGCAAGGGTCTGTCGAAGATCATGTCGAAGATGGGCGTCAGCACCTACATGTCGTACTGCGGCGCGCAGCTGTTCGAGGCCATCGGGCTGGACAAGGGCTTCGTCGACAAGTACTTCCGC
Organism: Rubrivivax sp. SCN 70-15; assembly: GCA_001725505.1. Taxonomy (GTDB): domain Bacteria; phylum Pseudomonadota; class Gammaproteobacteria; order Burkholderiales; family Burkholderiaceae_C; genus Rubrivivax. The sequence goes on along the minus strand of MEGM01000148.1, from coordinate 12,819 downwards.
GGCACCGCGACGCAGGTCGGCGGCATCGGCGTGTTCGAGGTCGCCGAGGAGGCGCTGCGCATGCACCGCGCCGCCTTCGGCAACGACCCGGTGCTCGCGACGATGCTCGATGCCGGCGGCGAATACGCCTGGCGCACGCGCGGCGAGGAGCACATGTGGACGCCGGACGCGATCGCGAAGCTGCAGCACAGCACGCGCGCGAACAAGTGGGACACGTACAAGGAGTACGCGCAGATCGTCAACGACCAGAGCCGCCGCCACATGACGCTGCGCGGCCTGTTCGAGTTCAGGGTCGACCCGAGCAAGGCGATCCCGGTCGACGAGGTCGAGCCGGCGAGCGAGATCGTCAAGCGCTTCGCGACCGGTGCGATGTCGCTCGGCTCGATCAGCACCGAGGCGCACAGCACGCTCGCGATCGCGATGAACCGCATCGGCGGCAAGAGCAACACCGGCGAGGGCGGCGAGGATCCGGCGCGCTACCGCAACGAGCTCAAGGGGATCAAGGTCACCGCCGGCACCAAGGTCAGCGACATCGTCGGCACCAGGGTGATCGAGTCCGACTACGAGCTCAAGGGCGGCGACAGCCTGCGCAGCAGGATCAAGCAGGTCGCGTCGGGCCGCTTCGGCGTCACGACCGAGTACCTGGTCAGCGCCGACCAGATCCAGATCAAGATGGCGCAGGGGGCCAAGCCCGGCGAAGGTGGCCAGCTGCCCGGCGGCAAGGTCAGCGAGTACATCGGCATGCTGCGCTACAGCGTGCCCGGCGTCGGCCTGATCAGCCCGCCGCCGCACCACGACATCTATTCGATCGAGGATCTCGCACAGCTGATCCACGACCTGAAGAACGCGAACCCGCGCGCCAGCATCAGCGTCAAGCTGGTCTCGGAAGTGGGCGTCGGCACGATCGCCGCCGGCGTCACCAAGTGCAAGGCCGACCACGTCGTCATCGCGGGCCACGACGGCGGCACCGGCGCGAGCCCGTGGAGCAGCATCAAGCACGCGGGCACGCCCTGGGAGCTGGGCCTGGCCGAGACCCAGCAGACGCTGGTGCTCAACCGCCTGCGCAGCCGCATCCGCGTGCAGGCCGACGGCCAGATGAAGACCGGCCGCGACGTCGTCATCGGCGCGCTGCTCGGGGCCGACGAGTTCGGCTTCGCGACCGCGCCGCTGGTCGTCGAGGGCTGCATCATGATGCGCAAGTGCCACCTGAACACCTGCCCGGTCGGCGTCGCGACGCAGGACCCGGTGCTGCGCAGGAAGTTCGCCGGCAAGCCCGAGCATGTCGTCAACTACTTCTTCTTCGTCGCCGAGGAAGCGCGCCAGATCATGGCGCAGCTCGGAATCCGCAGGTTCGACGAGCTGATCGGCCGCGCCGACCTGCTCGACACGAAGAAGGGCGTCGAGCACTGGAAGGCGCGCGGGCTGGACTTCAGCCGCGTGCTGCACGTGCCTGCGGTGCCCGACGACGTGCCGCGCCGCCAGACCGAGACCCAGGACCACGGGCTGCACAAGGCGCTGGACCTGAAGCTGATCGAGCGCTGCAAGCCGGCGATCGAGCGCGGCGAGAAGGTCCAGTTCATGGAGGACGCGCGCAACCTGAACCGCAGCGTCGGCGCGATGCTCTCCGGCGAGCTGATCCGCCAGCGCCCCGAGGGCCTGCCCGACCACACCATCTTCATCCAGATGGAAGGCAACGGCGGCCAGAGCTTCGGCGCGTTCCTGGCCAGCGGCATCACGCTGTACCTGATCGGCGACGCGAACGACTACACCGGCAAGGGCCTGTCCGGCGGCCGGATCGCGGTGCGGCCGAGCATCGAGTTCCGTGGCGACGCGACGAAGAACATCATCATCGGCAACACCGCGCTCTACGGCGCGACGAGCGGCGAGGCCTACTTCCGCGGCGTCGCCGGCGAGCGCTTCGCGGTGCGCCTGTCGGGTGCCACTGCGGTCGTCGAGGGCACGGGCGACCATGGCTGCGAGTACATGACCGGCGGCACCGTCGTCGTGCTCGGCAAGACCGGCCGCAACTTCGCTGCCGGGATGAGCGGCGGCGTGGCCTATGTCTTCGACGAGGACGGCCAGTTCGGCCGGCGCTGCAACACCAGCATGGTGGCGCTGGACAAGGTGGCGTCGCGCGACGAGCAGGGCGGCCCGGCGATCGGCTGGCACCGCGAGCTGCCCGACGAGACGCTGCTGAAGAAGCTGATCGAGGACCACCATCGCTGGACCGGCTCGCTGCGCGCACGCGAGATCCTCGACGCCTGGGCCGAGATGCGCGGCCGCTTCGTCAAGGTGTTCCCGCACGAATACAAGCGCGTGCTCGCCGAGCGCGCGGCGAAGGCGGAGGCCGCAGCCGCGACCGGCAAGGCCAGGGCGTCGGCCGCCAGCGTCGCGGCGAAGTAAGAACCACGGGAACCAGCATCATGGGAAAAGTCACCGGCTTCCTCGAATACGAGCGTCTCGAAGAGGGCTACGAGCCCGTGCCGCAGCGGCTCAAGACCTGGAAGGAATTCGTCATCGGCCTGAACGAGGACCAGGCCAAGGTGCAGGCGGCGCGCTGCATGGACTGCGGCACGCCGTTCTGCAACAGCGGCTGCCCGGTCAACAACATCATCCCGGACTTCAACGACCTCGTGTACCGCGGCGACTGGAAGAACGCGATCGAGGTGCTGCACTCGACGAACAACTTCCCCGAGTTCACCGGCCGCGTCTGCCCCGCGCCCTGCGAGGCCGCCTGCACGCTCAACGTCAACGACGACGCCGTCGGCATCAAGAGCATCGAGCACGCGATCGTCGACCGCGCCTGGGCCGAGGGCTGGATCCGGCCGCAGCCGCCGGCGGCGAAGACCGGCAGGACGGTCGCCGTGGTCGGCTCGGGTCCGGCGGGGCTGGCCGCGGCACAGCAGCTCGCGCGCGCCGGCCATGCGGTGACGGTGTTCGAGAAGAACTCGCGCATCGGTGGCCTGCTGCGCTACGGCATCCCCGACTTCAAGATGGAGAAGACCCACATCGACCGCCGCATCGAGCAGATGAAGGCCGAGGGCGTGGTCTTCCGCACCGGCGTGCTCGTCGGCGACCTCGGCCCGGGAAGCAAGGTCACGAACGACGCGAAGGAGACGATCGCGCCGGAACAGCTGAAGGCGCAGTTCGACGCGGTGCTGCTGACCGGCGGCGCCGAGACCAGCCGCGACCTGCCGGTGCCGGGGCGCGAGCTCGACGGCGTGCACTTCGCGATGGAGTTCCTGCCGCAGCAGAACAAGGTCGTCGCCGGCGACAAGGTCAAGGGCCAGATCATGGCCACCGGCAAGCATGTCGTCGTGATCGGCGGCGGCGACACCGGCAGCGATTGCGTCGGCACGAGCAACCGCCACGGCGCCGCCAGCGTGACGCAGTTCGAGCTCATGCCGATGCCGCCCGAGCACGAGGACAAGCCGCTGACCTGGCCGTACTGGCCGGTCAAGCTGCGCACGAGCTCGAGCCACGACGAGGGCTGCGAGCGCGAGTTCGCGATCGCGACCAAGGCCTTCGTCGCCGCGAACGATGGCAAGGGCAAGGACAAGGGCCGCGTCGCCGCGGTGAAGACCGTGCACGTGCAGTGGCAGGGCGGCAAGATGGTCGAGGTGCCGGGCACCGAGAAGGAGGTTCCGGCCGATCTGGTGCTGCTGGCGATGGGCTTCGTCTCGCCGGTCGCGGGCGTGCTCGAGGCCTTCGGCGTCGAGCGCGACGCGCGCGGCAACGCGAAGGCGGGCACCGAGGCGGTGGGGGTGTTCGCCGCCGGCGACATGCGCCGCGGCCAGAGCCTGGTGGTCTGGGCGATCCGCGAGGGCCGGCAGGCAGCGCGCGCGGTCGACGAGCATCTGATGGGGTGCAGCGACCTGCCGCGCTGAGAGCCCGCGCGCCGTTCACCTTGCTTCACGTTTTGCCATGCGGGGGAACCCGCATCCGTTTCGCCTGCGTGAGACAATTCCCGCTGCACGAGCACCTGCGCCCAGGCCGTCGCCCGGGCCTTCCGGCTTGAATCCAGACACCTTCATCGAGATCGACCACGTCACGTTCGGCTACGACGAACGTCGCACCATCCTCAAGGACATCAGCCTGCGCTTCGCGCGCGGCAAGGTCACCGCCGTGCTGGGCGGCTCGGGGTGCGGCAAGACCACGCTGCTGCGGCTGATCGGCGGCGTGCACGGGGCCAACGCCGGGCGCGTCGTGTTCGACGGCGAGGTCATCGACGTCCACGACCGCGCCCAGCTCTACCGGCTGCGGCGCCGCCTGGGCATGCTGTTCCAGTTCGGCGCGCTGTTCACCGACCTGTCGGTGTTCGACAACGTCGCCTACCCGCTGCGCGAGATGACCGACCTGCCCGAATCGATGATCCGCGACATCGTGCTGATGAAGCTGAACGCGGTCGGGCTGCGCGGCGCGGCCGGCCTGAAGATCAGCGAGGTCTCGGGCGGCATGGCGCGGCGCATCGCACTCGCGCGCGCGATCGCGCTCGACCCCGAACTGATCATGTACGACGAGCCCTTCGCCGGGCTGGACCTGATCTCGATGGGCGTGACCGCCAAGCTGATCCGCACGCTGAACGACGTCACCGGATCGACCTCGCTCGTGATCTCGCACGACGTGCCCGAGTGCATGGCGATCAGCGACCATGTCGTGCTGATGGCGACCGGCGGGCGCATCGTCGCGCAGGGCACGCCGACCGAGCTGATGGAATCGACCGACCCCGAGGTGCGCCAGTTCGTGCGCGGCGAGCCCGACGGCCCGGTCAAGTTCCACTACCCGGCGCCCGACATCGCGGCCGACTTCGGGCTGGGGGCGCGCGCATGAACGCGCTCGCCTTCGTCGGCGAGCGCGCGCTCGCGGTGCTGCGCGGCTGGGGCCGGGCGGCGCTGTTCTTCCTCGACCTGCTCGCGGCGCTGCCGCGCGCGATGCGCCGCTTCGGCCTGGTGGTGACGCAGATCCACGCGATCGGCAACCGCTCGCTCGTGATCATCCTGGCGTCGGGGATGGCGGTGGGCTTCGTGCTCGCGCTGCAGCTCTACAACACCTTGATCACCTTCGGCGCCGCCGAGTCGCTGGGCCTGGTCGTCAACCTGTCGCTGGTGCGCGAGCTCGGGCCGGTGGTCACGGCGCTGCTGTTCGCCGGCCGCGCGGGCACCTCGCTGACGGCCGAGATCGGCCTGATGAAGGCCGGCGAGCAGATCGCCGCGCTCGAGTTGATGGCGATCGACCCGCGCCAGCGCGTGCTCGCGCCGCGCTTCATCGCGGGCATCATCTCGATGCCGCTGCTCGCGATCCTGTTCTCGGCCATCGGCATCCTGGGCTCGTGGATCGTCGCGGTCGGCCTGATCGGCGTCGACGCGGGCAATTTCTGGTCGATCCAGCAGAACGGCGTCGACGTCTGGCGCGACGTCGGCAACGGCGTCGTCAAGAGCGCGGTGTTCGGCGTGATCTGCACCGCGGTCGCGCTCTACCAGGGCTACGAGACCGAAGCCACGCCGGAGGGCGTGGCCTACGCGACCACCCGCACCGTCGTGATCTCCTCGCTCGCGGTGCTGGGCATGGACTTCATCCTCACCGCGCTGATGTTCTCGACAGGGCGCTAGGAACCAACGAGATGAGCAAGAGAACCATCGAAATCCTGGTCGGGCTGTTCGTCGTGCTGGGGCTGCTGGCACTGCTGTTCGTCGCGCTGAAGGCGGCGAACCTGACCAGCTTCAGCAATGGCGACACCTACCCGCTGACCGCGCGCTTCGACAACATCGGCGGCCTCAAGGTGCGCGCGCCGGTGCGCAGCGCCGGCGTCACCGTCGGCCGCGTCGCGAGCATCGCGCTCGACCCGAAGACCTACCAGGGCGTGGTCCGGCTCGAGATCGACCGGCGCTTCAAGTTTCCGGCCGACTCGTCGGCGAAGATCCTCACCGCGGGGCTGCTCGGCGACCAGTACGTCGGTCTCGAGCCCGGCGGCGACGACAAGGACCTCGCCCCCGGCGCGACGATCGCGCAGACGCAGTCGGCGGTGGTGCTGGAAAACCTGATCGGCCAGTTTCTCACCGGCCGCGCCGCCGAGGCCGGCAGCAGCGCGGCCTCGGGTGCCGGATCGTGAAGCCGCTCGCGACGCTCGCGCTCGCGGCCGTGCTCGGCGGCTGCGCGAGCGTGCCGCCCGGCACCGAGCTCACACCGGCGCAGAAGGCCGACCCCTGGGAGGGCTGGAACCGCAAGGTCTTCGCCTTCAACGACGCGGTCGACAAGGCGGTCGCGAAGCCCGTTGCCGAGGCCTACCAGAAGGTCGTGCCCTCGCTGGTGCGGCGCGGCGTCGACAACGTGCTCGGCAACCTGGGTGACGTCTGGTCGACCGCGAACCAGTTCCTGCAGGGCAAGTTCCGCTATGGCCTGGAAATGGGCATGCGCGTGATCTCGAACAGCTTCTTCGGCCTGGGCGGGCTGCTCGACCCGGCCACCGAGATGGGCCTGCAGCGGCGCAGCGAGGACTTCGGCCAGACGCTGGGCCGCTGGGGCGTCGGCCCGGGCCCGTACCTGGTGCTGCCGCTGCTCGGCCCGTCGACGCTGCGCGACACCGCGGGACTCGTGGTCGACCGCCAGGCCGACCCGTCGCGGCTCGGCGCCGAACAGACCGACCGTTACGCGATCACCGCGCTCGAGCTGATCAACACGCGCGCGAACCTGCTCGCGACGACGAACCTGCTCGGCCAGATCGCGCTCGACCCCTACACCTTCGTGCGCAATGCCTACCTGACGCGGCGCCAGGACCAGGTCTACGATGGCGCGCCGCCGCTCGAGGAAATGGACGACGACGGCGCCGAACCGCCGCCCAAGTGAACCGCCAGGGCGCCTCGCGCGTTGAGTGCATGTCGGGCCGTTTTCGCGGCCCGGACGACGAAAGGAACACCGTGCTGAAGAGACTGCTGACCGGAATTGCCATGCTTGCCGCGCTGACCGGCGCGGCCTGGGCCAACACCGCACCCGACGCGCTGGTGCGCCAGATCTCGAGCGACGTGATCGACAGCGTCAAGGCCGACAAGAGCCTGCAGGCCGGCGACATCGACCATGTCATCGCGCTCGTCGACACCAAGGTCATGCCGAGCGTCAACTTCGAGATCATGACGCGCTCGGCGGTCGGCCCGAAGTGGCGCACCGCGACGCCCGAGCAGCGCACCAAGCTCGAGGACGAATTCAAGACGCTGCTCGTGCGCGCCTATTCGGGGGCGCTGACGCAGATCAAGGACCAGACGGTCCAGATCACGAAGACGCTGCCGGTGCCCGGCTCGGACCAGGTCGTCGTGCAGTCCGAGGTGCGCGGGTCGGGCGAGCCGATCAAGCTCGACTACCGGCTCGTCAAGGACGGCACGAGCTGGAAGATCATCGACGTCAACGTCGCCGGCATCTGGCTCGTGACGAGCTACCGCTCGCAGTTCGCCGAGGTCACGAGCACGAGCGGCATCGAGGGCCTGATCGCCAAGCTCGCCGAGCTCAACAAGTCGGCCGCGGGCAAGCGTTGAGCCACTTCGCACTGCCCGCCACCGCGACGCTGGTCCAGGCGAGCGAGCTGCTGCGCGGGCTCGCCGGCGAGGCGACCGAGATCGACGCCGCGGCGCTGAAGGACTTCGACACCTCGGCGGTGGCGCTGCTGCTCGAGGCGCGGCGCCGCGCCGAGGTGCGCGGTGCGCGGCTGGTCGTGCGCAACCCGCCGGCCAAGCTGGTCGAGCTGGCGCGGCTCTACGGCGTCGACGGACTGCTCTCGTTCGAGCCGACGTAGCGCTTCGCGCGCAGATTTCGCTTGATCTCCTGCAGCATCGGCCGCAGCGCGGCCGAGCCCAGGCGCAGCGCGACGCCGGTGGTCAGGATGTCGATGACCAGCAGGTGCAGCAGGCGCGAGACCATCGGGCTGTAGCGGTCGGCGTCTTCCGGGTGGTCGGCGGCGAGCAGCACGTGGTTCGGCGCGCTTTGCGCCTGCAGCGCCAGCGGCGAGCCGCTCGCGCTGATGACGACGACCGTCGCGCCCTTCTTGCGCGCGATCTCGGCCACGTCGAGCAGGTCGCGGCTGCGGCCCGAGTTGCTGATGATCACCGCGACGTCGCCCGGCCGCAGCATCGTCGCGCTCATCACCTGCACGTGGCCGTCGCTCACCGCGGCGGCGCTGACGCCGAGGCGGAAGAACTTGTGCTGCGCGTCCTGCGCGACGATGCCCGAGTTGCCGACGCCGTAGAACTCGATGCGCCGCCCGCTGCGGCCGGCCTCGGCGAGCGCGGCGATCGCGCGCTCGACCGACTGCCCGGCCGCGGCGTTGCGGTAGCGCAGCATCGCGGCGACCGCGTTGTCGATCACCTTGACGACGATGTCGCCGGCCTTGTCGTCGTCGTCGACCGCGCGGTGCACGAAGGGCACGCCCTCGTTGACGTTGCCGGCCAGCTTGAGCTTGAAGTCGGCGAGCCCGTCGTAGCCGACGCTGCGGCAGAAGCGCACCACGGTCGGCTTGCTCACGTGGGCGCGCTCGGCCAGCTCGCCGACCGGCAGCCCGGCGAAGCTGCGCGGGTCGGCCAGCACCAGCCTGGCGACGCGCTGCTCGGCCGGCGGCAGGGCCGGGATCGACGCGCGGATGCGGTCCAGCATGCCGGTCCTGCCTACTGCTCTTCGGCCCAGGCGCAGCCGTCGCGGGCGACGAGCGCGCTCGCCGCCGGCGGGCCCCAGCTGCCGGCCGCGTAGGGGCGCGGGCCGACGGCGTCGTCGGTCCAGGCGTCGAGCACCGGCTCGACCCAGCGCCAGGCCTGCTCCTGTTCGTCGCTGCGCACGAACAGGTTCAGGCGTCCGGCGATCGCGTCGAGCAGCAGCCGCTCGTAGGCGCCGACGCGCTCGCTCGGGAAGGCCTTGTCGAAGTCCAGGTCGAGCGAGACCGGGGACAGCAGCTCGTTGTTGCCGCTGCCCTTGGCGGCGAGCAGGTGCAGCTCGAGCCCGTCCTCGGGCTGGAGCTTGATGACGAGCTTGTTCGCGCGCCGCGTGCCCGGGAAGATCGGGTGCGGCACCTCGCGGAAGTTGACGACGATCTGCGAGTCGCGCGCGGCCAGGCGCTTGCCGGTGCGCAGGTAGAACGGCACGCCGGCCCAGCGCCAGTTCTGGACTTCGGTGCGCAGCGCGACGAAGGTCTCGCAGCGGCTGTCGGGCGGCACCTTGGCCTCTTCCAGGTAGCCCGGCACGGCGCGCCCGTCGACGGTGCCGGCGCGGTACTGGCCGCGCACGACGTCGCGCGCGACGCGTTCGGGCGTGAACGGGCGCAGCGACTTGAGCACCTTGAGCTTCTCGTCGCGGATCGCGTCGGCATCGTTCGTCGATGGCGGTTCCATCGCGATCATCGTCAGCAGCTGCAGCGCGTGGTTCTGGATCATGTCGCGCAGCGCGCCGGTCTTGTCGTAGAAGTCGCCGCGCGTGCCCACGCCCAGGCCCTCGGCGAGCGTGATCTGGATGTTGGCGATGCTCTCGCGCCGCCACAGCGGCTCGAACAGCGCGTTGCCGAAGCGCAGCGCCATCAGGTTCTGCACCGCGGGCTTGCCCAGGTAATGGTCGATGCGCAGCGCCTGATGCTCGGCGAAGGATTCGCGCACGACGCGGTTGATCTCCTGCGCGCTCGCGAGGTCGTGGCCGAGCGGCTTCTCGAGCACGACGCGGACCCTCGGCCCGTTCAGGCCGACCGCGCCGAGCTGGGCGCAGATCTGCGGGAACAGGTAGGGGCTGGTGGCGAGGAACATCACCGCCACGTCGGCGCCGCGCGCGTCGATCCATTCCTTCAGCCCGGCGTAATGCTCGGGCTGCGACAAGTCCATGCGCCGGTAATGCAGCATCTCGGCGAAGCGCGCGAACTCCTCCTCGCTCGGCCGCTTGCTCGGCTCGACCTCGGCGAAACGCTCCTTGATGAAGGCTCGGTATTCGTCGTCGCTGCGCTCGTCGCGCGCCACTGCGAGCAGCCGTCCGTCCGGCGGCAGCTTGTGGTGCCTGAAGGCCTGGAACAGGGCCGGCATCAGCTTGCGCCAGGTCAGGTCGCCGGTGCCGCCGAAGAAGACGAGGTCGAAGGACATGGTGCGCGCCGCATCCGGCGTGTAACATAATTACATGCGAATGATGCCGGAGTTTCTCGCGCCGGTCAACGCGGCCCGGCCGGCCTCGCCGCCCTCAGCGCTGGAAGGCGCCCGGCGTCCAGCGTGTCAGCGGTGGCAGCTTGCGCGTGCCCACGGGCATCTGGAACTCGGCCTTGGGCGACAGGTCCTGGCCGCCGACGCTGCGCGGGTCGACGCCGCGCCCGCGCAGCCAGGCGCCGGGGCGCAGCTCGAAGTCGAGCGTAGCCGGATCGACCAGCATGCTCGCCAAACCGCGCCAGTTGCCGTCGAATTCGCCCGCCGCGCCCCAGTTGAACAGGCCCCAGCCGATGGTCAGGTTGTTCACCGCGTAGACCTGGGTCGAGTCGGGCAGCCGGTCGCGCCAGACGCGCAGGAACCAGGCCGGCAGCCAGGCGTCGTTGACGAGCGTGTTGTGCGCCAGGTAGAGCGCGTTCTTCGGCCAGCGCGATTCCTCCGACCCGTAGGCGACGACGACCGGGTTCTGTGTCGCCGCGGACTGCTCGATCACGTTGCCGATGATCCACGCCAGGCCGCCGTTGGGCAGGTCGATCTCGTACGAGGCGCCGCCGGCCGGACCGTCGTCGATCAGGTTGTAGGCGATGTGCGTCTCGCGCGCGCGCGACTTGATCAGGTGGCCCTCGAAGCCCTGCTGGAAGCGGCTGCCGGTGATCGAGAGCTTGCCGATCCGCCCCACGTAGAGCAGGTGGTGCAGCCCGCCGACGACGCGCGGCGCCTGCGCGAAGATGCTCGCGTCGATGTCGAGCTCGGCATCGGGCTCGTTGCCGGTCAGGATGCCGCTGTCGTTGTCGGCGAAGACGCAGCGCCGCACGACCAGGTGGCCGCCGTCGAAGCGTATCCCGGCGCCGTCGGCGTCGGTGCCGCGGGCGCCGCGGAACTCGACGTTCTCGACCGTCACGTCGCCGCCGCGCACGACCCAGATGCCGCGCCCTTCGGCCAGGCGGCCGTCGGCGATGAACACCGGCCGCTGGCCGACGCCGCGCAGCGTCAGCCGCTTGCCTGCGATCACGGCACCCTCGGCGCGATAGTTGCCGGGCAGCAGGTCGATCACGTCGCCGTCCTTCGCCTGCGCCACCGCGTCGGCGAGCGCGAGCGGGCGCCCGGCCGGGCCGACGAGCAGGGTGTCGGCGCGCGCGAGGGCAGGCAAGGCGAGCACGGCGAGGGCGATGACGGCGGCGAGTCTCATGGCGGGCAGGGCGGAGGTGAGGGCAAGTATCTCAGGCGGGCATTGACCGGCGGTGGCGGTTCCACCGCGAACGTGCGCCGGGTTTTCACCGGCACCGCCGGTGCATCGGTCAGTAAGCGATCGAGTAGCGCCATTCGTGCCAGCGGAAGACGGCGGACCTGGGTTCGATGCGTTCGAGCACGACCCCTGGCGCCACCGCGTCGCCCTCGTGGAAGAGCTGGCCGCCGATGATGAGGATGCGCTGCGCATGCTGCTCCGAGTAGACCGAGCCGTCGACCGTGAGCCGCGGCAGCTGGCGCCGCACGTCCTCGGGCAGGCGCTCGAAGGGCAGGACGGGCGCGGCGCTGGCCGACGCCGCTGGCGCCACCGGTTGCGAGGCGGCCACCGCCCGGCGCGGTGGCGGCCGGGTTTCGACCGGTGTGGCGCGGGGCGGCAGTGCCGCCGGCGTCGCGACCGGCGGTGAAGCGACCGGCGGTGACGCGACGGGCGGCGCAGCCGCGACCACGCTGGCCGCGATCGCCGCCGCCACGACGGGTGGCCCGGAGGCCGGCACCGCGGCCTTCGGGACCGGCGTCGGCGACGCGCCTGGTGGCGTGCGCAGCGCCAGCCATGCACCCAGCGCGACGAGCAGACCCGCCCCCAGGCCGAGCGCGGCCCAGGCCCAGCCGGGCAGCGCGCGCGACGAAGCCGGCTCCGGGCCCGGCGCGGGCAGGGCCTGGGTGTGCAGCCCGGGCACGCCGCCGCGCTCGCGTTCGCGTTCGGCGTCGGCCCGGCGCAGGGCATCGAGGATGTAGGACATTCAGGGCTCGGTGTGCAGGTGCGGCTCGGCGACGCCGCTGGCGCGATTCACCTGCATCAGCGTCAGCGGGCCGGCCAGGCCGTCGGGCTTGAGACCATGGGCGACCTGGAAGGCATGCAGCCGCTCGTCCAGCGATGCGCCGGCCGGTGCGTCGGGCAGCCGCTCGGCAAGCCAGCCGGCCAGCGGGCTGTCGGCGGCGACGCGGGACGACGCGTCCCAGCCCGGCGGTGCGCGCCAGAAGGTCGTGAAGCCGCCGCGCCACAGGCCGGCCAGCGACGCCAGCGTCACGCGCTGTTCGCGGCCGCCGACGAGCAGCGTGGCGGTGTCGCCGGACAGGCCGGTGAGCAGCAGCTGTGCGGGCCGGTTCTGCGCGTCGTAGACCGTGAGCAGGCCGGGCCGGTCGAGCTGGCGCACCAGCGCCAGGCCGCCTTCGCCGCGGTAGCAGACGAGTCGTTCGCGCAGCGCCTGCGCGCAGGGCTCGCCGGCACCGAGCGTGACGCCGAAGCGCTGCGCCAGCGCCTGCCACGCGGCGGCGTCGTCGGCGCCGGCGGCGGCCAGCAGCGCGGCGGCGTCGGCGGGCGGCGAGGACGTGAGCGCCGCCTGCGACGCGGCCGGCTGGCTCGCGGCGCGCGCCGGCGCTGCGGCCCCGGGGCGGTCGCTCGCGGACCACCAGGCGAGCCCGAGCG
>MEGM01000147.1:14360-17807 GCA_001725505.1 Rubrivivax sp. SCN 70-15 | reverse complement strand
AGCCCGCGGTCGAGATAGGTCGCGGTCGTGCGGATGCGCTTGTCGTCGTTCGTGATGGCGACGATGTCGGTGCCGCCGCCACCGCTCTCCTGCAGGACCACCGACTTGATCTGCTTGGCATGCACTTCGTCGAGGAAGTCGGAGTACGCGACATGGCTGCCGGTGGTCGCGGTGCGGTCAAACTGCTTGAACACGGTGAACAGCACCAGTGCAATGACCAGCCAGACTGCGACCTTCGAGAACCATTGATTGTTCACCGCGGCTCCTTTTCCAAATCAGCGGTTCGGCGTTGCGAGATGCACCCGCCGTACACCACGGTAGTTGGGGTTGATTCTAGTTCAGTCAAGGGCGCCGTTGTGCTTGGCATCACCTTGTCACCACGAGGCAAATGTGGCGTGTTCACGCTTGCTTTTCGACACCAACCTGCTTCGGACCGATGCCGACGAGAAAGGTTTCGGCCGACTTGTCGCGCGAGGCCTTCGGCTTGATCGGCTTGACGACGCGAAAGCTGTCCTTGAACAGCTTGACGAGCTGGCTGTAGCCGCTGCCGTGAAAGGCCTTGCAGACCAGCGCGCCCTCGGGCCGCAGGTGGCGCAGCGCGAACTCGACCGCCAGCTCGACCAGGTGCCCGACCCGGGCCGCGTCCGACGCCGGGATGCCCGACAGGTTCGGCGCCATGTCCGAGACGACCACGTCGACCGGCCGGCCGGCGAGGACGCGCTCGAGTTCCGCGACGACGGCGTCGTCGCGAAAGTCGCCCTGGATGAAGTGCACGCCTTCGATCGGCTCGAACTCGAGCAGGTCGAGCGCGATGATGCTGCCGTCCAGCGCCCCGGCTGCCGCCCCCGCCGGGGCAAAACGGCGGCGCAGGTACTGGCTCCACGCGCCGGGCGTCGCGCCCAGGTCGACGACCACCTGCCCGGGCCGGATCAGGCCCAGCGCCGCATCGATCTCGGCCAGCTTGTACGCCGCGCGGGCGCGGTAGCCCTCCTTCTGCGCGAGCTTGACGTATGGGTCGTTCAGGTGGTCGTGCAGCCAGGCACGGTTGACGCGTTTGTTCTTGGGTTTCATCGACAGTCGATAATAGGCCCATGCCCGCGATCACCCTGACCCCCAGCCAGCGCAAGGAATACCGCGCCGGCGCCCATCACCTCGCCCCGGTCGCCATGGTCGGCGCCGAGGGGCTGACCCGTGCCGTCGTGAAGGAAGTCGACGCGGCGCTGAACGCCCATGGGCTGATCAAGGTGCGGGTGTTCTCGGACGACCGCGCGGTGCGCGAGGCGATGCTGGGCGAGCTCGCCCAGACGCTGAACGCGGCGCCGATCCAGCACATCGGCAAGCTGCTCGTGCTCTGGCGCCCGCAACCACCGAAGGAAAGGGCGCCCGCCGCCGACCGCCAGCCCGGCCCGCGCACCGTCAAGCTGGTCTCGTTCTCGAAGAGCGGCAACCACCGCGCGACGGTGAAGAAGGTCCAGGTCTTCGGCAACGAGCGCGTCACCGCAGGCGGCCAGATCAAGCGCGCGCGGGTGCGCCCGTCCAGCGTCAAGAAGAAGCTGTCCGGCCAGGCATAGGCCAGCGGCTGGCGCGCCAGGCCAGCGTCAGCACGAGCGCGACCTTGACGAGGTAGAAGCCGCTGCTGATGAGGTGCAGCTGGCCGAAGCTCAGCGGCCCCTGGCCCAGGCGCGCCGGCGCCATCATCGGCTCGACGACGAAGTAGCCCGCGACGGTGCAGGCGATCGTGCCCAGCGCAAGCCCCAGACCGAGACTGAAGCCCGAACCCTCGCCCGCCTCGGCCGCGCGGCTCGCGGCGACGCGCTCGAGCACCAGCATCACGACGCCCAGCGCCAGGCTGGTGTAGGCCTCCTCGGCCAGCATGCGCGCCACCACGCGGCCGGCCTCGGGCAGCGTGAGCAGCGCGAAGGGCGCCGGCGTCGCGAGCAGCGCCACGCACAGCAGCCAGCCGCCCCACAGCCCGGGCAGCAGCACGCGCCAGCGGTGCAGCGCCATCAGCGATAGCGGACGTCGACGATTTCCCAGTGCCTGAGCCCGCCCGGGGCCTGCACCTCGGCGACGTCGCCGGCCTCCTTGCCGATCAGCGCGCGCGCGATCGGGCTGCTGATGCTGATGAGCCCGAGCTTCAGGTCGGCCTCGTCGTCACCGACGATCTGGTACGAGACGCGCTGGCCCGAATCCTCGTCCTCGAGGTCGACGGTGCAGCCGAACACGACCTTGCCGCCGGCGTCGAGCTGGGCCGGGTCGATCACCTGCGCGGCCGCGAGCTTGGCCTCCAGCTCGGCGATCCGGCCCTCGATGAAGCCCTGCTTGTCCTTGGCCGCGTCGTACTCGGCGTTCTCGGACAGGTCGCCTTGTGCGCGCGCCTCGGCGATCGCCTGGATCACCGCGTGGCGTTCGACGGACTTGAGCCGTTGCAGCTCTTCTTTCAGCTTGTCGGCGCCGCGGCGCGTCAGGGGAATCGTGGCCATGGGTGCAATCCGGCAGGCAGAAGTGGAACCGCCGCAAGGACCCCGGCTTCAGGGTCGGCCTGCGGCGGACGACAGGCGCAAGTCTAGTGCAGTTCGGCGTGCAGCTGCTGCAGCGAGACGACCTCGAGGTCGTCCTGGTGCTTGAGCGCCTCGACGGCCGCCTCGCAGCCCGCCATCGTCGTGTAGTAGGTGACGCGGTGTGCGAGCGCCGCAGTGCGGATGTAGCGCGAGTCGGCGATCGCGGTGCGGGTCTCGTCGACGGTCGTGAAGACGAGCTGGATCTCGCCGGCCTTGACCAGATCGGCGATGTGCGGCCGTCCGTCCTTGACCTTGTGCACGACCCTGACCGCGATGCCGGCCTCGGCGATCGCCGCCGCCGTGCCCTTGGTCGCGACCACCTGGTAGCCGAGGTCGACCAGATCGCCGGCGACCTTCACCGCGCGCGCCTTGTCGCCGTTCTTCACCGTGATCACGACCGTGCCCTTGGCGGGCAGGCGCGAGCCGGCGCCGAGCTGGCTCTTCAGCATCGCCTCGCCGAAGGTCCGGCCCACGCCCATGACCTCGCCCGTCGAGCGCATCTCGGGGCCGAGGATCGGGTCGACGCCGGGGAACTTGTTGAAAGGGAACACCGCCTCCTTGATGCTGAAGTACGGCGGGATCACCTCGCGCGGCATCTTGCCGTCGGCGCCCTTCTGATGCTTCAGCGGCTTGCCGGCCATGCAGCGCGCGGCGATCTTCGCCAGCGGCTGGCCGGTGGCCTTGCTGACGAAGGGCACCGTGCGCGACGCGCGCGGGTTCACTTCCAGCACGTAGACGACGGCGTCGGCGCCCCCGTTCGTCTCGGTGCCCTGGATCGCGAACTGGGTGTTCATCAGGCCCACGACCTTCAGCGCCCTGGCCATCAGCGTGGCCTGGCGGCGCATCTCGTCCTGCAGCGCCGGGCTCAGCGAGTACGGCGGCAGCG
>MEGM01000147.1:5292-14353 GCA_001725505.1 Rubrivivax sp. SCN 70-15 | reverse complement strand
GGCGGCAGCGAGCAGGCCGAGTCGCCGCTGTGGATGCCCGCGGCCTCGACGTGTTCCATGATGCCGCCGATCATCACGTCGCTGCCGTCGCTGATGCAGTCGACGTCGACCTCGATCGCGTCGTCGAGGAAGCGGTCGAGCAGCACCGGCGACTTCTCGCTCACCTTGACCGCCTCGCGCATGTAGCGCTCGAGGTCACGGTCGCCGTGCACGATCTCCATCGCGCGGCCGCCGAGCACGTAGCTCGGCCGCACGACGAGCGGGTAGCCGATCTCCTGCGCCAGCGCCAGCGCCTGCTCCTCGGTGCGCGCGGTGCGGTTCGGTGGCTGCTTCAGGCCCAGCTCGTGCAGCAGCTTCTGGAAGCGCTCGCGGTCCTCGGCGATGTCGATGCTGTCCGGGCTGGTGCCGATGATGGGCACCCCGGCACGTTCCAGGTCGAGCGCGAGCTTCAGCGGCGTCTGGCCGCCGTACTGGACGATCACGCCGGTGGGCCGCTCCTTGTCGACGATCTCGAGCACGTCCTCCAGCGTCACCGGCTCGAAGTAGAGGCGGTCGCTGGTGTCGTAGTCGGTCGAGACCGTCTCGGGGTTGCAGTTGACCATGATGGTCTCGTAGCCGTCCTCGCGCATCGCGAGTGCGGCGTGGACGCAGCAGTAGTCGAACTCGATGCCCTGGCCGATCCGGTTCGGGCCGCCGCCCAGCACCATGATCTTCTTGCGCGTCGTCGGCTCGGCCTCGCATTCCTCGTCGTAGGTGGAGTACAGGTAGGCGGTCTCGGTCGCGAACTCGGCCGCGCAGGTGTCGACGCGCTTGAACACCGGACGCACGCCCAGCGCATGGCGCGCGGCGCGCACCGCGTGCTGGTTCGTCTTCATCAGCCTGGCGAGCCGCTTGTCGGAGAACCCCTGGCGCTTCAGGTGGCGCAGCTCGTCCGCCGACAGCGACTCGAGAGCGCGCTGCGCGACCATGGCTTCGGTCGCGACGAGCTCCTCGATCTGGACCAGGAACCAGGGGTCGATCGCGGTTTCCTCGAACACCTCGTCAAGCGTCATGCCGATGCGCAGCGCGTCGGCGACGAACAGGATGCGCTCGGGCCCGGCGTTGCCGATCTCGTCGACGATCTCGTCACGGTCGCTCTGCTGGCACGAGGTGCGCTCGGTCAGGCCGTCGATGCCGGTCTCGAGCCCGCGCAGTGCCTTCTGGAAGCTCTCCTTGAAGCTGCGCCCGATCGCCATCACCTCGCCGACCGACTTCATCTGCGTCGTCAGGTGCGGGTCGGCGGCCGGGAACTTCTCGAACGCGAAGCGCGGGATCTTGGTGACGACATAGTCGATGCTGGGCTCGAAGCTCGCCGGCGTCGCGCCGCCGGTGATGTCGTTCTTCAGCTCGTCCAGCGTGTACCCCACCGCCAGCTTGGCCGCGACCTTCGCGATCGGGAAGCCGGTGGCCTTGGACGCCAGCGCCGAGCTGCGGCTGACGCGCGGATTCATCTCGATCACGATCAGCCGGCCGTTCTGCGGGTTGACCGAGAACTGCACGTTGCTGCCGCCGGTGTCGACGCCGATCTCGCGCAGGATCGCGATCGACGCGTTGCGCATCAGCTGGTATTCCTTGTCGGTCAGCGTCTGCGCCGGCGCCACGGTGATCGAGTCGCCGGTGTGGATGCCCATCGGGTCGAGGTTCTCGATCGAGCAGACGATGATGCAGTTGTCCGCGCGATCGCGGACGACTTCCATCTCGTACTCCTTCCAGCCGATCAGGCTCTCCTCGATCAGCAGTTCCTTCGTCGGGCTGAGGTCCAGGCCGCGCTTGCAGATCTCCTCGAATTCCTCGGGGTTGTAGGCGATGCCGCCGCCGGTGCCGCCCATCGTGAAGCTCGGGCGGATCACCATCGGGAAACCCGAGTGGACCGACTCACCGCCGAGCTCGGCCTGGATGCGCTTCTGCACCGCGAGCGCCTCTTCCATCGAATGCGCGATGCCGCTCTTGGCCGATGCGAGACCGATGGACGTCATCGCGTCCTTGAACTTCATCCGGTCCTCGGCCTTCTCGATCGCGTGCTCGTTCGCGCCGATCATCTCGACGCCGTACTTCGCGAGCACGCCGTGGCGGTGCAGGTCGAGCGCGCAGTTCAGCGCCGTCTGGCCGCCCATCGTCGGCAGGATCGCGTCGGGCCGCTCCTTCGCGATGATCTTCTCGACCACCTGCCAGGTGATCGGCTCGACGTAGGTCACGTCCGCCATCCCGGGGTCGGTCATGATCGTCGCCGGGTTGCTGTTGACGAGGACGACCCTGTAGCCCTCCTCACGCAGCGCCTTGCAGGCCTGGGCGCCCGAGTAGTCGAATTCGCAGGCCTGGCCGATCACGATCGGACCGGCCCCGATGATCAGGATGCTCTTGAGGTCTTGGCGCTTGGGCATGTCAGTGTTGCTCCATCAGGGCGACGAAGCGATCGAACAGGTAGGCGATGTCCTGCGGGCCGGGGCTCGCCTCCGGGTGGCCCTGGAAGCCGAACGCCGGCCGGTCGGTGCGCGCCAGACCTTGCAGCGTGCCGTCGAAAAGGCTCACGTGCGTCGGCCGCAGCGTCGCGGGCAGCGCCGTCTCGTCGACGGCGAATCCATGGTTCTGGCTCGTGATGCTGACGCGGCCGCTGTCCAGGTCCTTCACCGGATGGTTCGCGCCGTGGTGGCCGAACTTCATCTTGAAGGTCTTCGCCCCCGACGCGAGCGCGAGGATCTGGTGCCCGAGGCAGATGCCGAAGGTCGGCAGGCCGGCGGCCACGATCTCGCGCGTGGCCGCGATCGCGTAGTCGCACGGTTCGGGGTCGCCGGGGCCGTTGCTCAGGAACACGCCGTCGGGCTTCAGGCGCATCACCTCGGCCGCCGGCGTCTGCGCCGGCACCACGGTGACGCGGCAGCCGCGGCTGGCAAGCATGCGCAGGATGTTGCGCTTGACGCCGAAGTCGTAGGCCACGACGTGGTGACGGGCATCGTCGAGCAGGCCCTGGTCCTGGCCGAGCCGCCACTCGGTCTGGCGCCATTCGTAGCGCTCGGTCGCCGAGACGACGCGCGCCAGGTCCAGCCCCGCCATCGCCGGCGCCGAGCGCGCCAGCGCCACCGCCTCGTCCAGATGCGCGGGCGTCAACCGGGTGCCGGCCGGGAGGCTGATCACGCAGCCGTTCTGTGCACCGGTGCTGCGCAGCACGCGGGTCAGCCGGCGCGTGTCGACATCGGCGATAGCGACCTTTCCCTCGCGCTCGAGGTATTGCGACAGGCTCGCCGTGGCACGGAAGTTCGAATGCCGGACCGGCCGGTTCCTGACGATCAGGCCGGCGGCATGCACCGCGCCGGCCTCGGCGTCGTCGTCGTTGACGCCGACGTTGCCGATGTGCGGATAGGTCAGCGTGACGATCTGCTGGCTGTAGCTCGGGTCGGTCAGGATTTCCTGGTAGCCGGTCACGGCCGTGTTGAACACGACCTCGCCGACGGTGTGACCGGGCGCGCCGATCGAGCTACCGAAGAAATGGGTGCCGTCTGCTAGGGCGAGCAGTGCGGGAGGCAGGACGGGCAGCAAGGGAAAAGCTCCGGGTTTCGCGCGCCCAGCGCCACCCGGCTACGGATGGTTCCGAGGGGAAACCGACGACGGCGTTTCGCTAGGCTGCGGTGTTGGCGGGTAAACCGTTCAATTATAGCGGCTCGGCGTCCGCCGAGCCGCCCGCGCTCAGGCGCCGAGGGCCGCGATGCCGGCGCGCGCGACCTGCGCGTCCTGCGCCGACTTGACGCCACTCACGCCGACCGCGCCGACGCAATGCCCGTCGACGAACACGGGCAGGCCGCCCTCGAGCATGCCTTCGAGCGCCGGTGCGCTCAGGAACGAGATCCGGCCCTGGTTGATCATCTCTTCGTACTCGCGGCTCTCGCGCCGGCCGAGCGCGGCGCTGCGCGCCTTCGCCTGCGCGATCGCTGCCGAGATCGGCGCCGCGCCGTCGAGCCGCTGCAGCCACAACAGGTGGCCGCCGTCGTCGACGATCGCGATCGTCACCGGCCAGCGGTTCGACAGGGCTTCGGTCTCGGCGGCGGCTGCGATCCGCCGCACGTCGTGCAGGGTGAGGAAGGGCTTGGTGTTCATGCCCACGACGATAACGCGTCGCGCGGCGTACACGGCAGCCCACGTGGGGACATCCGGCCCGGGCGACGATGGAACCTAGAATGCCCGCACGGGGTCGAACCGGCCCGAGAGTCGAATCCGATGGAGGTCGAATGAACGAGAACCTGCAATCCCTGCCGCGCACAATGGGCAGCGACGCCCTGGCGTCGCAACGCAACCGCGTGCTGCGCAACACCTACTGGCTGCTCGCGATCTCGCTCGTGCCCACCGTTCTGGGCGCGTGGGTCGGCGTCACGACCGGGGTCGTCGCGACGATGGGCATGGGCCTGTCGACGATCCTGTTCCTCGGCGGAGCGTTCGGCTTCATCTTCGCGATCGAGCGGACCAAGAACTCGTCCGCCGGCGTGCCGGTGCTGCTCGGCTTCACGTTCTTCATGGGCCTGATGCTGTCGCGGCTGATCGCGCAGATCCTGGGCTTCAGCAACGGCGCGTCGCTGATCATGGCGGCCTTCGGCGGCACCTCGGTCGTCTTCTTCGGCATGGCAAGCCTGGCCACCGTCGTCAAGCGCGACCTGTCCGGCCTGGCGAAATTCCTGTTCGTCGGCGTGCTGCTGCTGCTGGTGGCCGGCGTGGTGAACATCTTTATGCAGTCGGGCCCGCTGATGCTGACGCTGTCGGTGCTCGCGATCGCGCTGTTCTCGGCCTTCATGCTGGTCGACATCAAGCGCGTGATCGACGGCGGCGAGACGAACTACATCAGCGCCACGCTGGCGATCTACCTCGACCTGTACAACGTGTTCCAGAGCCTGCTGATGCTGCTCGGCGTCTTCGGCGGCCGCCGCGACTGATCGACCTGCGACTCGGTCTGCACCAAACGACGGGGCCTGCGGGCCCCGTCTTCATTTGCTTCGTTCGAAGACCGCGATGCTCTCGGTGTGCGCCGTGTGCGGGAACATGTTGACGACGCCGGCGAGCGTGCAGCGGTAGCCGGCCTGATGCACCAGCAGCCCGGCATCGCGCGCCAGCGTCGCCGGGTTGCAGCTGACGTAGACGATGCGCCTCGGCGCCGCCCAGGCATCGCCGCCTGCGGCGCACAGCTCGGCCAGCGCCTTGGCGATCGCGAACGCGCCTTCGCGCGGCGGGTCGATGAGCCAACGTGCCGCGGTTCCGGCCGCGCGCAGCGTCTCGGGCCCGACCTCGAACAGGTTGCGCGCCTCGAAGCGCGTGCGTTCGCCCAGGCCGTTGGCGGCCGCGTTGTCGCGCGCCCGCTCGACCAGCACCTCGCTGCCTTCGATGCCCAGCACCTCGCATGCGCGCCGCGCCAGCGGCAGCGTGAAGTTGCCCAGCCCGCAGAACCAGTCGATCACGCGCTCGTCGGCCTGCGGGTCGAGCAGGCGCAGCGCCCGGTCGACGAGCACGCGGTTGATCTGCGCGTTGACCTGGGTGAAATCGGTCGGCCTGAACGGCATCCGGATGCCATATTCGGGCAGCGTGTAGGCGAGTTCGGGCCCGCCGTCGTCGGGGTCGAGCCGGTGCACTGTCTCCGGGCCCCTGGGTTGCAGCCACCACTGCACGCCATGCTCGGCGCCGAAGGCGCGCAACCGGTCGGCATCGGCCGCCGACAGCGGCTCCAGATGGCGCAGCACGAGCGCGACGACGTCGTCGCCGACCGCCAACTCGATCTGCGGCAGCCGATCGCGCTGGTCCATCGCGCCGATCAGCGCGCGCAGCGGCAGCAGCATCGCGCTCACCGCCGGCGGCAGCACCGGGCAGACCGACATGTCGGCGACATAGCGCGACTTGCGCTCGTGGAAGCCGACCAGCACCACGCCCTTCTTCGCGACGAAGCGCACCGACAGCCGGGCACGCCAGCGGTAGCCCCAGGCCGGCCCCTCGATCGGCCGCAGCAGGCGCTCGGGCTTCACCTTCGCCAGATGCCAGAGGTTGTCCTCGAGCACGCGCTGCTTGACCGCGACCTGGGCCGCCGGGTGCAGGTGCTGCATCTTGCAGCCGCCGCAGGCGCCGGCGTGGAGGCCGAAATGCGGGCAGGCCGGACGTACGCGCTGCGAGCTCTCGCGCGCCAGCGCCGACATCTGTCCCTGTTCCCACTGGTTCTTCTTACGCGAGACCTGCACCTGCACGAGCTCACCGGGCAGCGCGCCTTCGATGAAGACCACCTTGCCGGCGCCTTCGCCATCGCCCGCCGCGCGGTGCGCGACGCCCTGCCCTTCGAGGTCGAGCGACTCGACCTCGAGCCAGTCATGTCCGGATGTCATGCGCCGGATTATCCCGGCCCGGGCCGCACGGCCAGCTCAGAACAGCGAATCGTGGTCGACGCCCTGGCGCGCCATGCGCCGCCTCAGCTTGAGCAGCGACTCCTGCTGGATCTGGCGGATGCGCTCGCGCGTCAGGCCCAGCCGCGCGGCCAGGTCCTCGAGCGTCTCGGGTTCGCGGTCGTGCAGCCCGAAGCGGCCCGCGAGCACCTCGCGTTCACGCTCGTTGAGCGCGCTCATCCCGTGCTCGACCAACGTGACCATCTCGCGGCCCAGGCGCAGTCCGAGCGGGTCGACGGCCTGCTCGTCGGCGACCGAGTCGAGGATCGACTCGCTGCCGTCGCGCTCGAGCGGCGCGTCCAGCGACGAAGGCTGCTCGGCCAGCCGCAGCAGCGCGGCGACCTCGCGCGCCGGCCGCTGCAGCGCCGCGGCGATCTCCTCGACGCCGACCTTGCGCTCGCCATCGCTCGACGCGCGACCCGCCGATTCGAGCGCGCGCCGTGCCTTCAGCACCTGGTTCAGCTCGCGCACCACGTGCACCGGCAGCCGGATCAGCCGCGCCTGGTGCACGATCGCGCGCTCGATGCTCTGGCGTATCCACCACGACGCGTAGGTCGAGAAGCGGAAACCCCGCTCGGGCTCGAACTTCGTCGTCGCATGCATCAGGCCGAGGTTGCCCTCCTCGATCAGGTCGATCATCGGCAGCCCGCGGCCGACGTAGTTCTTCGCGATGCTGACCACCAGGCGCAGGTTGCGCTCGATCATGCGCTGGCGCGCGCCGAAGTCGCCGGCACGCGCGCGCACCGCCGTCTCGTGCTCCTCGACCGGGGTCAGCAGCGGCGCGCGGCGGATGTCGCGCAGATAGCTCTGCAAGGTGTTGCCGACCTCGCCGTCGCCGTCCGGCAAGGCCGCGGATGCCGGCTCGTCGTCGGCAGGGACTGCCTCGCCGGGGGCGCTGTCGTCGCCACGCCAGGCGGACAGCGCCGGCGCGACACGCACCTGTGCGGAGGCAGGGCCGTCGAGCGCGTCGCGCCGTCTGCCCATGCCCTGCTCCCCACGGCAGCCGCGGCGCCGCTAACGCGGCGGCAGCAGCGTCGCCGGGTCGATCGGCTTGCCCTGGCGCCGGATCTCGAAGTGCAGCCCGACCCGGGTCGCGTCGCTCGATCCCATCTCGGCAATCTGCTGTCCGCGTCGCACCACCTGATCCTCCTTCACGAGCAGGGTCTGATTGTGCGCGTAGGCGCTCAGGTAGGTCGCGTTGTGCTTGACGATGATCAGGTTGCCGTAGCCGCGCAGTCCGGAGCCGGCATAGACCACGCGGCCGTCGGCCGCGGCGTAGACCGGGTCGCCCGCCTTGCCGGCGATCGTCAGGCCCTTGCTCTTGGTGTCGTCGAACGGGGTCACCACCGGACCGGCCGCGGGCCAGGTCCAGACGACGCTGTCGCCCGCAGCCACGGGCGGTGTCGGCGCAGCCGCAGCGGCCGGTGCGGCCGCGGATGCCGGCGCCGAGGCGCCGGACGCCGCTGGCGCCACCGCGAGCGGGCGGCCGTCGGCGCGCGCCGTGGGCAGCACCGGCCGGACGACGACGCCGTTCGCGTCGGCGCTCGGCGGCACGACACGCAGCACCTGGCCGACCTCGAGCACGTTCGGGTTGTCGAGCGAATTCCAGCGCGCGATGTCGCGCCAGCTCTGCCCGCTGTCGAGCGCGACGCGCATCAGCGTGTCGCCCGGCTGCACGGTGTAGTAGCCCGGCTTGCCGGCGTTCTCGGCGCCCGGGGGCAGCTTGACCGGGGCACTCGCGGCAGCCGCCGGTGCGGCGATCGCGGCGGTCGCCGCACCCGCGCTGCGGTCCTCGACCGGGGCGCGGTGGGTGGTCGTGCTGCAGGCGGCCAGCCAGAGTGCGAGCAGCGGCAGCAGCAGCGCACGCAGCGCTCGATTCGGGTGCAGGTTCATGGCGGACCGTTCTACTCTCATGCCGTGCCGGATTTTAGAGGGACGAAGTGCACCGCATCGCGGCGCTGGCGGCGCAGCCCGTCGGCGCGCTTGTCGATCACCAGCAGCACCTGCCCGCCGGCTGCGGCGTCGTGCATCGGCGCGACCAGCCGGCCGCCTTCGGCGAGCTGTTCGGTCCACGCCGGCGGCAGGTCGTCGCCACCGGCAGCGGCGACGATCGCGTCGAAGGGCGCGCGTGGCGCATGGCCGAGCCGGCCGTCGCCCCAGACCAGGCGCAGATCGCCATCGCGCCAGCCGGCGAGGTTGTCGCGCGCCTTCTCGTGCAAGGGCTTGAGGCGTTCGATCGACACCACCTGGCTCGCGAGCAGGCCGAGCAGCGCGGTCTGGTAGCCGCAGCCGGTGCCGACCTCGAGCACCCGGCCCAGGCGCCCGCTGGCCGCAGCGCGCTCGCCCTCGAACAGCAGCGCCAGCATGCGCGCGACGACCGAGGGCTTGGAGATCGTCTGCCCCAGGCCGATCGGCAGGCTCGTGTCCTCGTAGGCCTGGTTGGCCAGCGCGCTGTCGACGAAGCGGTGCCGCGGCACGCGCGCGAAGGCCTGCAGGACGGCCTCGTTGCGGATGCCGTCGGCGCGCAGCCGCGCGACCATGCGCTCGCGCACCGCCGCCGAATCCAGGCCCAGCCCGCTCGGCGTGACGCGCCGCGTCGCGTCCTGCGCGGCCTCGTGCAG
>MEGM01000147.1:0-5245 GCA_001725505.1 Rubrivivax sp. SCN 70-15 | reverse complement strand
GGTCCGCGTGCGATGCGATCGAGGGCGACCGGGAAGCGGCCGGGGTTCTTCGCCATGCGTCTACGAACCGAGCGCGGCGCCGAGGCGTCGCGCCCAGCCGTCGCGCCCGGCGTGGTCGGTCAGGTCCACCTGCAGCGGCGTGATCGAGACCGCGCCCGCCGCGACGGCGTGGAAATCGGTGCCGGCGCCGGCCTCGCGCGCGTCGCCGGCCGGGCCGATCCAGTAGATCGCCTCGCCACGCGGGTTGGTCTGGCGGATCACCGGCTCGCTCGCGTGGCGCCGGCCCAGCCGCGTCACCAGGCGTGGCAGCGCCGGGGCGTCGGCGCGGTTCGGGATGTTGACGTTGAGCAGCCAGGGACCGGCCGGCGGGCCGCCGGCGAGCACCTGGTCGATCACCGAGCGCGCGGTGGCCGCGGCGGCGTCGAGGTGGCCCCAGCCCTTCTCGACCTGCGAGAACGCGATCGCCGGAATGCCGAACAGGTAGCCTTCCATCGCCGCAGCGACGGTGCCCGAGTACAGCGTGTCGTCGCCCATGTTGGCGCCGTTGTTGATGCCCGAGAGCACCAGGTCGGGGCGCTGCGGCAGCAGCCCGGTGAGCGCGACGTGGACGCAGTCCGACGGCGTGCCGTTGATGACCTTGAAGCCGCGCACCGGCTCGCCGCGCGCCTCGAACACCTGCAGCGGACGGTTCAGCGTGAGCGCGTTCGAGGTGCCGCTCGCGTTCTGCTCGGGCGCGATGACGTCGATCGTGCCCAGCCCCTCGCAGGCGCGCACCAGCGCGGCCAGCCCCGGGGCGAGGTAGCCGTCGTCGTTGGCGATCAGGATGTGCATCGGGTCATTGTAGGGAGTCGCTGCCGCCCGGCCTCGTAAGATGCGCGTCCACACCGCGAAGGAGAGACGATGAAGGCATGGCTGTGCGAGACCCTGGACGGCATCGGCGCGATGCAGTTCCGTGAACTGCCGACGCCCGAGCCCAAGCCCGGCGAAGTGCGCATCGCTGTGCGCGCCGCGAGCCTGAATTTTCCCGACCTGCTCATCGTGCAGGGCAAGTACCAGTTCAAGCCGGCGCTGCCCTTCGTGCCCGGCGCCGAATACGCCGGCACGGTCGACGCCCTGGGCAAAGGCGTGACGACGCTGAAGATCGGCCAGCCGGTGGCGGCGATCGCCGGCACCGGCGGCTTCGCCACCCACGCCTGCGTCGCCGCGTCCCAGGTGCTGCCGCTGCCGCCCGGTTTCGCGCTCGAGGACGCGGCCGCGTTCGCGTTCACCTACGGCACCTCGCACCACGCGCTGATCGACCGCGCCGCGCTGCAACCCGGCGAGACGGTGCTCGTGCTCGGCGCCGCCGGTGGCGTCGGCACCGCCGCGCTGCAGATCGCCAAGGCGGCCGGCGCGCGCGTGATCGCGGCCGCATCGAGCGACGAGAAATGCGCGCTGTGCAAGGCGCTCGGCGCCGACGAGACGCTGAACTACTCGAGCGCCAACGTGCGCGACGCGTTGAAGGCGCTCACCGGCGGCAAGGGGCCGGACGTCGTCTACGACCCGGTCGGCGGCGACCTCGCCGAGCCGGTGTTCCGCTCGATCGCCTGGCGCGGCCGCTACCTGGTGGTCGGCTTCGCCGGCGGCGCGATCCCGGCGCTGCCGTGGAATCTGGCACTTCTCAAAGGGGCATCGATCGTCGGCGTCTTCTGGGGCGACTTCGTCAAGCGCGAGCCTCGGGCCAGCGCCGCCGCGCTTGCCCAGCTCGCGCAGTGGTACGGCGAGGGCAAGATCAAGCCGGTGATCGACCAGCGCCTGCCGATGTCCGAGCTGCCCGCCGCGTACGCGCGCATGGGCACGCGCCAGGTGCGCGGCAAGCTGCTGCTCGTCAACCCGTAGGCCAGGCGGGTAACGAAACGCGCGACCCGGCCCCCGCGAGCCGCGTTCGGCGCTAGCATCGACGCAGCGCAATACCAGAGGGGGTGGCCGATGGCTGTCAAGGTGTTGATCCTGGAGGACAACCCCGTCGCGCGCAGCTTTCTGTGCCGCGTCGTGCGCGAGAGCTTCAGCGACGCGAACCAGATCACCGAGGCCGGAGACCTCGAGACCGCGCGCCGCCACATCAACCTGACCGGCGGCGCGTCCGGGCTGCACGGCGTGGACCCGTTCAAGCTCATCCTCGTCGACCTCGAGCTGCCCGACGGCAACGGCCTGGAGCTGCTCGCCGAGCTGTCGCATTACCCGGCGACGAAGATCGTCACGACGCTGTATTCGGACGACGACCACCTGTTCCCCGCGCTGCAATGCGGCGCCGACGGCTACCTGCTGAAGGAGGACCGCTTCGAGGTGCTGGTCGAGGAGCTGCAGAAGATCGTGCGCGGCCAGCCGCCGCTGTCGCCGGCGATCGCGCGCCGGCTGCTGACCCATTTCCGCCAGGGCGCGGGCAGCGACACGCAGGCGCCCGACTCCGGCTTCATGAACACGACCGGCTTCGCGACGAGCCGGCCACTGGCCATCGAGCGCCAGCCCGATCACGAGCGCCTGACGCCGCGCGAGACCGAGGTGCTGACCTATCTGAGCAAGGGCTTCACGATCAAGGAGATCGCGAGCCTGATGGGCATCAAGTGGTTCACCGTCAACGACCACATCAAGTCCATCTACAAGAAGCTCAACGTCTCGAGCCGCGCCGAGGCCGCCGTGCTGGCGAGCAAGCAGGGTCTGGTCTGACGCGCTAACCCCGATGGCGCCTCCTGCCGCCGCTGCCACCAGCGCCGGCCCGACCCGGCCGGAGCGCCGCGTCGACCCGCGCCCGACCCCGCACTGGATCGGCTGGCGGCTGCGCCTGATGGTGCTGGCGGCGGTGCTCGGCTGTCTGGGCAGCTTCGGCTGGATGCGCTGGCTCGCCGACAGCCCGTACATCGCCGCCACCGTGCAGGCCGACCCCCTGGGCCGGCCGATCCTGTCCGACAGCAGCCTCCCGGCATTGGCGGCCGAAGCCGGCCAGCCGCTCGTCGCCATCGAGACGCCCGACGGCCGCTCGCTGGCACTGGACGGCCTGGCCGATCACGAGTCGCCGCGCTGGCAGGTCGACGACGACCGCCGCGCGCGCCTGGTGCAGCGCCAGCAGGCGCTGGCCGAAGCCCTCGCCGGCGGCAGCGTCACGCTGCGCTTGGGCAACGACCGTCGCGTCGCGATGATCGCGCCGCCGCGCGGCATCGGCGGGCTGGGCCTGCTGTTCTGGCCGCTGACGGCGCTCGCGCTGCTGCTCTGGCTGGTCGCTGCGGCCGTGCTGCTGGCGCGGCCGCAAGGGCGCAACGCCTTGTTCGCGGCGATGGCGCTCGGCCAGGCCGGCAACCTGCTCTTCATCGCGCTCGAATCGGCGCCGGGCCTGGGGCTGCCGGCCGGCGCGCTGGCGCATGAATTCTTGCTCCGCGTCGGCTTCGACCTCGCCACCGCGGCGGCCGCGGTGCACGCCTTCGCGCTCCACCCGCGCCGGCTCGCGCGCGCGCGAGGCGTCGCCGCGCTCGCTTGGGGCGCCGCGCTCCTCGTCGTCGTGCTCGTCGGAGCCGGCGCGCTGCCGCGCCCCTGGTGGTGGGCACAGGGCACGATGCTGGCGCTCGGACTGGCCGCGCTGGCGGTGGTCACGGCGTCGCTGCGGGTCGAGCGCAACCCCTTCGCCGCAGTCGCGCGCCGCTTTGCCGCGGTCGCGGTCGCGACGCTCGCGCTGCTCTCGCTGGCCGCGGCCTTCGCCGCCGGCCAGGCCGGCACGCCGCAGGTGGTGACCGGCCTGGGCGCCCTCGTCTGGACGCTGTTCCTCGCGTCGCTGCTGCTGCTCGCGCCGTTCCTGTCGCGCTCGCGCCAGGTGCTGCGCGAGTTCGCGATGCTCGCCGGCATCAGCACGATCGCAACGTCGCTGGATCTGCTCTTCGTCACGCTGTTCTCGCTCGGCCGCTTCACCTCGCTGACGCTGGCGGTGTTCCTCTCGCTTGGCGCCTACGCCGCGGCGCGCCAGTGGATCCTGAACCGGATGGTCGGCCGCAACGTGCTGACCACCGAGCGCGCCTTCGAGCAGCTCTACCGTGTCGCGCGCGAGGTGCAGGCGCAGCCGTCGCGCTACGCGCCGCTGCTCGAACGGCTGCTGCGCGAACTGTTCGAGCCGCTCGAGGTGCTGCCCGTGCCGCGCGGCGCGGCCGGCGCGCAGGTGATCGGCGGCGGCTCGTCGCTCGTCGTCCCGGTGCAAGCCGATCCCGTGCCGGCGTCGCTGGTGCTGCGCTTCGCGCGCCGCGGCAAGCGCCTGTTCAGCGCCGAGGATGCGCGCCTGGCCGACCGCGTGCTCGAGCAGCTGCGCCGCGCGGTCGCCTACGACCAGGCGGTCGAGCGCGGTCGCCACGAGGAGCGGCTGCGCATCGCGCAGGACCTGCACGACGACATCGGCGCGCGCCTGCTCACGCTGATGTACCAGGCGCACAGCCCCGAGATGGAGGACTACATCCGCCACACGCTGCTCGACCTGAAGACGCTCACGCGCGGCCTGTCGACCACCGAGCACCGGCTCTCGCACGCCGTGGCCGAATGGAAGTCCGACCTGACGCAACGCCTGAAGGCCGCCCACGTGGAGCTCGGCTGGACCTTCGACCACGACGAGGACCCCTTGCTCAGCGTCGTCCAGTGGTCGGCGCTGACGCGCGTGCTGCGCGAGCTGACGAGCAACGCGCTCTACCACGCGCAGGCCACGCGCCTGGACATCGCGCTGCGCGTCAGCGCGGGCCGGCTCACGCTCACCGTCACCGACGACGGCGTGGGCCGCGCGCCGCAGGCCTGGTCGCACGGTCTCGGGCTGGGCGGCGTGCGCAAGCGCGTCAAGCTGCTCGGCGGCGAGGTGCGCTGGCGCGAGAACGAACCCCGGGGCATCGTCTGCGAGGTCGAGGCCGACGGCTTCGCGGCGGGCACGTAGCGCAGCCGCCGACGCCGCTGCGCCGCTCAGGCGCGCCGGGCGTTCTGTGCGATGCCTTCGGCGAAGCGCTCGAACAGCACGTCCGGCAGGTCGTGCCCCATGCCCGGCACGACGTCGGCCTGCGCGCCGGCGATGCGCGCGGCAAGGTCGCGCCCGGCGGCCACCGGCACGAGCGGATCGGCCTCGCCGTGGATCACGCGCGTCGGGGCCGCGATGCGCCCGAGCAGCGGCGTGCGGTCGCCGTCGGCGGCCACCGCGATCAGCTGGCGCGCGGTGCCGGCCGGCCGCCACGCGCGCGCAACGGTCTCTTCC
>MEGM01000146.1 GCA_001725505.1 Rubrivivax sp. SCN 70-15 | reverse complement strand
CGAGGCCGACATCGGCTACATCTCCACCGGCGGCGGCGCCTTCCTCGAGGTCCTCGAGGGCAAGACGCTGCCGGCGTTCGAGATCCTGCAGCGGCGCGCGCAGTAACCCGGACGTAACCCGATCGGCCGGGGGCAGGCCGATAATCGGCGCGCCCTTCGCGGCCCCGGCCTTCGCCCCACCAAGAGATCAGGACAAGCAATCCATGCGCGCCACCAAGATCGTCGCCACGCTCGGCCCCGCCTCGTCGTCCCCCGAGGTGCTCGAGGCGATGATCCGCGCCGGCGTCGACGTCGTGCGTCTCAACTTCTCGCACGGCAAGGCGCAGGACCACATCGACCGCGCCGCGCTGGTGCGCGAGGCCGCGGCGCGCGCGGGCAAGGAGGTGGCGATCATGGCCGACCTGCAGGGCCCGAAGATCCGCGTCGGCAAGTTCGACGGCGGCAAGGCCCTGCTGGAGAACGGCCAGCTCTTCGTGCTCGACGCGGCGCGCACCGAGCCCGGCAACCAGGAGAGCGTCGGCCTCGACTACAAGGACCTGCCGCGCGACGTGAAGCCGGGCGACACGCTGCTGCTCAATGACGGTCTGATCCGCCTCAGCGTCGAGCAGGTGGTCGGCGAGCAGGTGCGCACGCGGGTCATGGTCGGCGGCGAGCTGTCGAACAACAAGGGCATCAACAAGGCCGGCGGCGGCCTCACCGCACCGGCGCTGACGGCCAAGGACATGGAGGACATCAAGACCGCGATGTCGTTCCAGTGCGACTACCTCGCGATCAGCTTCCCGAAGAGCGCGACCGACATGGAGATGGCGCGCCAGCTCGCCAACGTGGCCGGCGAGCCCTGGCGCCACAGGCCGGCGCTGATCGCGAAGATCGAACGCAGCGAAGCGATTCCCGTGCTCGACCAGATCCTGCGCGCCAGCGACGGCATCATGGTCGCGCGCGGCGACCTCGCGATCGAGGTCGGCAACGCCGCGGTGCCGGCGCTGCAGAAGCGAATGATCCGGATGGCGCGCGAGATGGACAAGGTGGCGATCACCGCGACCCAGATGATGGAGTCGATGATCGTCAACGCGGTGCCGACGCGCGCCGAGGTCAGCGACGTCGCGAACGCGGTGCTCGACGGCACCGACGCGGTGATGCTCAGCGCCGAGACCGCGGCCGGCAAGTACCCGGTCGAGACGATCACGCAGATGGCGGCGATCGCGCTCGAGGCCGAGGCCGCCGACGACGTCTCGATCGAGACCGACTTCACGAACAAGCGCTTCGGCCGCATCGACCAGAGCATCGCGATGGCCGCGCTCTTCACCGCGCACCATCTGGGCTGCAGGGCGATCATCGCACTCACCGAATCGGGCTCGACCGCGCTGTGGATGAGCCGCCACCACATCAAGGTGCCGATCTTCGGCCTGACCTCGCAAGCCGGTTCACAGGGTCGGATGATGCTGTACCGCAACGTGCGCCCGCTGCTGATGCCGACGATGACCGACCGGGACGCGGCACTCGCCGCCGCCGAGCGGCTGCTCGTCGAGCGCGGCGCGCTCAAGCCCGGCGACACCTACGCCATCACCTGCGGCGAGCCGATGGGCTACCCGGGCGGTACGAACATGCTGAAAGTGTGCCGCGTGGCCTGAGATCCTTGCAGCAACATCGCAGGTGCAAATTCCCTGCCGATCGAATGATGAGGCTCACGGCGGAAGCGCGCGGCCTGGATCCAACGAGCGCACTCGCATCACTTTTGCCCCGGACATCGTTGACGTTCTAGGGGTGTCAGGAATGATGACAGTTCGTCATGAAAAAACATCGAACACCTTGCTCGTCACTGCCAACTACTTGATCTAAAAGACATTTCTCGCTTCATCTCTGATTGGCACAAAGTTCGCTTCGACATCCTCAGAAGGGACGCGATTCGCGCATCCCGCGGAGGGAAGAGATGAAGCGCTTATTGAAGATCTGGGTCGGCGCCTTTGCATTGGCAGGCGCTGCAATGTCAACGCAAGCGGCAATCGTGACGCAATGGACAGCAACCGACTCGGCGGTGTGGCTCAGCGCGAGCGCCGGCGTGACATTGACGCCTTCCACGTTGAGTTGGGACACTGACATCGGCAATGGCCAAAGCTCGCTGACGATCACCAACGCGTCGGCGAACCAGACAGTCAATACCTACATCGGCGGCGGATTGCCGCCCCCGGCTTACACGGTGCCGGGCAGCTCGATCACCCACCACAACGTCCCGATCACGAATTCGCCGATGACTGGTGCCACGCTCAGGGATTCGCTGACCCTGACCGCGATCGCGCCGCCGCCTGCTGGGTCGCCCTTCACGCTCCCGACCATCGACTTCGACATTGCGTTCCTGGAGACACCGAACGCTGCGCCTTGCGCGGCCACCAGCCCGACCGGCAACCCCTGCAACGACATCTTCGTGCTGCTGGGCGGGTTCTTCAATCAATCCTTCGCATACGACAGCCAGACCTACTACGTCAACATCTTCCCGACCTCAGGCGGCGTGCTGAGTGTTCTGTCGGACTCTGCATGCGCGGCAGTGAATGCCGTCAACTCGGCTGCGCCGGCCTCGGGTTGCTTCGGATTCACTACACCAGAGGGCGGGGACACGACCCTGGCCTTCGGCTTCACGATCTCGACAGAGCCCTTGTCGATCCCAGAGCCCGGAACTCTGGCACTGGTCGGGCTCGCGATCGCCGGCGTTGGTCTGACGCGGCTTCGTGGGCGAGCGCACGTGTAGCCCAATCCAGCTCGCTTAGAACCTGACGAAGTCGGCCCACTCCGTTGGGCCGATTCCAATTTCGCGAGCCCGAAAAGTCACGTCGGCGGCGCAAGCGCTCCAACAATGGTCGCGCAGGCGCTGGGCCTACACCGTGCGCGCGGCCGCGCGCACCGTCTCGACCATCGCCGCCACGCGCGGCGTCATTCCCACCGGAAACAGCTCGACGCCCGGCTGGGCGCGCCCGAAGACGCGGAAGAGCTCGTCGGCAAAGCCGTGGCCGAGCTCGGCGACGCCGCTGAAGTCCAGCTCGGCGCGACGGAACTGCTGCAGCCGCGCCGCGATGCGCCGTGCCTGCGCACGCGACTCGAGCCCGGTCCGGGCGTCCGTCATCAGCTGCAGCGGCACCTGGGTCGCCTCGAAGGCATAGCCGCCGGCTGCGCCGGCATGCGCGCGCAACACCTCGTCCAGCGTACGCGCGCTGTCCAGCGCGATCGCGAAATAGACCGAGGTCCCCTGGCGCGCCATCGGCTTGCCGGCGCACCAGCGTCGGTGCTCCCAGCCGCGGTACTGGAAGGCCTGCTCGTTGGCGTGCAGGTCGAACACGTCGGCCAGGCGGGACGTGAAGAACAGGCCGTGGCCGGCGTGTCGCTCCGGCTGGCTCGTCAGCTTGCCCTTGCTCAGCTCGAGCATCGCGAGCGCCGGCTCGGCGATCTCGAAGGCCTGGCGGATGCGGCCAAACAGCCCGCAGCCGTCGTCCGAGACGAGCAACTGCAGGTGCAGCGCGGTCTGCCGCATCGACACCGTGACCTGGCTGCCGCCGCTGTGGTCGGCCGCGTTGTTGAGCAGTTCGCTGAAGGCGTGCTGCGCGATGCGCGCGACGTTGGGCGCGAGCGAGAAGTGGGGCGCGAAGTCGCGCTGCCAGGGCAGGTCTTCCTGCAGCCCGGCGAGCGCGTAGCTCTGCACCACCTGCTTGAGGGGGCCGGGCCGGAAGACCGGCCTGCGCGGCGTGCCTTCGCGCGTCAGCCATTGCGCGGCGACGAGGCGCGCGAGGAGGGCGTTCGCGCTGCGCCGGCCGATCGACAGGCGCTCCATCAGGTGCACCGGCAGGCGCTCGCCATGCTCGTGCGTCGCGACGGTGATCCAACGGGTCACGCTGGGGAGATCGATGCGGTTCATGCTGCGGTCTTCCAGGATGCGAACGAGGGGCAGAGCACGGCGCCGTGCGCCGCTCGGACCGCCAGTGTCGAGTGCCGCGCGGGCGGGCTTGAGCCCGATAAGCAGGCCAATTCCCCCACAGTTTCCCCATGGGGCCGGTCGCTAGAATCGTCCTCGGTGATCACGGCCCAGTTGCCGAGGCAGCGACCCCGGGGCGTCGCGCCCACCCACCGAACCACGCGAGGAAACCCACCATGCCACTCGTCTCGATGCGCCAGCTGCTCGACCATGCGGCCGAAAACGGCTATGGCATCCCGGCCTTCAACGTGAACAACCTCGAGCAGGTGCAGGCGGTGATGAGCGCCGCGGCCGAGGTCGGCGCGCCGGTGATCCTGCAGGCCAGTGCCGGCGCGCGCAAGTACGCCGGCGAGCCCTTCATCAAGCACCTGATCCAGGCCGCCCTCGAGTCCTGGCCCTCGGTGCCGCTGGTGATGCACCAGGACCACGGCCAGAGCCCGGACGTCTGCAGGGGCGCGATCGATCTGGGCTTCAGCTCGGTGATGATGGACGGCTCGCTGCAGGCCGACGGCAAGACCATCGCGAGCTACGACTACAACGTCGAGGTGACGAAAACGGTGGTCGAGATGGCGCATGCACTGGGCGTCACCGTCGAGGGCGAGCTCGGCTGCCTGGGGTCGCTCGAGACGATGCGCGGCGACAAGGAAGACGGCCACGGCACCGACGCGACGATGACGCGCGAGCAGCTGCTCACCGACCCCGAGCAGGCCGCCGACTTCGTCAAGCGCACCCAGCTCGACGCGCTCGCGATCGCGATCGGCACCAGCCACGGCGCCTACAAGTTCACGCGCAAGCCCACCGGCGACATCCTCGCGATCGACCGCATCAAGGAGATCCACCAGCGCATCCCGAACACGCACCTGGTGATGCACGGCTCGAGCAGCGTGCCGCAGGATCTGCTCGCCGTGATCCGCCAGTACGGCGGCAACATGAAGGAGACCTACGGCGTGCCGGTCGAGGAGATCCAGGAGGCGATCAAGCATGGCGTGCGCAAGATCAACATCGACACCGACATCCGCCTGGCGATGACGGCGGCGATCCGCAAGACCCTGGCCGAGAACCCGGAGAAGTTCGACCCGCGCGACTACCTGAAACCGGCGCGCGAGGCGGCCAAGGCGATCTGCCGCCAGCGCTACCTGGAGTTCGGCTGCGAAGGCCAGGCGGCGAAGATCCGGCCGCTCGCGCTGACCGAGATCGCGCAGCGCTATGCGAGCGGGCAGCTGCAGCAGCTGGTGAACTGAAACGCCGGCAGGCGGCGACCCGCAGGCGTTTTCGCGCGACACTTCGCCACTTCACCGTTTCAACGTCCTGCCGCCGTCATGCCGACCGCCCTGCTCCAGTCGAACCTGCATTCCCTGCCGCTGCTGGCGCGCGGCAAGGTGCGCGACAACTACGCGGTCGGCAACGACCGGATCCTGATGGTCGCCAGCGACCGCCTGTCGGCCTTCGACGTCGTTCTCGCCGACCCGATCCCAGGCAAGGGCGAGATCCTGACGCGGATGGCGCTGTTCTGGTTCGACAAGCTCGAGGACATCGTCCCGAACCACCTGACCGGCGAGGATCCGGTCTCGGTCGTCGCGCCCGACGAGGCCGACCAGGTGCGCGGGCGCTCGATGCTCGTCTGGCGGCTGAAGCCCTTGCCGGTCGAAGCGGTCGTGCGCGGCTACCTGGCCGGCTCGGGCTGGAAGGAGTACGAGCACAGCGGCAGCGTCTGCGGCGTCGCGCTGCCGCCAGGGCTGAAGCTGGCGAGCCGGCTGCCGGCGCCGATCTTCACCCCCGCGACCAAGGCCGAGGCCGGCGAGCACGACGAGAACATCAGCTTCGAGCAGATGGTGCGCAAGATCGGCGCCGACATGGCGACGCGCGTGCGCGACATCTCGATCGCACTGTACGAGGCGGCGGCAGCGCATGCCTGGTCGCGCGGCATCATCATCGCCGACACCAAGTTCGAGTTCGGGCTCGACGAAGCCGGCCGCCTGACCTTGATGGACGAGGTGCTGACGCCCGACTCGTCGCGCTTCTGGTCGCGCGAGACCTACGTCGAAGGGCAGAACCCGCCCAGCCTGGACAAGCAGGCGATCCGCGACTGGCTCGAGGCGGCCGAGGTCGACGGCAAACCCTGGAACAAGCGCGCACCGGCGCCGCGACTGCCCGCGGACGTGGCCGCCGCGAGCGCTGCCCGCTACGCCGACGCCTGCCGCCGGCTCACCGAATAGACGCCGATGGCGCCGCTGCTGACCCGGCTGGACGAGCAACTCGCCACCTGCGCCGATCCGCAGCGCCGGGCCGAGCTCGTGGCCGAGCGCGGCTGCTACCTGGCCCGGGTGGGCGACTTCGAGGCTGCCCGCGCAGCGACCGAGCTCGCACGCGCGGGCGACGGCGGCGGCGCCAACCCCCGGATCTCGGCCTGGGTCATGCTGCTCGAAGGCCTGGTCTTCCACTTCGAGCGCGACGGCCGATCGGCGCGCGGCCGCGTCAGCCGCGCCCACGCGCTGAGCATCGCGGCACGCCAGCATTCGCTCGCCGCGCTGACCGCCGCCTGGCTGGCGCAGATCAAGCACGACGACGGCGATCACTTCCCGGCCGCCGACCTGATAAGGCTCGCGATCGACCTCGTCGGGCCCGAGGACCGCTCGACCCATATCCGGGTCGGCCTGTTCATGGGCGACGCCCACTCGGCGCTCGGCGACAAGGACCCGGCGCGCCATTGGTACGAAGCGGCACGCATGCAGGCCAGCCGGATCGGCGACGAAGCCGCGCTCGGCGCGATCATGGCCCGGCGCTCGACGCTGCAGCTGAACCGGATGCAGACGCTGGCAATGCTCGACGACGGCTACACGGTGCCGGCGGCCGACCTCGATTTCGCGTCGCTGGAGCTCGAGTCGGCACGCCATTACCTGGCTGCCACCGGCATCACCTCGATGGACTTCGCGCTGCAGGTCGGCCGCGCCCGGGCGCTGATCCTCGGCGGGCGGTTCGATGCGGCGCAGGCGCTGCTTCAGGCGCTTCTCGACGGCGCCGAGCTTGCGCACGGGTGCCGGAGCCGGCCGCGGCTGGCCGCCGACCTGGCCTGGTGCCGGTTCCGCCAGGGGTCGTCGGCAACCAGCCTTCCCGGCGACGACGTTCCCGATGCCTTCGACGCGATGGACGCCGACGACCGGCTCGTCTGCGCGCGCCGCTGGCAGGACATCCTCTCGGCCCAGGGCCAGCTCGACAGCGCGCAGCGCTGGACGCAACGCGCCGCGGACGCCGCCGCACGGCTTCTCGAGCAGCAGGCCGCGCTGCGCCGGACGCTCGATGCCATCGCCGGCCACTGCGCGTCGCGCAGCTATCCGCCCTCCCATTGATGGCCGGCCACCGGCCCAACCCGAACTCCCGCATGACCCTCATCGCCCTCGCCCTCGGTTCGTCCTCGGACTGGGAAACGATGCGCGCCGCCGCCGAGATCCTGGACCAGTTCGGGATCGCCTACGAAGCGCGCGTGCTCTCGGCCCACCGCATGCCCGACGACATGTTCGCGTTCGCCGAGCAGGCCGAGTCGCGCGGGCTGAAGGCGATCATCGCCGGCGCCGGCGGTGCCGCCCACCTGCCCGGCATGCTGGCCGCGAAGACGACCGTGCCGGTGCTCGGCGTGCCGGTCGCGAGCCGTCACCTGCAGGGGCTGGATTCGCTTTATTCGATCGTCCAGATGCCCAGGGGCGTGCCGGTGGCCACCTTCGCCATCGGGCCGTCCGGTGCTGCGAACGCGGCACTGTTCGCGGTCGCGATGCTGGCCGGCGAGCAGCCCGAGCTGCGCCGCCGGCTGCAGGCCTTCCGCGCCGCGCAGACCGAAGCGGCGCGCGCCATGACGCAGGAACTCAAGTGACGTCGCCGCTGCTGCCCGACGGCCAAACCTGCCTGGGCGTGCTCGGTGGCGGCCAGCTCGGCCGCATGTTCGTGCACGCGGCGCAGACGCTGGGCTTCAGGACCGTGGTGCTCGACCCCGACGCCGACAGCCCTGCCGGCGCGGCCGCCCACCACCACCTGCGCGCGCCCTACCTCGATGCCGACGCGCTGGCCGAGCTGGCGTCCCGCTGTGCCGCGGTCACGACCGAGTTCGAGAACGTCCCCGCCGCCGCGCTGCAGACGCTGGCCGCGTCCGTGCCGGTGGCGCCGGCCGCGGCGGCGGTGGCGATCTGCCAGGACCGCTTCGCCGAGAAGCGCCATTTCCAGCGCTCCGAGGTGCCCTGCGCCCCGTTCGCGACCATCGCCGCCGACGCCGACCTCGCCGCGCCGGGCCTGGACGCGCTGCTGCCCGGCATCCTGAAGACCACGCGGCTCGGCTACGACGGCAAGGGCCAGGTCGCGGTGCCGTCGCGCCAGGCGCTGGCCGACGCCTGGGCAACGCTCGGCCGCGCGCCCTGCGTGCTCGAGAAGCGCCTGGCGCTGCAGCGCGAGCTGAGCGTGATCGTCGCGCGCGGCGCCGACGGCGCGCTGGTGCACCTGCCGGTGCAGCAGAACCTGCACCGCGACGGCATCCTCGCCGTCACCCAGGTGCCGGCGCCCGATGTCCCAAAGGCCACCGCGCGCGACGCCGTCACGCTGGCCGGGCGGCTGGCGGCGTCGATGGACTACGTCGGCGTGCTGTGCGTCGAGTTCTTCCTCGTCGACGACGGCTCGCTCGTCGCCAACGAGATGGCGCCACGGCCGCACAACTCGGGCCACTACAGCGTCGATGCCTGCGACCTCTCGCAGTTCGACCTGCAGGTGCGCACGCTCGCGCGGCTGCCGCTGCCGGCGCCGCGCCAGCACTCGGCCGCGGTAATGCTCAACCTGCTCGGCGACCTCTGGCAAGCCGGGCCCGGCGCACCCCCGCGGACGCCCGACTGGGCCGCGGTGCTCGCGCTGCCGGGCGTGCACCTGCACCTGTACGGCAAGACGCAGCCGCGGCCGGGCCGCAAGATGGGCCACCTGACGGTGACCGCGGCCGACCCGGCTCGGGCGCGCGCGGTGGCGCTGCAGGCCGCCGCCTGCCTGGGCCTGCCGGCCTTCTGACGCGGCGCGGCGCGATGCCCATCGTCGACGGCCGCGATGCGCGGGCCCTGGCCGATGCCGCCGCCAGGCTGGCGCATGGCGAGCTGGTCGCCTTCCCCACCGAGACCGTCTACGGGCTGGGCGCGCGCGCCGACGACGGCGCCGCC
>MEGM01000145.1 GCA_001725505.1 Rubrivivax sp. SCN 70-15 | reverse complement strand
CTCGACTTCGCGCGCGCCGGCGAGACCGCGGACCTCGGCCGCGCCGCCGCCGAGGCGCTGGCGCCGCGGCTGCAGGCGCTGTCCGTCCCGGCGGCCGACTAAGCCGCCTGGGACGCGCACCGGATCGGCCCGCCACGCGTGGCGCCGCCGGTCGAAGCCGTCCAGATCGCGGGCCTCGAGCGCGTCAACCCCGAGACCGTCGCGCGCTACCTGCAGCAGCGCCCGGGCCAGCCGCTGGACACCGCGCGACTCGACCGCGACCTGATGCGCGTCTACGGCGATGGAGACTTCGAGAACGTCGACTACGCCCTGCTCGACGAACACGGCCGCCACGTGCTGCGCATCACGCCGCTGGAGAAGAGCTGGGGCCCGGACTACCTGCGCTTCGCGCTCAACCTGAACTCGAGCCTGAGCCAGGGCTCGACCTACAGCCTGCGCGCGGCCTACCAGAAGACCTGGCTGAATCCGCTCGGTGGCGAGCTGCTCTACAGCGCCGAGATCGGCAGCAACGCCGGCGCCGGCGTCGAGTGGTACCAGCCTCTCGACGGTGCGCACCGCGTTTTCGCCGACAGCAGCGTGTCGTACCGGCGCGAACGGATCGGCTTCTTCCAGAACGACCAGCGGCTCGCGGAATACATCCTGGGCAACGGCCGGCTGCAGCTGACCGCAGGCATGAACCTCGGACTGGCCGGCCAGGCGCGCCTGGGCTGGCGCGCGAGCCGGCGCAACATCAGCATCGAGACCGGTGTGCCGGTGGTGCCCGACCAGAGCGTCGACGACAGCGGCTGGCTCGCAGACCTGAACCTCGACCGCCTGAACCGGCTGTACTTTCCGTCGCGCGGCTGGTCGGCGAGCGTGAACTGGTTCGAGTCGCCCCGGAACCACTATGCACGGCTCGGCATCGACCTGCGCTCGGCGCACAGCTTCGGCGCCTACGTGCTGGGCACGCGCCTCACCTACACCGGCTCGCCGCGCGGCCTGCTGCCGCCGTACGACGCGGCATCGCTGGGCGGCTTCCTGAACCTGTCGGCCTTCGCCAGCGGCCAGTTGCTGGCCGACCAGGCGCGCTATGCGCACCTGCGCGTCGAGCGCATCGTCGGGCGCGCGCCGCTGGGGCTGCGCGGCGACCTGCGCCTGGGCGTCGCACTCGAGGCGGGCAAGGTCGGCCACCCTTACTCGGAAACGCAACGCACCGGCTGGCTCGACTCGACCACCGTCTACCTGGGTGGGCAGACACCGTTCGGGCCGGTCTACGTCGGCGTCGCCTACTCGACGAGCGGCGTCGCCAACGCCTACCTCTTCCTCGGCACGCCGTAGTCAGGCCGCGGGTGGCGCGCCGTCACCGTCGCCGAGCCAGGTCTCGAGCAGCGTGTAGGCCACCGCGAGCAGCACCGGGCCGACGAAGATGCCGACCAGGCCGAACGCGAACAGCCCGCCGATCACGCCGGCGAAGATCAGCAGCAGCGGCAGGTCGGCGCCGAGGCGGATCAGCAGCGGGCGCAGGAAGTTGTCGAGCGTGCCGACGACGACCGACCAGACGACGAGGAACACGCCCCAGCCGGTGGCACCGCTCCAGAAGGCCCAGATCGCAGCCGGCACGAGGATGGGCAGCGCGCCGATCTGGGCGATGCACAGCATGAACATCGCCGCCGTCAGCAGCCCGGCCAGCGGCACGCCGGCCACCGCCAGGCCGATGCCGCCGAGCACGGCCTGCACGATCGCGGTGACGCCGACGCCGAGCGCGACGCCGCGGATCGCGTTGCCGGCCAGCCGCACCGCGGCCTCGCCGTGGTCGCCGGCGAGCCGGCGCGCGAAGCGCCGCACCAGCGCCGCCGCCACCTCGCCATGGACGTACATCACGGCCGCGATCACGACCGTGACGAGGAACTGCAGCGCCAGGTAACCGATGCCGCCGACCTCGGCGACGAACCATTTCGTCGCCAGTCCGGCATAGGGCTGCAAGCGCACGAGCAGGCCGTCCAGGCCGGCCGCCATCGCCTGTTCCCAGGCTGCGACGAGACGATCGCCGATGTAGGGCAGGCCGGACAACCAGGCCGGTGGCGTGTCGGCCAGGTGCATCGTGCTGAGCGACTTCGCCCAGTCGACGATGCGGTCGGCGTTGTAGACCAGCGTCGCGATCGCGAAGGTCAGCGGGAGGACGAACAGCAGCAGCAGCGCCAGCGTCATCAGCGTCGCCGCGAGCCAGCGCCGGCCGCGCAGCCGCGCCTGCAGACGCAGCAACGCCGGCCAGGTCGCGACGACGATCATCGCGGCCCAGATCGCCGGGCCCAGGAACGGGCGCAGGATCCAGATCGAGGCGCCGATCAGCGCGCCGATGAAGAGCACCACCAACGTGGTGCGCGCGAGGTCGGGCGTGTCGGGGCGGTTCATCGGGCGGCGGCTTGGCGTCAGGTGGCTGGGCGTGGGCGACCCGGCGAGGCGCGCGGGGCCGGATCGACGCCGCCCTCGACGGGCAGCGACGACGCGTCGGCGATTGTGACGCGAGCGGCGCGCGCTACGGGCGCCAGGCGGCCAGCCGCCACAGCACCGGCCGCAGCGGCGCGCGCGCCGCCGGGGCCGCGCGCGGTGGCCAGGGCGCGGGCGGGTCCAGATCCTCGGCGAAGGCCTCGCTGCGGTACAGCCCGGGCTGCGTGTCCGGCCAGACCTCGGCCTCCAGCAGCGGGACCGGCGGCGGCGCGAGCGCGGACACGGAGTTCATGG
Source organism: Rubrivivax sp. SCN 70-15 (assembly GCA_001725505.1). Taxonomy (GTDB): domain Bacteria; phylum Pseudomonadota; class Gammaproteobacteria; order Burkholderiales; family Burkholderiaceae_C; genus Rubrivivax. The sequence goes on along the minus strand of MEGM01000145.1, from coordinate 6,442 downwards.
CCCGCCACTGTGCCGCGGAATCATTTCAACAATATGTCCGTGGGTATCCACCTGCAAGCCGGGCGACCGCCGGGGCGCCGTGGGCGCATCGCTATCATGGCCCGGCATGTCCACCACCCTCGAAGGCCGGCTCGTCGTCGCGATCTCGTCGCGCGCGCTGTTCGACTTCGAGGAGGAGAACCGGGTCTTCGAGGCCGGCGACGACCGCGCCTACATGCAGGTGCAGCTCGCGCGGCTGGACGTGCCGGCACGGCCCGGCGTGGCGTTCTCGCTCGTCAACAAGCTGCTCGCATTCAACGAGGAGGCGCCTCGGGTCGAGGTCGTGATCCTCTCGCGCAACGACCCGGTCTCGGGGATGCGCGTGTTCCGCTCGGCGCAGCACTACGGGCTGAAGGTCGAGCGCGGCGTGTTCACGCGTGGCGAGAGCCCGTGGCGCTACCTGCGCCCGCTCGCGGCGAACCTGTTCCTGTCCGCCAACGAAGCCGACGTGCGCTCGGCGCTCGCCGCCGACGTGCCCGCGGCGCGCGTCTTCCCGCACAGCAGGCTCGCCAGCGATGCGCACCCGGGCGAGGTGCGCATCGCCTTCGACGGCGACGCGGTGCTGTTCGGCGACGAGGCCGAGCGCGTGTTCCGCCGCGACGGGCTCGACGCCTTCCAGAGCCACGAACGCGACCATTCGGCGACGCCGCTCGCGCCGGGACCGTTCAAGCCGCTGCTCGAGGCGCTGCACCGGCTGCAGCGCGAACCCGGCCAGCGCATGCGCGTGCGCACCGCGCTCGTCACCGCGCGCAGCGCGCCGGCGCACGAGCGCGCGATCCGCACGCTGATGGACTGGCGCATCGAGGTCGACTAGGCCATGTTCCTCGGCGGCCTCGCGAAGGGCGAGTTCCTGCGCGAGTTCGAGCCCGACTTCTTCTTCGACGACCAGACCGGCCATGTCGAGAGCGCGGCCGGCCACGTACCGGCCGGGCATGTCGCGTCGGGCATCGTCAACCACGAGCCCTCCCGGAGCGTTGAGTAAGATTCTTCGACCGGCGCCCGGCGCGACGGGCATATTCTTGCGTACCGCCTTCCCGTCCTCCCCAGCCGCTGCACGCGCTGACCGCCCCGCGATCCTCGCGTCGACCCCGATGGCCCGCCGATGAGCTCCGGCCAGGGCCGCGCCGGCGTGCTGCTGCTGCACGGGCTGTGCAGCACCCCGGAGGAGCTGCTGCCAGTGCAGGCCGCGCTGCGCGCCGCCGGACACGAGGTCCGCTCGCCTTCGCTGCCGGGCTACTCTTTCGACGTCTCGAGCCAGCAGCAGCACGCCACGGGCTGGCGCGACTGGCTGCACCAGGTGACGGCGCAGGCCGCGGCGCTGCGCGAGCACCATGCAACGGTCGTGCTGGTCGGGATCTCGGCCGGCGCCTCGCTCGCGCTCGGCACGGTGATGCTCGGCGAGGTTCCGATCGACGGCCTGGCGCTGATGTCGACGCCGCTGCGCTACGACGGCTGGTCCGTGCCCTGGTACCAGTTCCTGATGCCGCTGGCGCTGTACACGCCGCTCGGGCGCTTCTGGCAGTACGAGGAACGTCCGCCCTACGGCGTGAAGAACCCGCGCGTGCGGCGCTGGATCGAGCGCGAGCTGCAGTCGCGCCGCGTCTCGCGCGCCGGCGCCGCGGTGATCGGGGTCGCGCACCTGCGCGAGCACGACCGGCTGCGGCGCGAGTTGCTGCGCCGGCTCGGCCATTTCGACTGCCCTCCCGTGCTCGCGCTGCACGCGCGCGAGGACGAGGTCGCGAGCCTGGCCAACGTCGAGCTGCTCGCGCAGCGCCTGGGCAGCGCCCTGGTGCGCCGCGTCGTGCTCGAAAACAGTCACCACATGATCACGATCGATAATGACCGCCCACAGGTGGTCCGTGAGACCGTGAGCTTCGTCGGCGGCCTGCTGTCGCCGGCCCCCCGCTCTGGAGAGAGACATCGTGAATCCGCATACGTTTGAGGTCGTCGCCGACGTGCTGCAGGGGCAGTTCCACGTCGAACCGGGAAAGATCGCGCCGGACACGTCGCTGCAGGCGCTGGGGCTGGATTCGCTGTCGCTGATGGAATTCGTCTTCGCGATCGAGGACCGCTTCGATCTGCGCATCCCCGAGGAACGCCTCGACCCGCGCCAGAGCCAGCTCACGCTGACCGACCTGTGCGAAGCCCTCGACGAAGGCATCGCGCAGCGACCGCTGCCGGCCTGAAATGAAGCCCCCGAGCTCGCTGGCGCTCCACGCGAAGCCAGAGGCAGCGCTCTTCGGGCCGTCCAAGTCCGCACAGGCGGACTTGGAGCCGCGGCCCTCAGCCCCTCGACGGGGCCGTCCGCCGACGGCCCGGCAGAGCCGGCTCCGTGGCAGGAGGCCGGGTCGTGCCCCGGCGCGCTTCATCGATGGTGCGACGCGCGCAGCGCCATGGGTCACCGAAATGCCATGCAGCGCATCTGCGTGACCGGCTGCGGCGTCGTCTCGCCGATCGGCAGCGACCTCGCCGCGTTCGACGAAGCGCTGTTCGGCGGCCGCTCGGCCGTCGAAGCCTACACGCTCGAGCTGCCAGGCAGCGACCCGGTCCGGGTGCCCGTGGCTCGCTGCCGCTTCGACGAGAGCGCGATGCGCACGCCGTCCAGGGTACCCGCGGACCGCGGCACCGCGATGGCGCTGGCGAGTGCGGCGTCGGCTGCGAGCGGCGCGCGGCTGATCGCCGGCAGCGTCGATCCCGAGCGGCTGGGCGTGTTCTGGGGCAGCGGGATGGGCGGCGCGTCGACCTTCGACGCGACCTGTCGCCAGGTTTACGGCGAGGCGCGGCGCATCCGGCCGACCAGCGTCGTGACCGCGATGCCCAACGCGCCAGTGGCCGAGCTCGCGCTGCTGTTCGGCGCGCGCGGCGCGGCGATCGGTTTTGCCTGCGCCTGCGCGTCGGCCGCGGTCGCGATCGGCGAGGCCATGCGCGCACTGCGCGACGGCCGCATCGACGTGGCCGTCGTCGGCGGCAGCGACGCACTGTTGTCGCCCGGCGTGATCGGCGCCTGGCAGGCGATGCGCGTGCTCGCGCCGCCGGGCGACGACGCGGCGCAGGCCTGCCGGCCCTTCGCTGCCGACCGGGCCGGGTTCGCGCTCGGCGAGGGCGCGGCCGCCTTCGTGCTCGAGGCCGAGCCGCATGCGCGCGCGCGCGGCGCGCGCTGGACCAGCGTGCTGTCGGGTTTCGCGACCAACTGCGACGGCCTGCACATCACGCAGCCCGACGCCGGCGGCCAGAGCCGCGCGATGACGGCAGCGCTCAAGGACGCCGGGCTGGCGGCGGCCGACATCGGCCACGTGAACGCGCATGGCACCGCCACCACCGCCGGCGACGCCGCCGAAGCGCAGTCGCTGCGCCGGACTTTCGGCCCCGGCGGGCCGGCGGTCACCGCGACGAAGTCGGTGCTCGGGCACCTGCTCGGCGCCGGCGGCGCGGTCGAGCTGCTGGCGACGCTGCGCGCGCTCGAGCGCGGGCTGGCGCCGCCCGCCGGCCACGCCGCTGCGCTCGACCCCGCGTTCGAGATCGACCTGGTCCAGCGCGAAGCGCGGCCGCTGCCGGGGCTGCGCCACGCGATGAGCAACTCGTTTGCGTTCGGCGGCACGAACGCGGTGCTGATCGCCTCGCGCGCCGACTGATCCCCGCCGCAGCATGATGTCATTTGGCCGACGCGCTGCGCACGAGCGCCTGGAGCGCATGCAGGCCTCGCCGCGCTGGGCCGGCAAGGGCTTTCACAACGTGCACCCGATGCTGCCCGGGCTGCGCGATCCGTCCGTGCCGCGGCCGACGCTGACCGAGTTCCTGAGCGGCGGCTCGCGCCGCGTGCCGACCGGGCCGCTGCCGTCGCTGGACCCGCTCGACGCCTGGACGCGGCCACCCGCGAGCGGCCTGCGTGCGACCTGGCTCGGCCACTCGACGGTGCTGATCGAGATCGACGGTCTGCGCGTGCTCACCGACCCCGTCTGGGGGGCGCGCGCTTCGCCGTCGCGCTGGCTCGGCCCGAAGCGCTTCCAGCCGGTGCCGGTGGCGCTCGGGCGCCTGCCGCCGATCGACCTGGTCGCGCTGTCGCACGACCATTACGACCACCTGGACTACGCCACGGTGCGCGCGCTCGCCGCGACCGGCGTGCCCTTCGTCACCTCGCTCGGCGTCGGCGCGCATCTCGAGGCCTTCGGCGTGCCGGCGCAGCGGATCACCGAGCTCGACTGGTGGGAGAGCTTCACGCTGCCCGGTGCCGAACTGACGGTGACGGCCGCGCCGTCGCAGCATTTCTCCGGCCGCGGCCTGAAGGACCGCAACGCGACGCTGTGGTCCAGCCTGGTGATCCGCTCGGCGCGGCATTCGGTCTTCTTCAGCGGCGACACCGGGCTGACGAGCGAATACGCCGCGATCCGCGAACGGCTCGGTCCGTTCGACCTGGTGATGCTCGAGGTCGGCGCGTTCCACCCGTCCTGGGGCCACATCCACCTCGGCCCGGAGAACGCGCTCGAAGCGCATGCGCTGCTCGGCGGCGGCGCCTTCCTGCCGGTGCACTGGGGCACCTTCAGCCTCGCGATGCACGCCTGGGACGAGCCGGCCGAGACCTTGTTCGAGCTCGCGCCCCGGCGCGGCGTCCCGCTGCTGATGCCGCGCCTGGGCGAGGCGGTCGAGCCGGTCCGGGTCGAGACCGTGACGCCCTGGTGGCGCGGCGTCGACACCGGCGCCCCGGCCGCACCCGCGCCGACACCGGCATCGGCACCGGCATCGGCGCCGACGACGCTGCCGACCTCGATGCCCTGGCCCATGGACTGAAGGGGTGCGATGCAGATAGCGATCGAGCCCGGCGTGCGCCTGTTCGTCGACATCGAGGGCCCGGCGCTGGTGCCCGACGGCCCGGCGCTGCGCGAGAAGCCGACGCTGCTGCTGCTGCACGGCGGCCCCGGCTACGACCATTCGGGCTTCAAGCCGGCGTTCAGCCGCCTGGCCGACCTCGCGCAGATCGTCTACTACGACCACCGCGGCCACGGCCGCAGCGACCGGCGCCCGGCGGTAGAGTGGACGCTCGACCAGTTCGCCGACGACATCGTGCGCCTGTGCGACGCGCTGGGCATCGCCCGGCCCATCGTGCTCGGCCAGTCCTTCGGCGGCTTCGTCGCGCAGCGCTACCTCGAGCGCCATCCGGCGCATCCGGCGGCGGTGATCCTGTCCAGCACCTCGCCACACCTGGGCCTGGCGCGCAAGCTGGCGATGTTCGAGCGCCTTGGCGGGCCCGAGGCGCGCGCGGTCGCCGAGCGCTTCTGGACCGCGCCGAACGCGCTCACCTGGGCCGACTACAACCGCGTCTGCAAGCGCCACTACAACACGCGGCCAGCACAGGACGGCGACGCCCAGCAGCGCATCGTCTTCAACGAGGCGATCCTGTTCGCGTCCGCCAGCGGCGAGCAGCAGACGATGAACCTGCTGCCCGGGCTGGCGAACGCGCGCTGCCCGGTGCTGGTGATGGCGGGCGAGCAGGACCCGGTCTGCCCGATCGACGACGCCAAGGACATCTTCGCCGCGCTGCCGGCGCGCTGGCGCCGGTTCGCGGGCTTCGCCCATTCGGGCCACGGCGCCTGGCGCGACGAGCCCGACGCGGCATTCGCCGTGCTGCGCGAGTTCATCGCGTCGATCGACCTCCGGTCAGTCCACGGCCCAGTTCCATGAGATCGCGCTGACGCGGCCGTCGACGAGCTCGAAGGTCAGCGTGTCGCGCGGCGGATGCGCGCGTCCCAGCGCGTAGCCGAAGGCGTGGCCCAGGTGCAGGCTCGGCATGCCGAGCAGCGCCTGCACCTGCGCCGGCGTCGCGCCGACCGCGATGCCGGCCGGCAGCCGGGGCTCGTTGCCGAGCACGACCAGCGCCATCGGCGCCACCCGCTCCTGCGCCGCATGGCGCTCGACCCAGGTCGCGGCGCGGAAGCTGCGGCAGTCGATCGAGCGCATCTCGTCGACGCCGCCGTCCGCGGCGCCGCCGACGAGGCTGGTATTGCGCTCGACCGGGTGCGCGCAGCCGGCCGCGACGATGGCGCGACCGACCCGGTCGAGCTCGGCCAAGGGGTCGGCATCGGCAGCCCGGGCGGACGCGGCGAGCGCCAGCGCCAGCAGCGCACCCGACGGCCAGCCGCGCCCGCTCATCGGTTCAGGGCTGCTTGAAGTCGCCGCCCCAGGCGAACTCGACGCCTTTTTCGTTGAGCAACTTGACGGCGTCGTCATAGGACAGGCGCACAAAGGGCGCCTTGATGTTCTCCAACTTGGTGGTGTCGCGCTCGAGCACTTTCAGCTCGCGGCCCCGGCGCTCCAGGACGCGCTGGGCCACGTATTCCAGCATCTGCTCCTGGATTTTCATGTTCTCTTCGAAGTCGCAGAAGGCCATTTCCGGCTCCACCATCCAGAA
>MEGM01000144.1 GCA_001725505.1 Rubrivivax sp. SCN 70-15 | reverse complement strand
CTTCGTTGGCTTGCTTTTCGTTGACCGAAAACTCGATTTTCAGGGGCGATACTTTGGTGAGATGGGCTACCACCGTTCCGGTGGAAGCATAGGCGCCTTCGCTCACCATTCGCAACCCGATCACTCCATCGAACGGAGCTCTTAATTCAGTTTGACGAATACGGGCTTTTACCAGTTCGATGTCGGCCGACAATTTTTCAAGATCGGTGGTTACAGCCTGGTAGGTTTCCTGACTTACCGCATCTTTTTCGAGCAATGTACGCTGCCGGCTCACCCGCTCGCGGGCCAGCGGAATCTGAGCTTCGAGCTTTTTGAGCTCGGCCTGGAGCGGTTGGTCGTTGACCTTGGCCAGCAAAGTGCCCTTGGTCACATAGGTTCCCTCCTTGAAATGAATCCCCGTTACTTTGCCCGAAGCTTCGAACGACAGATCCACCTCTTCGTCGGGAATAAGCTGACCCTTGGTACGAAACACATCCTGCATCGACTGGTGTTTCAGGATTAAGGCATTCACACTCAGCTTTTGTTTTCCCTGACCGCCGCCTTTCGCATCGCCTTTAATTTCGGCAACCGCTTCCTCCTTTTTGATCAGCCGGCCGATTTTCGGGTAAAATATTATCCCGGCGAGTAAAACTCCCAGCAACGAAAACACAATAATTTTTGAAACCTTAGTCATGGTAATTCAATTGAATATTTTTAAAACATCTTGTTAAATTGTGAACAGCCTGCTAAAATAGTTAAAGTTTTGATGCGACGATTCACATTGTACCCTAACTTTTAAAAAGTTATCCGATTTTATCATCTGTTAAAAATATTATTTTTCAACATTAACATTGCCGATGCCTGGAAATTGCTATTTTTGCGAGGCTGCTTAATGCTTAGCATGATCCACAAACACTACTGATAATCAGCCAAATGAATCCCAACCTGCTCTCCAAACTGGAAATTCTTGCCGAATCGGCGAAGTACGATGTTTCGTGCGCATCGAGCGGCGTTACCCGTGCGAAAACCGCGGGCGGAATCGGGAATACCGCGGGCTGGGGAATCTGCCACAGTTTTACCGAGGACGGACGCTGCGTGTCGTTGCTGAAAATAATGCTTACCAACTATTGCATTTACGATTGTGCCTATTGCGTAAACCGCCGGAGTAATGATGTGAGACGGGCTGCTTTTTCGGTGGAGGAACTGGTCGATCTTACCCTCGGATTTTACCGCCGCAACTACATCGAAGGACTTTTCCTGAGTTCGGGAGTTATCAACAATCCCGATTACACGATGGAACGACTGGTAGGGGTTGCACGCGAGTTGCGCACCACGCACCGCTTCAACGGCTACATCCACCTCAAGAGCATTCCAGGGGCCAGCGAAGCGCTGGTGCATGAGGCCGGTTTGTATGCCGACCGCCTGAGTGTCAACATCGAAATCGCCACCGAGAAAAACCTGAAACTGCTGGCTCCCGAAAAAAACCACGAAAGTGTGTTTAAACCCATGGAATTTATTCAGCAGGGCATGCTCGAAAATGCCGAATTGCGGAAAAATGCGCCTAAGTTACGCAAGTTTGCACCTGCCGGACAAAGCACGCAGATGATTATCGGCGCCACCGACGAAACCGACAACCAGATCCTGCACACCACCGACCGCGTGGGCCGCTACAAGGCGGAATCCGGCAAACAGACGCTGGCCGCCATCAACCCCGAGGTCGCCGTCCAGGCCCTGACCCAGCGGCTGATGGACGAGGCGCTGGACGCCCAGGTGGCCGCCGCCGACATCGTGCTGGACTGCACCGACAACTTCGCCACCCGCCACGCCATCAACCGCGCCTGTGTCCGGCACCGCAAGCCGCTGGTCTCGGGCGCGGCCATCCGGTTCGACGGCCAGGTCGGCGTGTTCGACCTGCGGCGGGACGACGCGCCGTGCTATCACTGCCTGTTCCCCGATGGCGAGGACGTGGACGAAGTCAATTGCGCCACCATGGGCGTATTCGCGCCGCTGGTGGGCATCGTCGGTTCGACCCAGGCTGCCGAGGCGATCAAGCTGGTGGCGGGCATCGGCACCAGCCTGTCGGGGCGCCTGCTGATGCTGGACGCGCTGGCGATGAAGTGGCACGAAGTGCGGGTGGGCCGGGACGCGGGCTGCCCGGTATGCGGCGGGCGTCCCGCCCATCCCCCCGCCTCCTGAACCGGTGATTGAACGCCGGACGGCGGCGATCAGGCCAGCATGATCTGGATCTGCACGTCCAGGAATTCCGACGGCGACTTCTTCCAGCCGCTCTTGGCATAGCGCTGCCAGCGTCCCAGGATGAAGTGCAGGATCAGGCTGGCGCGGGCGTGGATGTCGTCGGTGGGAGGCAGCTCGTTCAAGGCCAGCGCGTTGCGCAGGCACTGTCGCAGCGAGGCCTCGATGCGGTCCAGGAACTGGTTCATGCGTTCCTGCAGCCGTTCGTCCTCGGACACCAGCGCATCGCCGATCAGCACCCGCGTCATGCCCTTGTTGCGCTCGGCGAAGGTCAGCAGCATCAGGATGGCCTTGCGCGCCTGCGCCAGGCCGCTGGTCTCGGATTCGGAAATCACGTTGAACAGGCCGAACACCGAGCTTTCGATGAAATCGATCAAGCCTTCGAACATTTGCGCCTTGCTGGCGAAATGCCGGTACAGCGCGGCTTCGGAAACCTGGAGACGCGCGGCCAGCGCCGCGGTGGTGATGCGTTCGCCCTTGGGGTGTTCGAGCATCTCGGCCAGCATCTGGAGGATCTGGGTCTTGCGCTCGCCCGTCTTGCTAGAGGCCATGTCGCGGTGGGTTTCCGTGCAAAGGAGGAAAAGTCGCCCGCTTCGAAGCGCCGCCTCCAGCGGAAACGGCTAACTACGGCGCAGGGCGCGACGCTGTAACAACAAGTGACTAACGGAGTTTACTTGAAGGTCGATGAAAAGCGGACGTCCGCGATGCGTCTTGGCGAACGGCGTGCCCGGGTGCCGGACGTAGACCGTGCGCATGCCGGCCTTGCGGGCGCCGCGCAGGTTGGCGGACGTGTCTTCGACCAGCACCGAGTTGTTAGCGCTTACTCCCTCCATCGCCATGACGTGGCGCATCAGGGCCGGTGAAGGCTTGACCCGGAATTCGCCATGGAAGCGCATGTCCTCGACCGCCCAGAGGCTGTCGAAACAGTGCAGGATGCCCAGGTGCCGAAGGATGGTGCGGGCGTAATTGTGTGGTGCGTTCGTCAACAGGATCTTGCGCCCGGGCAGCCGTGACAACCGGTTACGCAAATCCTTGTCGGCGCGCACCAGCGGACGGATGTCGAAGCTGTGGCTGCGGTGCAGGAACTCGGCCGGCGACACGCCATGGTGCCGGACCATGCCGATCAGCGTCGCGCCGTAACGCTGCCAATACCGCTTGCGCAGCACATGGGCCTCTTCCTCGGACACGTTCAGCGTCTCCATGACCGCCTGGGTCATGGACAGATCGATGTGCGAGAAGATGGCGTGCGAGGCATCGTGCAGCGTGTTGTCCAGGTCGAAGAACCAGACCGGCTCCCCCTTCCCCGCTCCCACCGGCCGCCGCGTCACACGAACCCGGCTCAACGGCCGCCGCACCTGCCGCCGCGGCGCCGACGCCACCGAAGGCACGCCGGTCCCCGCCGCCGCAACTTCACTTACGTAGAGGCCCCCCCCTACGCGCTGCGCGCGCCCCCCAGGGGGCGATGCGGGCGGACCGGCGAACATGGCCCCCATCAGTGGCTTTTGATCATCGTGCCCACGCCTTGCGCGGTCAGGATTTCCAGCAGCAGACAGTGCTCGACGCGGCCGTCGACGATGTGCACGGAATTCACGCCGCTCTTGGCGGCTTCCAGGGCCGACGAGATCTTGGGCAGCATGCCGCCCGAGATGGTGCCGTCGGCAAACAATTCGTCGATCTTGCTGGCGGTCAGGCCGGTCAGCAGGTTGCCGTTCTTGTCCAGCACGCCCGGGGTGTTGGTCATCATGATCAGCTTCTCGGCGTGCAGCACCTCGGCGATCTTGCCGGCCACCAGGTCGGCATTGATGTTGTAGGCCATGCCGTCCTCGCCGAAACCGATGGGCGAGATGACAGGGATGAACTGGTCGTCCTGCAGCGCCTTCACCACCGACGGGTCGACGGACGCGATCTCGCCCACGAAGCCCAGGTCCAGCTGCGCGCCGGGGTTGTTCTTGTCCGGCATCAGCATCTTGCGGGCACGGATCAGGCCGCCGTCCTTGCCGGTCAGGCCCACGGCCTTGCCGCCGAACTCGTTGATCATCATCACGATGTCCTGCTGGACCTGGCCACCCAGCACCCATTCCACCACTTCCATGGTCTCGGCGTCGGTCACGCGCATGCCCTGCACGAAGGTGCCCTGCTTGCCGACGCGCTTGAGCGCGTCATCGATCTGCGGGCCGCCGCCGTGCACGACGATGGGATTGAGGCCCACCAGCTTGAGCAGCACCACGTCATGCGCGAAGCTGCGTTGCAGCCGCTCTTCCGTCATGGCGTTGCCGCCGTACTTGACCACGATCGTCTTGCCATGGAAACGGCGGATGTACGGCAGGGCTTCGGCCAGCACGCCGGCCTTGATCCGGGGCGTGAGCGTAGCCAGCGGCCCGTGTTCGGAAGACGAGGAATCTGCTTGATTGATGTCGGTCATGGCGGCGCGCCTGAGGGAAGGAATGGACAAACAGGCTCAATTGTAGCCACTGCGCCAGCCGGATTCCGTCCACAGGATATCCCGCCGTTATACCGGGCTTATCCCGGCCTTTTCCCCAGGCTTGTCCGCAGGGCTGTCCACGGCTTCCCCACAGGGTTCCACACAGCTTGTCCACATGGCTGCCCCCGGTTTTCCACCTGATTTCCCCAGGAAATCCACAGCTTGCCCACAGCCTTTCCACACCGTTTTCCACAAATTGCCCACAGGTGTTTCCAACGGCTTTCCACAGCCTTGTCCCCAGGGTTTTCCACCGCCGCCAGCCAGCCTTGAAATACCGGGGAACGGCCGCATTTACCTTGACATGATGGCAAGGTCTAGAATCCCCTTCACCCTGGTAAGGAGATCGCCATGCAGGCGCTGAACATAGGACAGGCTTCCGACGCCTCGGGCGTTTCGGCCAAGATGATCCGGCACTACGAATCCATAGGACTGATACCGCCCGCCCACCGCACCGATTCCGGCTACCGGCTCTATGGCGAAAGCGATGTCCATATGCTGCAGTTCATCCGCAACGCGCGCGACCTGGGTTTTTCGATCCCCCAGATCGGGACGCTGCTGGAACTGTGGAACGACCGTGGCCGGCCCAGTGCCGAGGTCAAGCGGCTAGCCTGCGCGCACATCGATGAACTGGACGAGAAGATCCGCGGTCTACAGGCCATGAAGGCCACGTTGGAGCAGCTCGCCTCCCATTGCCACGGCGACCACCGCCCGGACTGCCCCATCCTGAGCGGCCTGGCGACCCCCGGCATGGGCACGCGCGGCCTGGCCGAGCACACCTGCAACGGATGAAACCAATCCCCATGCCCGGGCGGCCTGCGGGTGGACCCTGTTAGCATTTCGGGTATCGGCGGCCTGCCCGCCGCCCTATCGCCAGAAGGAGAACGCAGTGAAACGTCTACTCGCCCTGATCGCCACGGTTGCCGCCCTCGCGCTGACCGCGGGCGCCGCGCTTGCGCAGGCGCTCAATGCCGAAGGCGAGGTGCGCCGCATCGACGCGGCGAACGGCAAGGTCACCCTCAAGCACGGCCCCATCGCCAACCTTCAACTACCGGCCATGACGCTGGTCTTCAAGGTAACGGACCCCTCGATGCTGAACCAGATCAAGGCCGGCGACAACGTTCGCTTCGCCGCCGACAAGATCAACGGCCAATACACGATCACGGCCATCCAGCCGAAATAAGGCCTACAGCACGTAGCGCGCCAGGTCCTGGTGCGCCGCGGCCTCTTCCAGCTGCCGGTTGACGTACTCGGTGTCGATGCGCACCACCTCCCCGCTCTTGCGGGTCGCATCGAACGACAGCTCTTCCAGCAGCTTTTCCATCACCGTGTACAGCCGGCGCGCACCGATGTTCTCGGTCTTCTCGTTCACCGCGAAGGCCAGCTCGGCCAGGCGCTCGATGCCCTCGTCGGTGAATTCCAGCCTGACGCCTTCGGTCTCGAGCAGCGCCGTGTATTGCTTGACCAGCGAGGCATCGGTCTCGGACAGGATGCGTACGAAATCCTTGGCCGACAGCGAATCGAGCTCGACCCGGATCGGGAAGCGCCCTTGCAGCTCGGGGATCAGGTCCGACGGCCGCGACAGGTGGAAGGCCCCCGACGCGATGAACAGGATGTGGTCCGTGCGCACCATGCCGTACTTGGTGTTGACGGTCGTACCCTCGACCAGCGGCAGCAGGTCGCGCTGCACGCCCTGGCGCGAGACGTCGGCGCCGCCTTGCTCGCTGCGCGACGCGACCTTGTCGATCTCGTCGATGAACACGATGCCGTTGCCTTCGGCGTTCGCGAGCGCGGCGGCGCGGATCTCGTCCTCGTTGACGAGCCGGCCGGCCTCTTCCTCGGTCAGGCGCTCGAGCGCCTCGCCGATCTTCATCTTGCGCAGATTGCGCTTGCTCTGGCCCATCTGCGAGAACAGGCCCTTGAGCTGCTCGGCCATCTCCTCCATGCCCTGCGGGCCGAGGATCTCGAGCGAAGGCCTGGCTTCGGCGACCTCGAGTTCGATCTCCTTGTCGGCGAGCAGGCCCTCGCGCAGCCGCTTGCGCATCACCTGGCGCGCGGTGTTGTCCGCGGCCGCGCCCGTATCGCCACGCGCCGGAGGCACGAGGATGTCGAGCACGCGCTCCTCGGCGGCGTCCTCGGCGAGCGCGCGCTTGCCGCGCATCTGGCGCTCGCGTTCCTGCTTGACGGCGACCTCGACCAGGTCGCGCACGATCGTGTCGACGTCCTTGCCGACGTAGCCGACCTCGGTGAACTTGGTCGCCTCGACCTTGACGAAGGGCGCACCGGCCAGGCGCGCGAGCCGGCGCGCGATCTCGGTCTTGCCGACGCCGGTCGGGCCGATCATCAGGATGTTCTTCGGCGTGATCTCGTGGCGCAGCGCGGCGTCGACCTGCTGGCGCCGCCAGCGGTTGCGCAGCGCGATCGCGACCGCGCGCTTGGCGTCGCGCTGCCCGACGATGTGGCGGTCGAGCTCGGAGACGATTTCCTGCGGCGTCATGCTTTGCATCATGGTCGTGGGGCCCGTCGCCGAAGGCGATCCGGGCCGCTGCGGGTCAGAGCCCCGAACCCGATCCGGGTCCTCCGGTCGGGTTCGGCAGCCCCTCGGGGGCGGCCGTCAGGCGGCCGGGGCCCAGCACCTCCACCGTGTGGTGCTGGTTCGTGTAGATGCACAGGTCGCCGGCGATCTCGAGCGAGCGCTTGACGATCTGCGCCGGCGTCATCTCGGTGTGCTCGAGCAGCGCGCGCGCCGCGGCCTGCGCGTAGGCGCCGCCGGAGCCGATCGCGACGATGCCCTGCTCGGGCTCGAGCACGTCGCCGTTGCCGGTGATGATCAGCGAGGCGTCCTTGTCCGCCACCGCGAGCATCGCCTCGAGCCGGCGCAGCACGCGGTCGGTGCGCCAGTCGCGCGTCAGCTCGATCGCTGCGCGCACCAGATGGCCCTGGTGCTTCTCGAGCTTGGCCTCGAAGCGCTCGAACAGCGTGAAGGCGTCGGCGGTGGCGCCGGCGAAGCCGGCGAGCACCTGCTCGCGGTAGAGCTTGCGCACCTTCTTCGCGCTCGCCTTGACGACGATGTTGCCGAGCGTCACCTGGCCGTCGCCGCCGAGGGCGACGAGCGGGCCGCGACGCACGCTGAGGATGGTCGTGCCGTGAAAGCTTTCCATGGAGCGCCTGCAGGTGGGGCCGCGAGCGCCGGCTTCAAGCCCGGGGGGCGCGCAGCCGAGACTTCAAACCTTCCGGACCTGGACCCGGGCGTGCTCGTTGATGCCCATCGCGCCGAAGAACAGCGCAACGAGCCGGTGCGCGTCGACGAACTGCACGCTGCGGCCCTCGTTGCGCTTGGCGAGGACCCAGTTGAGCAGGTCGCCGGCGGCGATGAAGTCGACCCGGATCAGCCGTGCGCAGGCGACGTCGACGATCGGCGCGCTGCCCAGCTCGGTGTCGATCCGCGCCAGCGTCGGACCGATGTCGCCGACGAGCTGGCCCGACAGCTCGACATGCGCCTGCTCGATCTGGCCGACCGACTCGTCCGCGAGGCCGGACTCGAGAAAGCTCGTCGACACCTCGCTGACCATCGACAGCGGCGGCGTGCGCGTCGACAGCCCGGAGCTGCTGACGCGCACCTTGCAGCGCGCCGGCTCCCACGACGGCGGCGAGACCTCGTAGGTGACGCAGTAGTCGATCGCCGCCTCGTCGAACTGGTCGGCCCGGTTCGCGAGCCGCAGCGCGTCGAGCCGCGTGAGCCAGAAGGCCGGGTCGGCGTCGCGCACGCCGGTCGGCGCGGCATCGGCGAGCACCGCGAAGAGCTGGTTGCCGCCGATCCAGCGCATCTCGAGCGCCTGCCCGGCCCAGAGCCGGAACAGCGTCGACAGCTGCATCGCGGCCTCGGGTTCGACGACGCGCAGCGCGCTCCAGTCGAAGACCCAGGGCAGCGGCATCTGCAGCGTCTGCGAGCGCAGCCGCGCGACGGCGTCGATGTCGAGGAGCTCGGGGCAGACCCAGCCGACGTCGCCGCCGATGCGTGCCGAGGCCGAGGTGTCCTTCGCGCGCGGGCGGTCCTCGGCGGCGGCGTCGGCGACGAGCTGGGGCAGCGAATACCACTGCGGCGCCGACCAGCCGAACTGCTGCGCGTACTCGGTCGCGAGCGCCTCGAAGCGCTGCTGCTGGCCGGTGGCGCGGTACAGGTCGAACAACACGAGCCAGGTGTCGGCGTGCTGCGCGCGCGCGTCGCCGCTGCCGGTGATCTGCTGCAGCGCATGTTCGCACTGCGCGAAGTCGGCGTTCGCGAACGCGATCACCGGTTCGTCGAGTTCGGGGTCGTGCACGACCTCGCTGACCTCGACCGCGAACGGGTCGCCGAGGTCGCCGTCGGGGCCGGTCGTGGCGGCCAGCGTCATCGGCTGCATGGCCGCCAGCGGCGGCAGGCCGGGCGACATCTGCACCGGCGCCGGCGCGGCCGACGCCGGCAGCTCGAAGTNNCCGGCGCGCTGCGCGCGCCGAGGGCGGCGCCGGGGCGGCGCGTCGACGGCACGAAGCCGTCGCCGACCATCTGCTGCTCGATCTCGTCGATCTTGGCCTTGACGCCGCTGTCGGCACGCGCGGTGTTGCTGTCGGGAAGGCGTGCCTCGGAATCGTCGAGCCGAGACGAACCGCCGAGCGCGGCCAGCTGTTCCGGCGACAGGCCCTCGCGACGGACCTTGCGCAGCATGTCGAATTCGCGCTTGCGCACGAAGTCGTTGCGCCGCTTGCGCTCGATCATCGCCTTCAGCTCGGACTTCTCGATCTCGAGCTCGCGCGTGTCCTCCTGGCGCGAATTCAGGTCGGTCCAGTCGGTGGCCGGGTTCGCGACGAACCGCACCACCTTCTTGAAGAAGCTCTCGTTGTCCTTCGCGTCAGCCATCGGGCGTATTCGGTCGGTGCGACCGCCATCGGTGGGGGGCAACGGCCGGACCCGAGCGACCGCCGCGGATCCGGCTCCGCCGGTCCGCTGGCGTGCGCTGCGCGCCGCGCCGGGACCCCCGTTCCGGCCCCTCGCCAGGCACGAAAGGTCCGCCGGACCTCTCGTGTCCGGGCTCGGCCCCCCCGGGGGGGAGCGCCGAAGGCGCTACGGGGGGAGCCACTTCAGTCGCCGAACATCTTCTGCTTCATTTCGCGGCGCTGCTGCGCTTCCAGCGACAGGGTCGCGGTCGGCCGGGCGAGCAGCCGGGCCAGGCCGATCGGCTCGCCGGTCTCGTCGCAGTAGCCGTATTCGCCGCTCTCGAGCCGGGCGAGCGACTGCGCGATCTTCTTCAGCAGCTTGCGCTCGCGGTCGCGCGTGCGCAGCTCGAGCGCATGCTCTTCCTCGATCGTCGCGCGGTCGGCCGGATCGGGCACGATCGAGGTGTCCTCGCGCAGGTGCTCGGTGGTCTCGCCGGCGTTGGACAGCAGGTCGTCCTTCTGCGCCTGCAGCCGGGCGCGGAAGAAGTCGATCTGCTTGTCGTTCATGTACTCGCTGTCCGGCATCGCGAGCAGCTCGGCTTCGCTGAGCGCGCGGCCGGGCTTGGTCTTCCAGGCATTGGCGAGTTTCGGGTCCGCCTTCGCGGCGGGCTTGGTGGCTTCCATGGGCTCGTTGTGGGGCTTGGCGGCGGCGCGCGCCGGCGCGAAGCGGTCGGTGAAGCGGTTGCCGGCCGGTGCCGGCGCCGCCGTCGGTTCAGGGGTGGCGTGCCGGGCGGCCGCCTTCGGGGGCGCTGCCGCCTTCGGGGGCGCGGCCGCGCGGACCGGCTTGGCCGCGGTCTTGCTGACAGCCGCTGTCTTGGCTGGAGGCTTGCTCAAGGGTGTCTCCTCGCCTTCTTCGTCGACGCACTGCGTCAGTTATACCCGTTGCCGGGCGGCCGGTGCTCGTTCGCGACGGGGTGTCTCGGCGACAGAGCGCGGCATTGTAGCGACGCATCACGCGCCGGGTGCAGGCTCAGACCAGGCATTGCTCGAGCCCCTGCATCAGCACCTCGCGCGGCAGGTCGATGCCGATGAACACCATCTTGCTGACCTTCTCCTCGCCCGGCGCCCATTTCGGCCCCAGGTCGCTGCCCATCAGCTGGTGCACGCCCTGGAACACGACCTTGCGGTCGCTGCCCTTCATGTTCAGCACACCCTTGTAGCGCAGCATCTTCGGCCCGTAGACCTGGACGATCGCGCCGAGGAAGTCCTCGAGCTTGGCCGGGCTGAACGCGCGCTTGCTGCGAAAGACGAAGGACTTGACGTCGTCGTCGTGGGCATGGTGGTGCGGGTGGTCGCAATGTTCGCCGTGCTCGTGATCGTGGCCGTGGTGGTCGTGATCGTGGTGGCCGTCGTCCGCATTGAGGAACTCGGGGTCGATGTCGAGCTTGGCGTTCAGGTTGAAGCCCTTCAGGTCGAACACCTCGCCGATCGGGACCTCGCCGAAATGCACCGCGCGCTGCGGCGCGCGCGGGTTCATGTGCTTGAGGCGGTGCATCAGCGCGTCGACCTCGTCCTTCGCGACGAGGTCGGTCTTGCTGACGAAGATCTGATCGGCGAAGCCGACCTGGCGCCGTGCCTCCTGGCGCGTGTCGAGCTGGGTCTCGGCGTGCTTGGCGTCGACCAGCGTCAGGATCGAGTCGAGCAGGTAGCTCTCCGCGATCTCGTCGTCCATGAAGAAGGTCTGCGCGACCGGGCCGGGGTCGGCCAGGCCGGTGGTCTCGATGACGACGCGCTCGAAGTCGAGTTCGCCCTTGCGCCGGCGCTCGGCCAGGTCCGACAGCGTCGAGCGCAGGTCCTCGCGGATCGTGCAGCAGACGCAGCCGTTGTTCATCTGGACGACCTGCTCGTTGCGGTCGGCGACGAGGATCTCGTTGTCGATGTTCTCCTCGCCGAACTCGTTCTCGATCACGGCGATCTTCTGGCCGTGGGCCTCGGAGAGCACGCGCTTGAGCAGCGTCGTCTTGCCGCTGCCGAGGAAGCCCGTGAGGATGGTGGCTGGGATCAGGGACATGGTGGCTCGAAGCTGCAGGGTGCGGGGCCGGCGCCGGCATCGGAAGACGCCTTGCCGGGACGACCGCTGTATCTGGGGGCGGCGAACTGTGTTGCAAGCCCCCGGGCCTGTCAAGCGCCGGTCGGCGCTGGGGTATTCTCGGGCTCCCCGCCACTGCCGACACCCTACGTGTCCGACCCACAGCCTCACCGGTCCGCGCGCGGGCAAGCCGCCCCGGGCGCGGACAAGCGATCGCTCTTCGCGCGCCTGGTCGAATTCGTCTCGCCCGGGCCGGACAGCAAGGACGAACTGATCCGCACGCTGGCCGACGCCGAGCAGCGCGAGCTGATCGAGCCCGAGTCGCGGCTGATGCTCGAAGGCGTGCTGCGCATGGCCGACATGACCGCCGGCGACGTGATGGTCGCCGCGCCGCGCATGGACCTGCTCGACATCGCTGCCGACTACGACGAGCTGCTGAACATCGTCATCACGACGGCGCACTCGCGCTTCCCGGTCTACGACGGCCAGCGCGAGAACGTGATCGGCATCCTGATGGCCAAGGACCTGCTCAAGCTGCAGCGCGCGCCCGAGCTGAACCTGCGCACGCTGCTGCGACCGGCGGTCTTCGTGCCCGAAAGCAAGCGGCTGAACGAGCTGCTGCGCGACTTCCGCAGCAACCGCAACCACCTCGCTATCGTGATCGACGAGTTCGGCAACACCGCCGGGCTGATCACGATCGAGGACGTGCTCGAGGAGATCGTCGGCGAGATCGAGGACGAATTCGACGAGCGCGAGCGCGAGAACGGCATCTACACGCTGGCCGACGGCAGCCAGCGCGTCGCCGGCGACGTCTCGATCGCGGCCGTCAACCACGCCTTCGGGACCGATCTGCAGGACGAAGGCTTCGACACCATCGGCGGCCTGGTCGCCCACCGGCTCGGCCGCGTGCCACGCCGCGGCGAAAGCGTGGACATCGGCGGCCTGCGCTTCGCGGTGATGCTGACGCGCGGCGGTGCGGTGCGCTGGTTCCGCGTCGCGCGCACGCCCGCCGA
>MEGM01000143.1 GCA_001725505.1 Rubrivivax sp. SCN 70-15 | reverse complement strand
TTGCGGTTCGTCGAAAGGCACGACGCGCCCGAGGCGCTGCGCGCCGAGCAGGCGGCGCGCCTGCGCAGCTTCCTGGTCGACATCGGCGAGCGCGTGCCTTACTACCGTGCGCTGTTCGAACGCACCGGCTTCGAACCGGCCCGCGTGAATTCGGCCGCCGACCTGCAGCGCCTGCCGCTGATGGGCAAGCCCGAGATCCGCGCCAATGTCGATGCCCTCATGGCCGACGGCCACGGCCCGCTCACGCGCTACAACACCGGCGGTTCGTCCGGCGAGCCGCTCGTCTTCTACATCGGCAAGTCACGCAAGAGCCACGACGTGGCCGCCAAGTGGCGCGCCACGCGCTGGTGGGGCGTGGACATCGGCGACCGCGAGCTCGTCGTCTGGGGCAGCCCGGTCGAGCTCGGCGCGCAGGACAGGCTGCGCCAGTGGCGCGACGCGCTGCTTCGCAGCCATCTGCTGCCGGCCTTCGAGATGTCGCCGCAGAACCTGGACCGCTACGTCGCGCGCATCCGCGTCGAGCGGCCGACGATGCTCTTCGGCTACCCGAGCAGCCTGTCGCTGATCGCCCAGCACGCACGGCGCGCGGGCGTGCGGCTCGACGACCTGGGCGTGCGGGTCGTATTCGTCACCTCGGAGCGGCTGTACGACGAACAGCGCGAGGCGATCGGCCGCGCCTTCGGTGCGCCGGTGGCCAACGGCTACGGCGCCCGCGACGCGGGCTTCATCGCGCACGAATGCCCGCAGGGCAGCCTGCACCTGAGCGTGGAGGACATCGTCGTCGAAACGGTGCTGCCCGACGGCAGCCCCGCCGCGCCCGGCGAAGCCGGCGAGATCGTCGTCACCCACATGGCCACCGCCGACTTTCCGCTCGTACGCTATCGCACCGGCGACATGGGCGTGCTCGGCCTGGAGCCCTGCCACTGCGGGCGCGGCCTGCCGGTGCTGAAGGAAGTGCAGGGGCGCACGACGGATTTCATCGTCGCGGCCGACGGCACCGTGATGCACGGTCTGGCGTTGATCTACACCTTGCGCGACCTGCCGGGGGTGGAGCGCTTCCGGATCGAGCAGCTCAGCCTGGACGAGACGCGCGTGCAGGTGGTGCCCGGTGCGGGCTTCGACGCGGCGGCGCGCGAGCGCATCGAGCGTGACTTCAAGGCGCGTCTGGGCGGTGGCGTGCGCATCGTGGTCGAGACCGTCGCCGTTATTCCCACCGAGGCTTCTGGCAAGTTCAGGTACGTGGTCAGCCGCGTCAGGCCATTCGAGCCCACCTCAGCGGAGCCAGAACATGCGTGACATCGCCCTGACCCTCATCGTCGGCGCATCGCTGCTGTTCGCCATACGCCACACCTGGGCCGGCGTGCTGCTGTGGACCTGGATCAGCGTGATGAGCCCGCACCGGTTGACCTACGGCTTCGCGTACGACGCGCCGTGGGCCTACATGACCGCGCTGGTCACACTGGCGTCGATCCCAATTGACCGCAAGCACTTGCACCTGCCGCGCGACCCCGCGCTGATTGCACTCGCGCTCTTCGTCATCTGGGTGTGCATCACCACGCCCTTCGCCTTCTACCCCGGCGGTTCGCTGGACATGCTGATCAAGGTCCTGAAGATCCAGCTGATGACGCTGATCGCCGCCGTCGCGATACGCGAGCGCAAACACATCGAGTACTTCGTCTGGGTCAACGCACTGTCGATCGGCTTCTATGGCCTCAAGGGCGGCCTGTTCACCCTGCGCAGTGGCGGCGGCGAGCGCGTCTGGGGGCCCTCCGGGAGCTTCATCGAGGGCAACAACGAGGTTGGCCTGGCCATCGTCGCTGTCATCCCGCTACTCAACTATCTGCGCCTGGTGTCCACGCGCGCCTGGGTTCGACTGACGCTGTTGCTGACCATGTTGCTGTCTGCCGTCGCGGCCCTGGGCACGCAGTCGCGGGGCGCCTTCCTGGCCATCGCGGCGATGGGCTTCGTGATGTGGACACGCTCGCAGCGCAAGGTCGTCAGCGGCATCTTCATCACGATCGTCGCCGTGCTCGTGATCGCCTTCATGCCCGCCTCCTGGGAGGCGCGCATGTACACCATAGACACCTACCGGCAGGACAGCAGTGCCATGGGCCGGATCAATGCCTGGTGGAATGCCATCCACCTGGCCAACGCTCATTTCATGGGTGGCGGGTTCGACATCTACCGGCCGGACATCTTCGAGAAGTACGCGCCGAATCCCACCGACGTGCACGCCGCGCACAGCATCTACTTTCAGGTGCTGGGCGAGCACGGCTACCTCGGCCTGCTGCTGTTCCTGGCGATGGGTGCCTTCACGATCCTCAGCACCATGCGCATCCGGCGCGAGGCGAAGGCGCGCGCCGAGTCGTTGTGGCTGTACCACCTGGCGGGGATGATCCAGGTCTCGATGGCCGGCTTTGCCGTGGGCGGTGCCTTCCTGAGCCTGGCGTACTTCGACCTGCCTTACAACATCATGGTGATGGTGGTGGCCGGCACGCACTGGTTGCGCGAGAAGCGCTGGGAGACGGAGACGACGGGTGCCTTCGGCTCGTCCGTGCCGGTGGGGCGACTGCCGCGTTCGATCGCCGGCAAGGCCGTGGCGCCGTGATCGGGCTTCTGGCCCGGGGCCTGTCGCCGGCCGGTGCCAGGGCGCGGCTGTCGGTGCTGATCCTGCACCGCGTGCTGCCGGCGCCCGACCCGCTGTTTCCGGGCGAGATCGACGCGCGCTTCTTCGACGCCCTGTGCCGCTGGGTGACGCACTGGTTCCATGTGCTGCCGCTGGCCGAGGCCACACGTCGGCTGCGCGACGGCACGCTGCCGGCCGCAGCCATGGCCATCACCTTCGACGACGGTTACGCCGACAACCACGACGTGGCGCTGCCCATCCTGCAGCGCCACGGCCTGCGCGCCACCTTCTTCATCGCGAGCGGCTTCCTGGACGGTGGCCGGATGTGGAACGACACCGTCATCGAAGCCGTACGCTGCAGCCAGCGGGATCGGCTCGACCTCGGCGCGCTGGGCGTGCGCGACGGCGGGCATTGCCCGCTCGACAGCCCGGCGGGCCGGCGCCGCGCCATCGAAGCGCTCATCGGCGCGCTGAAATACCTGGGCCCCGCGGCGCGCGATGCGGCCGTGCAGCGCGTGGCGCGGGCCTGCGCCGCCACGTTGCCGAACGACCTGATGATGAGCTCGGCCCAGGTGCGCGCCCTGCGGGCCGGCGGCATGCAGGTGGGTGGCCATACGGTGAGCCACCCGATCCTGGCCCGATTGACCGACGCCGAGGCGCGCGCCGAGATCCAGGACGGCAAGCACGCGCTGGAAGCCCTGCTGGACGCACCGGTCACCGCCTTCGCCTACCCCAACGGCAAGCCCGGCACCGACTACGCACCCACGCACGCGCGGATGGCACGCGAGGCCGGATTCGAATTGGCCTGCAGCACCGCCTGGGGCAGCGCGGGCCAGGCCACGGAACCGTTCCAGCTGCCCCGCTTCACGCCCTGGGACCGCACCCGGCTGCGTTTCGGCGCCCGGCTCCTGGGCAACCTGCGGCGTACGCCCGGCTGAACCGCGCTTCAGGCCGGCAAACGCCAGCCCGGCGCGTGCGCGCGCAGCCACTGCTCGAGCATCATCAGGATCCACACCATCTCGCCGTAGTAGCCGGGGTGGGCCGGCAGGTGGGTGGTGACCAGCGTGTCGATGAACTCAGGGCGCACCAGGCCGCGCGTGGAAAGGCTGCGCAACGAATCGACGGCCAGCCGCTTGAGCGGCTCGTGCCGGTTCGCCCACACGCCGAACGGCAACCCGAAACCCTGCTTCTTCTTGGTGATGATCTCGTCGGGCAGGAAGCCGCGCAGCGCCTCCTTGAAGAACCAGCGCAGCTTCAGCCCGCGCAGCTTGTAGCTCGTGGGCAGGCGCAGCGAAAAGTCGAGCAGCGCGCGGTCCAGCATCGGGTAGGCCACTTCAACCCCGGCCAGCGCGGTGGCGGCGCGCACCTTGGGCAGGTCGCTCTCGGCCAGCGTGTAGCGCCAGTCGAAGGCGAGCATCTTGTTGACGTCGCTCGCATCGCCCACGCAGGCCCAGACTTCGCGCTGCTGCTTCAGCGGGCCTTGCAGGTCCATGCCCGCCAGCGCCTGCGGGGTCAGCACGTCCTGCGGGCCCAGGCGCAGCATCAGGTTGTACATCTGCAGCCGGTCGGGCAGCGGCACACGCGCCTGCTCGATGTAGCTGGCACCCTTCTTCAGCCCCGGCACCCGGGAGATACCTGGCAGGCCGAACAGCGGCTCGAGCAACCCGTGACGCAGTGCGCCCGGCAGGTGGTCGTAGACGCCGAACACCCGCTGCTTGGCGTAGCGCGAATTGCCGCCGAAGAGCTCGTCCCCCCCGTCGCCGGCGAGCAGCCGCGTGACGCCATCCTCGCGCGCCTTCAAGGCGCAGTAATAGGCCGGCAGCGCGGACGAATTGCCGAAGGGCTGGTCGAAGTGCGCCGCCATGGCCGGGATGCTGCGCACCAGGTCGTCGGGCGTCACGTAGTACTCGTGGTGCTCGGTGCCGAAACGCTGCGCGGCAATGCGCGCAAAGGCCATTTCGTCGTAGCCCTCGGCCTCGAAGCCGATCGAGTAGGTGGCCGCGGCGCGCCCGGTGACTTCACCGATCATGCCGGCCACGGTGGAGCTGTCGGTGCCGCCGCTGAGGAAGCACGCGGGCTTGCCGCCGTCCAGCGCGCGCGCCACCGACTCGCGCAGCAGGCTGCGGAATTCGTCCCGCAGCGCGTCGAACGACGGCGCGCGTGCCTCTTCGAAACGTGGCGCCCAGTACGGCGTCACCCTTGCCTGGCCGTCCTCGAACCACAGCGCATGGCCTGGCGGCAGCCGTTGAACCGCAGCGAACACCGTTTGCGGCGACGGAACGACGTGGAAGTACAGGTAGTCGAACAACGCCTGCGGGTCAAGCGCCGCGTCGGCGGCCACGAGCGCGTCCGCACGCTCGGCGAACTGCAGCTTCCCGTCGGTCACCCGGTAGCACAGTGTGCGTGCGGCGAAGCGGTCCACGGCCAGGAAGGCGCGGCCCTCGCCGTCGCGCAACGCCACGGCGAAGTCGCCCCGGGTAGCCGCGGCAGCGGCCATCGCGGCCTCGCGCCCGCCTCGCAGGGCTGCCTGCCAGAAGGACAAGTCGGCGATGCGTCCGTCCGGGGTGCTGGCTTGGCCCAGCAACAATGCATCGTCGGTGTCGGTGGTCATGGGAACTCGGCTCGGGCGGATCGTGACTGGGCTGTCGATTTTCAGGCACCGTCGGGCGCAACCGGCCGCCGCGGCGCGGCGCTCCCGGCGCTAGCGCGGGAAATTGCCGGGTCCGATGTAATGACGAGCGATGACAAGGTTGTCGATGTAGAGCGTCATGTCGCGGTCCGGAATGCCGGTTCCACCGAAATAGACGTTCATCCAGACCGATTCGATCTTCAAGGCCGGCACTGTGCGGAACTCGATATCGGTCTTCGAGAATGCTGGCTTGCCATCGATCCACACCTGCAGAACGCCATCGCGCTTGCCTGGGGTATTCATCTTCACGCGCTGCTCGATGCTGTACCAGCGGTTCTTGTGCAGTAGGCCGGTTGGCCCGAGGTTCCAGCCCCAGGTCGAGCCGTTGTAGTCCGGCGAGTTGGCGACATCGGCGTAGGTGCCCACTCCGCGCAAGTCCGACGCCTTGGCGTCGGCCGCGCTGACGCTGAAGAACCCGCCGCGCGCTGTCCAGCCATTGGTGCCATCGGCTGGCCGCAGGCCCCAGCCGGCCCGGCCGTAAGTACCGGCGAAGCCGGGCAGCTTGCCGCCGTCGACGACCGGGTCCCAGTTGTCACCAAGGCGCAGGTAATAGCGGAAGTAGGCCTCTTCGGGATCATGGCCGATCAACGACGAGAAGCGGATCTGGTGATTCAAGGCCAGGCGATCCCCGCGCTTGATCGTCACCGCCAGCGCGCTACCGTCCAGCGGACGGAAGCCGTTGGCTGCGCCAGCATCGACCTGCCGCAAGTTGTCGAAGGTGCGCAGGTCGGACATGAAGGCCAGCCATCCGATGCCTCCGAAACGCTGTACATACAACACTCCTGACTTGTCCTCCAGGCCACGGTCCTGCAACGTGCCTGCAGCCAGGCCCGGACCCATGGCAAACATTGCCTTCGGCGCCTGTGGCAGGTGCAAACCAAAGACCTCGACAGTTGCGCCTGCCCCGTATTGCTGGTCCGAGACGAGGCGCAGCGCGGCACTGCGAACCGTGAAACCGGGCCGCGCCCGGAACGGAAAGACCAGCATCGCATGCCAATCGGCGCTGACCTTGAAGATGACCTCCGAACCAAAGCTGCCGTACGAGGGACAAGGAAAGTAGGTGTCGGCGGACGGTTCTAGCCGATCGATCTGCCCATCGGACCACGTCACGACGAGGCTGGGGCGACTGGCGCGATCGGCGTTCTCGCGACTGTTGAAGTTGACGACACCACGAACGGCGCGCAAGAGCATCGAGCCCGCTGGCACGCTACTGCCCTGCCATGCCTGTGCCAAGGCCGTGACATCCCATAACACCACCTGCCCGACGCCGCGTGGCCGCACCTCCGCAGTCGAAAATGCGTCGCCGCCAAGCAGCGTGCCCGCCATGTCAACCCAGTCGCCGCCAGCATGATCCCAGGCGAGGTTGCCAGCGGAACCGAAGTACTGGCAGCTTGCGCCGCCCGGGCCATCGCTCAGGACCAGGGCGCCGGCCAGACCAGCCTGCAGCATTCCCAGCACCGCTATCGCCGCCACGCGGGCGACCCGCAGGTAGTTACTCACGTCGCCGGCCTGCCGGCCGCTCGCGCGCACAGCTCAACATCCTGCCAACCGCAGGGGCCCCGCTTGGCGCGCCTGCTTTACAAGCACGCATAGCACTGTCCCGCCACCGCCATATGCGCATGCTGGCTGGCCCTTGCCACGACCAGTTCACGGGCGGCGCGACGCATGTCATCGCGCGCCTGCCCGGGCATCAGCGCGTCCTCCAGCGCCTGCGCCACGGCCTCGACGGAGCGGGCATCCACCAGGAATCCCGTGCGACGGTCGGTGATCCATTCGCGAAGAGAGGGCAGATCGCAGACGACGCAGGGCGAGCCCGAGGCCATGGCCTCGAACAACGACATCGGTGTGGCGTCCGAGAGGGGAATGGACAAGGTGACGTCAGCGCTGCGATAGAGCGCCGGCATTTGTTCGTACGGCATCGTCTCCAGTATTCGGACGTCCGCATTCAAGCCCAGCGCGTCAATCTCGGCGCGGATCTTTGCGATGTACTCGGCATCGCCGCCATAAGACTTCATGAGCAGGAAGGCGTTCGGCCTGCGCTCGCGCAGCCGCGCGAAGGCGCGCACCACGGTTTCCTGGTTGTACAGCGGCGTGAAGTTGCGCGCACTGAGCACGATCTCACGGCCGACCAGTCCGAGCTCGGTGCGCAGGTCCGTGCCCATGGGATTGAACAAATCCGTATCCACGCCCCACTGGATGACCCTGACGCGATCCTCCGCGAGGCCGAACTCGTTGCGCATGGCTGCGGCCAGGTCGTCCGAGTCGCAGGTAACGAGCTCGGTCTCGCGCAGCGAGTGGCCGAGCCGACTCCATTGTTCGGTATCGAACTGGTCACGTCGGTAAACGTCGGACCCCCACGCCGTGACGACCAGTGGACCAGGCCAGACCGCACGCACGGGCACCGCGAAGTGTGCCCAGTGGACGTGAACGATGTCGGGCCGCAGCCGCCACAGCAGATAACGCAGCCGAGCCTGCTGCCAGCGCGGACCGCGACCCGACAAACCAACCCGGACCTGGCGCACCCCTGGCGGGTAGGTGCCCAGGCCCGAAAACGAGATCACGCTCACCTCGTACCCCTGGCGGGCAAAGTAGCCTGCCCAGCGCTCGACATGAACGTGATCGGCCCAGCCGACAAAACACAGGTGCCTACGCGGCATGCACCGTGGCGACCGCACGGCCGTGCTGAGTCGCGCTCGCCAACGCCGCGCACACTTGTTCGACCTGCCCGATCGTCATGCTCGGATACAGAGGCAGGGTCAGCACGCGCTCACCGATGTCGTGCGACAACGGCACCTGCGTCGAAGGGCCGAGTCCGGCGTCCACATAGGCCGTGAAGGTGTCGACCGGCCGGTAGTGGATGCTGGTCTGGATGCCCGCCTCGCGCATCGCCGTCATCACCTCGAAGCGGCTCGTGCCCACGGG
The DNA here is from genome assembly GCA_001725505.1 of Rubrivivax sp. SCN 70-15. Classification (GTDB taxonomy): domain Bacteria; phylum Pseudomonadota; class Gammaproteobacteria; order Burkholderiales; family Burkholderiaceae_C; genus Rubrivivax. Next base: position 960 of record MEGM01000143.1, on the reverse strand, counting down.
CAGGAGCACCGGCATCAGGTGGAAAGCCGGCACACCACGATGCGTTGCGAAAGGAACCCCGAGGTTCATGATGGCGGCGAGCCGCTCACGGTACGCTGCAACGATCGCTCCCCGCTGCGCATTGCGCTGGCGCACGTGGGCGAGTTGCACCAGCCCGAGCGCTGCGTTGAGCTCGCTCATGCGGTAGTTGTAGCCCAGCGCCACCACGTCGTAGCCGAAGGCGTGGCCCTTGTGCCGGTCCAGCGTCAGCGTGGTCATCCCGTGCGAGCGCAGCCAGCCCAGCTTTTCGGCCAACTCGGGGCGACGCGTGGTGACCATGCCGCCTTCGGCGGTGGTCATGTTCTTGTTGGAGAAGAAACTGAAGCAACCCACATCGCCCCAGGCGCCGAGAGCCACCCCGTCGAGACTGGCGCAAGGCGCGTGGGCCACGTCTTCCACCACGGTCAGGCCGCGGCGCGCGGCCAGCGCCATGATGGCCGGCATGTCGCAGGCGTAGCCCGCGTAATGCACCACCACGATGGCCTTGGTGGCGGGCGTGAGCGCCCGTTCGATGGCGGCCGCGCCGATGTTCCATTCATCCATCGACGCCACGTCGGCGAACACGGGTCGCGCACCACAGTAGCGCACCGCATTCGCGGTCGCGACGAAGGTCAGCGAAGGCACCACCACGTCGTCGCCCGGGCCAACGCCCAGCGCCGCCAGCCCCATATGCAGCGCCGCGGTGGCGCTGTTGCAGGCCAAGGCTACCGGCACACCGGTTTCGGCGGCGAAGCGGCGCTCGAACTCCTTTGTCCGGTCGCCCATGGTAAGCCACTTGGAGCGGATCACGTCGACCAGCGCCTGCTCCTCCTCGGGCCCGAGATCGGGGTCAAACAGCGGTACCTGCCAGTTCATTGGACATCCTCATGGGGTAGGAATTCGCTGCGCCGCGACTCGAACTCCTCGATCGCGGTGGCGTAG
>MEGM01000142.1 GCA_001725505.1 Rubrivivax sp. SCN 70-15 | reverse complement strand
CTGCCGGCACCGGGCGTCGACGTGCTGCAGCCCATGGCCGAGACCTTGACGCGCATCGGCATCGTCTGCGCCGCGCTGGCGCTGGCGATCGGCGCAGCGATCGCCTGGCGCATCCGCAGCACGCGCCGCTCGGCGCCGACCGGGCCGACCTGGGGCTGCGGCTACGGCGCCCCCAGCCCGCGCATGCAGACCACCGGATCGGGCTTCTCGTCGGACTTCCAGAGCCGCTTCGGCAGCGTGATGCCGACGCTGAGGCGACAGAAGGCGCCGCTGGGCTACTTCCCGACCGACGCCTACCTGATCACCGACTGCGTCGACGCGGTCGAGCGCCGTCTCTTTTCCGTCATCAGCCACGGCGACGCCTCCGCAACGGATCTGTCGCGCCGGCTGCGCGAGGACGATCCGCGCTTCGCCTTCGCCGCCGTGCTGATCGCGATCGTGGTGATCGCCGGGCTCGTCGTGTTCGCCAGCGGGCCGCTGCCATGAAGACGCCGCTGATCGTCGCGCACGTTCTCATCGTTCTGGCGATGCCGATCCCGATGGTCGGCCTCGTGAACCGCACCAAGTCGTTGTGGGCCGGGCGCAGGGGTCCGGGACTGCTCCAGTCGCTCTGGGACCTGTCGCGGCTGCTGCGCAAGCAGCCGGTGTTCAGCACGGTGGCCACGCCACTGTTGCGCGCTGGCGCCTGGGTGGTGCTGGCATCGTCGCTGGTGGCGGCGCTGGTCGCACCGATCCTGGGCCCTGTCGCACCGCTTCAGTTCAGCCACGACTTCATCGCCTTCGCGTACACGCTCGGCCTGGCACGCGTTTTCCTGATGCTGTCGGCGCTGGATGTCGGCAGCTCGTTCGAGGCGCTGGGCGCGGCGCGCGAAGCGTCGTTCACCGCCTTCGTCGAGCCGGCGCTGTTCCTGCTCGTCGGTTCGGCCGCGATCGCCACCGGGCAGACCAGCTTCGCCGGGCTGATCGGACGGTGGCACGAGACCGCCGCGTACCCCTGGCTGGTGGCGCCCGCCGTCGCGGTGCTCTTCGTGCTGCTGCAGGCCGAGGCCTCGCGCGTGCCGGTGGACGACCCGCTGACGCACCTCGAACTGACGATGGTGCACGAGGTGATGATCCTCGACCACAGCGGGCCCGAACTGGCGGCGATGCAGTTCGCGGCCGCGCTGAAGATGACGATCTACGCCGGCCTGATCGCCGCGCTGCTGAACCCGCTCGACCCCGTGCTCCACCCGGCGGCCTGCGTGCTCGTCTCGCTGGCGCTGATGGCGGCCGTCGCGGTCGCGGTGGGCTGCGTCGAATCGCTGGTCGCGCGGCTGCGGCTGCGCCAGGTGCCGGCCTACCTGATGCTGGCGACGCTGGTGGCCGCGCTGTGCCTGGGTGCCGCGGGCTGGTGGGCAGGGCTCGCATGACGCCGGCGCTGATCGCCTTCCTGGTGGCCGCGATCATCCCGGTCTTCTTCGGCAAGATCGGCGCGGCGCCGTTCTGGCTCACCGTGCAGGCCGCCGCGCTGGCCTGGAACGTGGCGTCGCGCGGCGACCCGTCGACCCACACCGTGGTCGCGCTGCTCGAGGTGCTGATCGTGCGCGCCCTCGTCGCACCGCGGCTGCTGCGGCGCGCGATGCGCCGGCGCGGCGAGCCCAACCTCGACCTGATGCCGTCGAACCTGTTCACCTGGGCCATCGCGATCGCGCTCGTGGTCCTGGCCTTCGAGTTCGCCGCGCCCGCGATGAGCGACCGTCAGGCGCTCACGCTCGGCGTCGTCGGTGCGACCGTCGCCGTCGCGCTGCTGCTGCTGTCGACGAACGCGTCGCCACCGGCGCAGCTGGTGGCCGTGCTCTTCATGGAGAACGGCCTGGCGCTGTTCGAGTCGCTGCTGCCCGAGCCCTGGCCGCTGCCGGTGCACGGCGCCTTGAGCAGCATCTACCTGCTGACCCTCGTCGTCGGCGGCTGGCTGATCGCGACGCCGGACCCGGTGGTCGCGCCCGGGTCCGGCGCGGGCGACCGGCCCGCGAGCGAGGCACCATGAGCGAGGTCGGCGCCGTCTCGATGCGCGCAACACCGGCAGTGCCGCCAAGCCGCCTGTGGGTCGGCCCGGCGCTCGTCGCGCTGGCCGTGCTCGGCCTGCTGTTCTGGGTCACGGTGTTCGTGCGCACGCCGTTGCATTCGTTGCCGCTGTACTTCGGCCATCGCTACTTCGTCCTCGACGCCACGTCGATGCTGTTTCTGCTCGTCGTCGATGGCGTCTTCCTCGGCATCAGCGTCTACATGTCGTCGCGGGCCAGCACCTCGCGCCTGCTGGCCGAGAACCTGCTGCCGCGCGCCGCGCTGACACTGGCGTTCATGGTGGCGATGAACCTCGGCGTGATGGCCAACAACCTGCTGATGCTGTGGGCCTTCGTCGAACTGACCACCCTGTGCGCCGCGCCACTGGTGGCCCAGGGCGACTCGCCTGCACCGCGCCGCGTGGCCTGGCACTACCTGCTGTATTCGAGCATGTCGCTGGCGCTGACCTTCCTCGGCATCATGTGCCTGACCCGCTCGGCGCACCTGCACGGCCTGGAGATCGGCTTCGCGCTCGACGAGATGGCACGCGGCATCGCGTCGCCCGGCGACGGCTGGCAGCGGCTGGGCCTGGCCTTGATGCTGTTCGGCCTGGGCAGCAAGCTGGGGCTGGCGCCGCTGTACGGCTGGATGCCCGAGACCTACGAGGCCGCACCGACGAGCACCAGCGCGCTGCTCGCGGCGGTGCAGTTCAACATCAGCGTCGTCGCGGTGCTGCGCGTGCTGCAGGTGTTTCGCGGTCAGGACATGGGATTCGTCGCGCACGAGCTGCTGATCATGGGCTGCCTGTCGCTGACGGTCGCGGCGGTCCAGGTCATGGCCGCGCGCAACTACAAGCGGCTGATCGCCTACGCCTGCGTCAGCTCGTCGGGGGTGATCGCGATCGGCCTGTCCGTGGGCCGGGCCGCAGCCTATGGCGTGCTGCTGTACATCGTCAGCGCAGCGTTCGTGAAGGCCTTGCTGTTCCTGACCGCGGGCCGGCTGCGCGCCGTCTACCGCAGCAACGAGGTCAAGGCACTGAGCGGCGTGATCCGCGTGCTGCCGTTCTCGGGCCTGCTGTTCGCCGTCGGCGTCTTCGCGCTGCTGGGGTTTCCGCCGTTCGGCAGCTTCATGGCCGAGATGCTGATCCTTTCGGGCATCGTGCAGACCGGCAACCTGATCGCGTTCACGCTGATGTGCACGATGCTGACGATCATCTTCGTCGCCACCGGGCGATCGATCTTCCCGATGATCTGGGGCGCGTCGGACCGCCCGCGTGCGCCGGTCAGCGAGACCTGGGTCACGGCCGTGCCCAAGCTCGGCTTCGTCACGGTGCTGATCCTGCTCGGCGTCTACACGCCGGCCCCCGTCAGCGCGCTGCTGCTGCAGGTCGCGCAGTCGATCGGGGGCCAGTGATGGCACCCGCACAGCCGATCGCCATCGCAGCGACCCGGGAGCTGGCACCCCTCGCGCTGGACGACTGGGCACGGCAGGTCGGGCTGGCGCTCGATGCTGGCGAGCGCCTGCTCACGCTGTTCGGCCGCGCCGACGGCGCCGACGCGGTGCTCACCACGGCCTTGCTCCAGCGCGGGGACGGCCGGCTCGGTCTGCTGCGCGGTCGCGGCCCGCACGGCGCCGCGTTTGCGTCGATCACCGCCGGGCATCCCGCGGCGCAGATGTTCGAGCGCGAACTCTGGGAGCAGACCGGACTCGCGCCCGCCGGCCACCCCTGGCTCAAGCCGGTGCGCTACGAAGGCGAGCGCCAGCAGCGCATGGCCGAGCACCCGTTCTTCAAGGTGCGCGGCCAGGACGTGAACGAGGTCGGCGTCGGGCCGATCCACGCCAGCGTCATCGAGCCCGGGCATTTCCGCTTCATGTGCCATGGCGAGCAGGTGCTTCACCTGGAACTTCAACTGGGCTACCAGCACCGCGGCGTCGAGTCGCTGCTGCTCCAGCGCCCGCCGCTCGCGCTCACGCCGCTGGTCGAGTCGATCGCCGGCGACACGAAACCGTGCCTGCACGCTGCGCGCCCCGAGCATCAGCTCGTTGACCTCGGTCATGTCCTTGGCGAAGGCGCCGAGCCTGGCCGCGCAGCGCGTGCGAGGCGTCGCGCTGGAACTCGAACGCGTCGCGATGCACCTGGTGGCGCTCACCGGTCTGGCCACCGACATCGCCTTCCTGCAAGGCGGCGCCAGCTACGGCCGGCTGCGCACGGCGATCATCAACGCGACGATGCGCGTCTGCGGCAGCCGCTTCGGCCGCGGCTGGCTGCGGCCCGGCGGCGTGCGCCACGGCATCGGCGACGCGCTGCGCCGCGACCTGCTGACCACGCTCGGCGCCTTCGCCAAGGACATGACCGAGGTCAACGAGCTGATGCTCGGGGCGCGCAGCGTGCAGGCACGGTTCCAAGGCGTGGGCGTGGTCGGCCGCAGGGCCGCCGAGGAGACCGGCCTCGTCGGCCTGGTCGCGCGGGCCAGCGGCGTGCCGGTCGACACCCGGGCGGGCCTGCCGGGCGATCTGTACACGGCGCACCCGATCGCCGTCCTCACCGAGGACGGTGGCGACTGCTGGGCGCGGCTGACGCTGCGCATGCGCGAGATCGACGAATCACTGCGCTGGCTGACCCGGGTGTTGCAGGCCACCGATCTCGGTCTCGATGGCGCCGACGACCGGACCATGGTGCCGATCGGCCCGCTGCGGGAGCACACGCTGTGCATCTCGGTGCGCGAAGGCCATCGCGGGCCGGTGGTCCAGGCGCTGGAGACCGGGCCCGACGGCCGGCTGCTGCACTACAAGGTGCAGGACCCGTCGCTGCAGAACTGGTTCGGCCTCGCGCTCGCGGTGCGCGGCAACGGGATCTCGGACTTCCCGATCTGCAACAAGAGCTTCGACCTGTCCTACTGCGGCAACGATCTCTAGGAGCCAGCGTGTTCAAGTCGATCAGAGTCAGGGCCTCGCAGGGCACGCAGTACATCCCCGATCCGCGCAAGGCGAACCCGGCGGGCTTGCGCGGCAAACCCGTCATCGCCGAGAACGCGTGCGAGACGGGGTGTCGAGCCTGCGTCACGGCGTGCCCGACCCAGGCCATCAGGCTCGCGCCCACCTCTGCGCAGCAGCCCGTGCAGATCGACCTCGGCCGCTGCGTGCTGTGCGGTGACTGCGCACCGGTGTGCCCGAGCGCCAAGCTGTCGTTCGGCAACGACTTCCAGCTGGCCAGCACAGAGCGCTCCGGGCTGCTGCTCAGCGCCACGCGGTCGGCGCCCGATCCGGTCGAGGTGTCCGCCGCATTGCGGGCGCGCTTCGGCCGCTCGCTCAAACTGCGCTCGGTGTCGGCCGGCGGCTGCAACGGCTGCGAGCTCGAAGTGAACGCGCTGTCCAACGTCAACTTCGACATCGGCCGCTACGGCATCGACATCGTCGCGTCGCCGCGCCATGCCGACGGCCTGGTGCTGACCGGCCCGATCACGCGCAACATGGCCCAGGCGCTGGAGCTGTGCTGGGATGCGATGTCCGAACCCAAGCTGGTGATCGCGGTCGGCGCCTGCGCGATCTCGGGCAGCCCGTTCGAGGGCTCGTCGGCGCTCGAGCGCAGCTTCGTCGAGCGCTTCAAGCCCTCGCTCTACGTGCCGGGCTGCCCGCCACACCCGCTGACCTTCGTCTGCGGCGTTCTGGACCTGCTCGGCATCTCGAGCTGACGCTTGCACGCCTCCGACCGTCACGTCCCCCCAGACCCATGCCCGACAGCCAAGAGTCCGACCGCCACGTCAAGCCCTTCGTCTACGAGAGTCTCAGCACCAAGGCGCTGCACTTCTCGATCGGCGAGATCCAGAGCCGCATGCAGATCCAGGATCCGCACGCGCTGGACCTCGAATACACGCGCACGATGATGGGCTTCCTGATGTTCGAGCCCGAGCCGCGAAACATCGCGATGATCGGCCTGGGCGGTGGCTCGCTGGCCAAGTTCTGCTACCGCCACCTGCCCGATTCGCGTATCCAGGTGGTCGAGATCAATCCGCACGTGATTGCGCTGCGCGACGAGTTCCACGTGCCGCCCGACGACGAGCGCTTCAGCGTCGTGCAGGGCGACGGCGCGCAGTTCGTCCGCTACCGGGCCACCCGCTGCGACGTGCTGATGGTCGACGGCTTCGACAGCGACGGCCAGCCGTCGCGGCTGTCGTCGCAGCGCTTCTACGACGACTGCTTCGAGATGCTGCAGCCGGACGGCATCATGGTGGTCAACCTGCACAGTGGCCATCCGCGCTACGAGATCTTCGTCGACCGCATCCGGCGCAGCTTCAACGACTCGGTCCTGGTCATCGACGGCGTCGATCTCACCAACGGCATCGTCTTCGCCAGCAAGGGGCATGCCTTCGATTCGCACCGGCCTGCCCGGGCGCGCGGCCCGAAGCGCCTGGACGAAGTCGCCGCCCGGCAACTGCACGCCGGCTTCGCCCGGGTCTCGTCCGCGCTCGAGGGGCGGCGCCGCTGAATCGAGCCATCCCCGAAGTGCCTTCGGCGCTCCCCCTCCAGGGGGCGACGCCAGTGACCGGGCGGAGCCCGGCCACGGCCCGCGCCGGATACGTCGAGTTCATATGGCGCGCGTGGCGATCGGCGCCATGGACGGCTGAAATTCTGGCATTCGCATTGCGTTGGAGTACGCTGCGCGCTCGATGTAATTCGCCGAACCCCGTTCGCGAGGATTCATGGAGCTCAAGACCGCACGGCTGACGCTGCTGATCGATCCGAACAAGAAGGCGGCGTTCGAGCGCCTCTGCGCGCGCCAGGATCGAACCGCATCGCAGGTCGTCCGGCAGCTGATCCGGGATTACCTCGCCCGGCACGGCGTCGAATACATCGCCGCCGGTCGGGACGAGCCCGCGGCCGAAGCCCTCCCGGCGGCCGTCACACGAGCCGGACGCGAGCCGAGGCGCGCCGCCTCATCCGCCGCCTCGGCCCGCCCGACCCCGAGGCGCCGCTAGGTCCGGCCGCACCGGCAAGACGTCCATGACGCAGTGGCTCCTCATCGACTGGATCCTCGCCGTCATGACCGGTTGGCTGCTCGTCGGCGTCGCCGGCGTGCTGGCTTTGCGCCGGCTGGGCATCGTCTCGCATCTGCTCTTTCCTCTGGGCGGGCTGCTCGGGCTGGTGCTGTTCGCGCTGGCCGTCGGCGCGCTGCTCGGCACGCCCGAGGTCGCCGTGCTGCCGATCGGGCTGCCCTCGCTGCCCTTCCACCTCCGGCTCGACAGCCTGTCGGCCTACTTCCTGATGGTCATCGGCGCCGCGTCGGCGGGCATCTCGGCCTTCGCGGCGGGCTACTTCCGCAAGGGCGAGGGCACGCCGCCGGGGCTGCTGTGCCTCGAGTACCACGTCTTCCTGGTCAGCATGGTCGGCGTCGTGCTCGCCGACGACGCCTATTCGTTCATGGTGCTGTGGGAGACGATGGCCTTGTCGTCGTACTTCCTCGTCACCGCGAACCACCGCATCGCCGAAGTCCGCAGCGCCGGCAGCCTGTACATCACGATGGCGCGCATCGGCGCGATCGCGATCCTGCTGTGCTTCGGCGTGCTCCAGGCGAACACCGGCGACTACAGCTTCGCGAACATGCGGGCGCAGGCGCTGACGCCGTTCTGGGCCTCGACCGGCTTCCTGCTCGCGCTGTTCGGCTACGGCGCGAAGGCTGGGGTGCTGCCGCTGCACGTCTGGCTGCCCGAGGCGCACCCGGCGGCGCCGTCGCCGGTCTCGGCGCTGATGAGCGGGGTCATGCTCAACACTGCGATCTACGGCCTGCTGCGCGTGAGCCTCGATCTGCTGCACCTTCGCCTGTGGTGGTGGGGCGGGCTGCTGCTGGCGGTCGGCCTGGCCACCGCCTTGTTCGGCGTCGTCTTCGCGTCGGTGCAGACCGACATGAAGCGGCTGCTCGCATACTCGTCGATCGAGAACATGGGCCTGATCTTCGTCGGCATCGGGTTGACGCTGATCTTCGCCGGCTTCGGCATGCAGCCCTTGGCCGCACTGGCCCTGACCGCGACGCTGTACCAGGTGGCCAGCCACGCCTGCTTCAAGAGCCTGCTGTTCCTGGGCACCGGCAGCGTGCTGCACGCCACGTCGGAGCGCAACCTCGGCAAGCTCGGCGGCCTGATCCGCACGATGCCCTGGGTCGGCTGGCTGAGCCTGCTGGGCGTTCTGGCCAGCGCCGGGTTGCCCCCGCTGGGCGGCTTCGTCTCCGAGTGGCTGCTGCTGCAGAGCTTCCTGTTCACGACCGGGCTGCCGGTGCCGCTGCTGACGATGCTGATCCCGGTCGTCGCGGCGCTGATCGCTCTGGTGGCGGCGCTGGCGGGCTACACGATGGTCAAGTTCTTCGGCGTGATCTTCCTCGGCCAGCCGCGCGAGGAGAAGCTCGCGCACGCCCACGATGCCGGCCTGTGGGAGCGCGCCGGCATGCTCTGGCTGGCGCTCGGTTGCGTCGCGCTGGGCCTGCTGCCGACGCGCTTCATCCAGCTCATCGACCCCGTCACGCAGCAGCTCGTCCATGCCGGCCTGGGCGCGCGGGTGGCCGACCACGGCTGGCTGCTGGCGCCGAACAGCCTGGCGCAGGCGAGCTACGGCCCGGTGATCTTCCTGCTCGGGATCCTGGGCTGCTTCGCGCTCGCCTTCCTGATGGTGCGCTGGCTCTACCACGGCCGCATGCGCCGTGGCCGGCCCTGGGCCTGCGGCTTCCCCTGGGGCACGGCGCGCATGCAGGACACGGCCGAAGGCTTCGGCCAGCCGATCCGGCAGATCTTCGAACCCTTCTTCGTGATGCGGCGCGAGCTGCCCACGCCCTTCGACGCGCAGCCGCGCTACCGCGTCGTCGTCGAGGACCATTTCTGGCGCTGGCTCTACGCCCCGCTCATCGCGCTGGCCAACGTCCTGGCCCGGCTGATCGGCCGGCTGCAGCAGGGCCGCATCTCGGTCTACCTGATGTACAGCTTCGTGACGCTGGTCGCGACGCTGCTGGCGGTGATGCGATGAGCGTTTCGGGCCTCGTCTCGCAGCTGCTCGAGATCGTGATCGCGATCGCGCTGGCACCGCTGCTGACCGGCTGGGTCAACCAGTGCCGCGCCTGGCTGCAGAACCGCTCGGCGCCGAGCCTGTGGCAGCCGTACAGGATGCTGCACAAGCTGTTCAACAAGGAGTCGATGGTCGCCGACCACGCGTCGCGCCTGTTCCGCGTCGCGCCCTACGTCAAGTTCGGCTGCATGGTGCTGGCCTGCGCGATCATCCCGACGCTGTCGACCGACCTGCCGCTCGCGCCCGCGGCCGACGCGATCGCGCTCGTCGGGCTGTTCGCTCTCGCACGAGTCTTCATCTCGCTCGCCGCGATGGACGTCGGCACCGCCTTCGGCACGATGGGCGCGCGGCGCGAGATGCTGGTCGGCTTCCTCGCCGAGCCGGCGCTGCTCATGGTGCTGTTCTCGGCGTCGCTCATCTCGCAGTCGACATCGCTGACGACCATCGTCGAGACGCTCGCGCACCGCGAGCTGGCGATCTACCCGGGCCTGGCCCTCGCCGGGGTCGCGTTCACGATGGTCTCGCTGGCCGAGAACGCGCGCGTGCCGGTCGACAACCCGGCCACGCACCTCGAGCTGACGATGCTGCACGAGGCGCTGATCCTCGAATACTCGGGCCGCCACCTGGCGCTGCTCGAATGGGCCGCGAGCCTGAAGCTGTTCGCCTATTCGTGCATCGGCCTGGCGCTGTTCTTCCCCTGGGGCGTGGCCGACGCCCATGCACCGCTGGCGATGCTGCTCGCGCTGCCGATGCTGGTGCTCAAGCTCGCGATCGGCGGCGCCATGCTCGCCGTGCTCGAGGCGGTGAGCGCGAAGATGCGCATCTTCCGCGTCCCCGAGTTCCTGGCCACCGCGTTCCTGCTCGCGGTGATCGGCATGCTCGTCCATCTTCTGCTGGCACGCTGAGATGCCCTCCCGCCATCCACAGGCTCGGCCATCGGCAACTCGGCAGCCGCTGTATCGGACGACCGGGTGCGACCCGGAGCGGCCCTTGGCCGCTCCGGGCCAGGGCCGTTGCGCACCGCTCCCACCAGTCCCCTCCGAGAGGGGGCACCAGCATGACCGTCGGGCCGGCCTTGCGGCCGGCGCGTCCTTCGAGGCGCTGCGCGTAGCCACAGCGCCGCCGGGCTCGAGAGTGGGTCGGCCTGCGGGCCGACTCGTCATCCGAGCTGGAGTCCCCTCGCGGAGGGGGCGCGGGGGAGCGGTGCAAAGGGCCGTTCGGCCCGGAGCGGCCAAAGGCCGCTCCGGGCCGGAAGCGGTCTATCGCCGATCGCCCGCCCGTCCTTGCCGCTGCAGGGACCCGGTCCGGTCGGGGTCGATGAGATGAGCCTGCTGCTGACCCAGTTCGTCAACCTGCTCGGCGCGACGCTGCTGATGCTCGCGTTCGCGATGATCTCGCAGCGCCGCATCCTGTCGCTGATCCGCCTGTTCACGCTCCAGGGCGCGGTGCTGGCGCTGGCCACCGCGGTCGTCGGCTACGTCACGGACCAGCACCACCTGTATCTGTCGGCCGGCCTGACCTTCGCACTCAAGGTGCTGCTGATTCCGTGGCTGCTGCACCGGGTGATCGACCGCCTGGGCATCCGCCGCGACGTCGAGACGCTGATCAACATCCCGACGACGATGCTGATCGGCATCGGAGTCGTGATCTTCTCGTTCAACCTCGCGATCCCGATCGCGCGCCTGTCGTCGGCGCTGGCCAGCGGCACGCTGGGCATCGCGCTGGCCTGCGTGCTGCTGTCGTTCCTGATGATGATCACGCGCGCGAAGGCGGTGCCGCAGGTGATCGGCTTCCTCGCGATGGAGAACGGCCTGTTCTTCGCCGCGACGTCGGCGACCTACGGGATGCCGATGGTGGTCGAGCTGGGCATCGCGCTCGACGTGCTCGTCGGCGTGCTGATCCTGGGCGTGTTCATGTTCCAGATCCGCGAGCAGTTCGACAGCCTGGACATCCGGCATCTGGAGAACCTGAAGGACGACTGAGTGCACTTCGAGTCGACCGCACTCACCCTCCTGCTCGCCTGCCCGCTGCTGGGCAGCGCGGTGCTGGCGCTGGTCGGCCACCGCGACCACGCGCGCGACGTCAACGTCGCGTTCAGCCTCGGCACCTTCGTCGCCGCCTGCGCGCTGACGGTGCAGGTCGTCGAGAGCGGGCCGCTGCTGGTCTGGAGCCGCGAGTTCTACGTCGACGCGCTCAACGTCTTTCTCGTCACGCTGACGGCCTTCGTCGGGCTGACGACGTCGATCTTCTCGCGCCCCTACATGCGCGTCGAGCGCGACCACGGCAAGATGACGCCGCCGCGGCTGCGCCTGTACCACAGCATGTACCAGCTGTTCGGCTTCACGATGCTGCTCGCGCTGACGACGAACAACTTGGGGCTGCTCTGGGTCGCGATGGAAGCGGCGACGCTGACCACCGTGCTGCTGGTCAGCGTCTACCGCACCGCGGCCAGCCTCGAGGCGGCGTGGAAGTACTTCATCCTCTGCGGCGTCGGCATCGCGCAGGCGCTGTTCGGCACGGTGCTGCTCTACATGGCGGCGGCGAAGGTCATCGGACCCGGCCTCGACAGCGCCGGCGGTGCGCTGCTCTGGACGAACCTGAACGCAGTCAAGAGCCAGCTCGACCCGGGCATCATCACGCTCGCGTTCGCCTTCCTGTTCATCGGCTACGGCACCAAGGTCGGCCTCGTGCCGGTGCACAACTGGCTGCCCGATGCGCATGCCGAAGGGCCGACGCCGGTCTCGGCCGTGCTGTCGGGGCTGCTGCTCAACGTCGCGCTGTACGCGGTGCTGCGCTGCAAGGTGCTGACCGACGGGGCGCTGCACAGCAGCGCGCTGTCGGGTCGGCTGATGATGGGCTTCGGGCTGCTCTCGGTGGTGGTGGCAGTGTTCATGCTGGTCCGGCAGAAGGACGTCAAGCGCATGTTCGCGTACTCGTCGATCGAGCACATGGGCATGATGACCTTCGCCTTCGGCATGGGCGGGCCGATCGCCACCTACGCCGCCCTGCTGCACATGACGGTGCATTCGCTCGTCAAGTCGGCGATCTTCTTCGCCGTCGGCCACGCGTCGCAGAAGGCCGGCACGCAGCTGATGGACGGCATCCGCGGGCTGATCAAGGTCAGCCCGACGGTCGCCTGGGGCCTGATGCTGGGCTCGCTGGCGATCCTGGGCATGCCGCCGTTCGGCGTCTTCGCGAGCGAGTTCCTGATCGTCACGACCGCGATGCGCGAGCAGGCCTGGGCCACGCCATTCCTGCTGCTCGCGCTCGGCCTGGCGTTCGCGACCGTCTTCAGCCGCGTCCAGCCCATGGTGTTCGGCGAGACCAGCGTCAAGCCGCTGGCGCACCCGCCGGCGCTGGTCCCGGTGTTCGTGCACCTGGCGCTCGGGCTGATGCTGGGCCTGTACATCCCGCCCTACCTCGACGCCTGGTACCGCCAGGCGGCGGCGATGCTGGGGAACTGACGTGCGCCCGTTGCCGGACCTCGGACTCGAACTGCAGCGCCTGCGCGCGCCGCTGCCGATCTGGCACGCGGCGGTCGACCGCGGCGCCTGGTCGACGGCGGCCCGCGCCGTCGCGCAGCGGGGCGGACGCATGGTCTCGATGTGGGGCGTCGACCGCGGCGGCTCCGCCGGCGTCGCCGCCTGTGCGGCCTATGCCTTGCCCGAGGGGCTGGTCTGGGTCGAGCTGGCGATCGCCGATGCCGATGTCGGCTTCCCGGACCTGTCGCGCGCCTTCGCCTGCGCCGCGCGGATGCAGCGCGCGATGGCCGACCTGTCGGGCCTGCAGGCCCAGGGCAGCACCGACACGCGACCCTGGCTGGCCCATGGCCTGTGGGGGGCCGGGCCGGCGCCGCTGAAGCACGGCGCCGCGCCGACGTCGGCGAGCCCCGGCACGCTGCCGGCCGACTACCCCTTCGTGCGCGTCGAAGGCGACGGCGTGCACGAGATCGCCGTCGGCCCGGTGCATGCCGGCATCATCGAGCCGGGGCACTTCCGCTTCTCGGTCGTCGGCGAGAAGGTCCTGAGACTCGAGGAGCACCTGGGCTACGTGCACAAGGGCATCGAGCGGCGCTTCACCGAACTGGCGCCGCTGGACGCCTACCGGCTCGCCGGACGCATCTCGGGCGACTCCACCGTGGCCTGCGCCTGGGCCTA